>JACIXH010000021.1 GCA_014360565.1 Nocardia sp.
TATCGACAACTTTCGTCTCGGGCGAGTGTAGGCAGTGTGCCAACCCTGCTCGAACTCGGCTAGCCCTACTGTCCAGTAGGTCGCAGGTCACACTACGCGGCGTCCGATGATGTGAACATGTTTCAAATGATCTGATTCGCGACACCGGGTTCGGTGCCGGTGGCGATCGGCACGCGCACCGAGTTGCCCCATTCGATCCAGGAACCGTCGTAATTACGCACCGACCTGCGGCCGAGCAGGAATGTCAGGACGAACCAGGTGTGGCTCGACCGCTCGCCTACCCGGCTGTACACGACCAGATCCTCGTCGGGCAGTGCGCCGTAGACCTCGTCCAGATCGGCGCGTGAGCGGAAACGGCCGTCGATCGTGGCCGCGTTGGTCCACGGGATGTTCACCGCGGTCGGGACGTGGCCGTCGCGCTGGGTCGAAGACGGCGGGCCCGAGGAGGCGGCGGAGCGTAACCACGCGGTTCCGCGCGTGGCGGGCGATGCCTCGCCGCCGTTTTCCTGATCGAGCGCCTTGTCGTCGAGCTCGCCTGTGTACTCCTGCGCCGAGCGCACATCGACCAGGGGTTTGCCCAGCCGGGCGAGCACCTCCTCGCGGAACGCGCGCGCGGTGGAGTCGTCGCGCACGACCTGCGGGTAGTCGCTGGGCGTGGGGTAGGGCTGGTCGAAAGTGGTGTCGCGCTCCTCGGAGATCCAGGCGTCGCGGCCGCCGTCGAGCAGGCGCACGTCCTCGTGGCCGAACAGCGTGAAGATCCAGGCGGTGTGCGCGGCCTGGGCATTGCCGCGATCGCCGTAGACCACAATGGTGTCGTCGCGCTCGATACCCTTGGCGCGCATCAGTTCGGTGAAGCGCTTGCCGTCGATATAATCGCGGGTCACCGGGTCGCTCAGGTCGCCACGCCAGTCGATCTTGACCGCGCCCGGGACATGGCCGATGTCGTAGAGCAGGATGTCATCGTTGGACTCGATGATTCGTAAACCACGCACGCCGATGTTTGCGGACAGCCATTCTGTGGTTACCAATCGATGCGGGACTGCGTAGGAACCGAAGGCGGGGTGCGGATCCGGGGCAACGGGCACGGTGTGGTCCTTCACGCGAGTTGGGTGGGTGCGAGCACGGTGTGGTCGCAGCCGATGGTAAGTCTGTGGTGGCGCATCACGAATCGACACAATGGGCGAATAAAGCGCACGGATGTCCGATAAAGTCTCTGGAGAGGAGGGGTGAGCTATGTCCGATTCTTGGCCGCGACGGCGACTGCTCGCGATCCTACGTGGCGCCACCGAGCCCCTCGATGCCCAGGAACTGGCCCGCATCACCGGACAGCACGTCACCACCGTCCGATTCCACCTCGACGTCCTCACCCGTGAATCCCTGGTTCGCCAGTTCCAGCAGCCGCCACGCGGTCGCGGACGCCCGCGGATCGGCTATCGCGCGGTGCAGCGCTCGGTGGGGTACCAAGAGCTCGCCCAGGTCCTCGCCGACCATCTCGGTCCCGATCCGGTCACCCGCTCCGCCGCCGCCGTCGCCGCCGGGCGTGCGTGGGGCGCGCGGATGGACATCGGCACACAGCCGGTGGAAACCCTCGCCGATGCCAGGGACATCACCATGTCGTTGATGTCGGAGCTCGGGTTCGCGCCCGAGAAGGAGCCGACCGGCGAGACGCCGGAGCACGTTCAGATCAACCTCACCGCCTGCCCGCTGCGGGAACTGGCCCGCTCGCACTCCGAGGTGGTGTGCGGAGTGCACATGGGGCTCATGCGGGAGGTACTCGAACGCAACGGCGCCGGCGGCCGGGTGGACGTGCAGTTGCATCCCTTCGTCGAGCCCGAGCTGTGTACCGCCCGGCTCGACCTCACGATGTCGGCACCCGATCGCGCCCCGGCCAAGGAGCCGGGTGAGCAGCACGTGATCGCGCCGTCAGCCCCGCGGATCCCGCCACAGCTGCGTGACACCGACACCGACTTCTTCGAGCAGTCGGCGCAACAGCGGTAGTCCGATCCCGATGACGCTGGACGGGTCACCTTCGATCCGGTCGACGAACCAGCCGCCGAGCCCGTCCAACGTGAACGCGCCCGCCACCTTCAACGGTTCGCCCGACGCGATATAGGTATCCAGTTCGTCCGGCGTCGGCTTCGCGAAATGCACCGTGGTCCTGCTGCATTCGGCCGATTCCGCGACGATCGCGCCCTCGCGCATGCGCAGTACGCAGTGCCCCGTGATCAGATCGGCGCTGCGGCCCGCCATCGTGGCCCACCGCTCGCGCGCCACCTCGGGGGTATGCGGTTTGCCCTGGAGCTGACCGTCCACGAGCAGCATCGAATCACAGCCGACCACCACACAGTCGGCGTTGAGCCCGGGAATGGTGGCGGCGACGTCGGCCGCCTTGGCGCGGGCCAGGGCGACGACGACATCCTCGGAGGAGGTACCGGCAGGCAGCGCTGCCGATACCGCGTCCTCGTCCACGCCCGAGACCCGCACCACGGGGTCGATGCCCGCGGTGCGCAGGATCCCGAGCCGGGCAGGCGAGGCCGACGCCAGAACCAGCGTGGTCACCGCGCCATCAGCCCGATCAGCCGGCTCGAGCTCCGGCACCTCAGCGCAGATGCGACAGCATCGGGTACACGTACGGCGAGAACGGGTTCGTGCCCCGATGCATCATCGTCGATGTACCCCAGGCGTCGGCCGGTTCGTTCGTACCGCCCGCTGGTGCGTTGGCCGACGCCGCGCTCAGGACGGCGACCAGTGCCGCGATGTCCTGATCGGTGGGCGAGCCCTTGAGAATGCGGAACAGCGGCTCGCCCGCGGCTTCGACGGGGGCCTGGGCCACCGCGTCTGCCGGTAGTTGAGCCTCTTCGACGAGTGGTTCGACGACGAGCTCGAGCTCGGCGACTGTCAACACGTCTTCTTCTGCCACAGTTGTCACAGTGCCAGATCCTTCCTGCACTTACTTCGCTTCACAGCGCGGTTGCCGCGATCATTCCGGGTAGAACCGCGCTGATCAATAGTTGCTTCCCACAATCAGTGTGCGCGGCTCTTCGGGAATATCGCGTTTTCAGAGCGGAATGTTGCCGTGTTTCTTCGGCGGCAAGGTCACCATTTTGCGTTCGAGCAGCCGCAGCGCCGACACGATTTGGCCACGGGTGTGCGAAGGCGGGATGACCGCGTCGACGTAGCCACGCTCGGCCGCGACGTACGGGTTCACCAGAGTGTCCTCGTACTCGTTCTGCAGCTCGAGGCGCAGAGCATCGACGTCGTCGCCGTTCTTGGCGGCGTCGGCGAGCTGTTTGCGGTACACGAAGCCGACGGCCCCCGAAGCGCCCATCACGGCGATCTGCGCGGTCGGCCACGCCAGGTTCACATCGGCGCCCATGTGCTTGGAACCCATGACGTCGTAGGCGCCGCCGTAAGCCTTGCGAGTGATGATCGTGATCTTGCCCACAGTGGCCTCGCCGTAGGCGTAGAGCAGCTTCGCGCCGCGGCGGATGATGCCGTTGTATTCCTGGCCGGTACCGGGCAGGAAGCCGGGCACGTCGACCAGGGTGATGATCGGGATGTTGAAGGCATCGCAGGTGCGCACGAAGCGCGCGGCCTTCTCCGAGGCGTCGATGTCGAGGCAGCCGGCGAACTGGGTCGGCTGGTTGGCGACGATGCCGACGCTGCGGCCGTCCACCCGGCCGAATCCGCAGATGATGTTCATCGCGCGCTCGGCCTGCACCTCGAGGAACTCGTCGTCGTCGAGCAGACGGCGGATGACCTCGTGCATGTCGTAGGGCTGGTTCGGTGAATCCGGGATGATCGTGTCGAGCTCGATGTCCTCGTCGGTGAGGGACTCGTCGATCGCACCGTTGATCGGGTCGGTGGGCGCGTGGCGCGGGGCCTCGGCGCGGTTGTTGCTCGGCAGGTAGCCCAGCAGGTCCTTGACGTAGTCGAGGGCGTCCTGCTCGCCGGAGGCGACGTAGTGGGCAACGCCGGACTTCACCATGTGGGTGTGCGCGCCGCCGAGGTCCTCCATCGAGACCTCTTCACCGGTGACGGTCTTGATCACGTCGGGTCCGGTGACGAACATCTGCGAGGTCTGATCGACCATCACCACGAAGTCGGTGAGCGCGGGGGAGTACACGTGACCACCCGCGGCGGCGCCCATGATCAGCGAAATCTGCGGGATCACGCCGGAGGCCTGCACGTTGCGGTGGAAGATCTCGCCGTAGAGCCCGAGGGAGACGACGCCCTCCTGGATCCGCGCGCCCGCGCCTTCGTTGATGCCGACCAGCGGACGGCCGGTCTTGATCGCCAGGTCCATCACCTTGACGATCTTCTCGCCGTAGACCTCGCCGAGCGACCCACCGAACACGGTGACGTCCTGGGAGAAGATGCACACGTCGCGGCCGTCGATGGTGCCGTATCCGGTGACGACACCGTCACCGAGCGGGCGGTTGTTCTCCAGGCCGAAATTCACGCTGCGGTGCTTGGCGAGGGCGTCGAGCTCGACGAAGGAGCCTTCGTCGACCAGGGCGAGGATGCGCTCGCGCGCGGTCATCTTGCCCTTGGCGTGCACCTTGTCGACCGCGGTCTCACCCATCGGGTGTTGCGCTTCTTCCAGCCGATTCCGCAGATCAGCCAGCTTCCCGGCGGTGGTGTGGATATCGGGGGTGCCCGCCGATTCCGATGCGGGCTGCTGCTGGACACTCGTCATGGGTTGCGAGTGTAACGAGTGACACCGTCGCGCACCACGGCAGTCTCGCTTACCGGCCAGTAGAGAAACCCCAGCTAGGTATGGTCATGATCAGTCACAGAGAAGTCCAGTAACGTGCCGAGAATGAACAGGGCACCCATCGATGTACAGGGTCTGCGCAGCTCGCCGGGCCTGTCGTTCTACGACCGGATCGATGTAGTCGAGTCGACCGGATCGACCAACGCCGACCTGGTCGCCCGCGCGGCCGACCCCTCCACCGACCGCCACGCCCTGCTCGCCGAGGAGCAGGTGAGCGGTCGCGGCAGGCACGCCCGCGCCTGGGTGAGTCCGCCCCTGGCGCAGATCTCGTTGTCGATCCTGGTGCGCCTGCCGGGCATCGACCCCGCCGCGCTCGGCTGGTTGCCGTTGCTCACCGGCATCGCGGTGGTCGACGCGCTGCGCGGCACGGCAGGCGTCGCCCCGGAGCTGAAGTGGCCCAACGACGTTCTGCTCGACGGCCGTAAGCTCGCCGGCATCCTGGCCGAAGTCGCCGCGACCGGCGTCGCACCAGCGGTGGTGGTCGGCATCGGGATGAACGTCGACCTCGACGAGTCGGAACTGCCTGTCGCCCATGCGACTTCCCTGTCGCTGGCCGGTGCGCAGACCATCGACCGCACCGCCCTCGCCGCGGGGATGCTGACCGAGTTCGCGCGCCGCTTCACCGCGTGGGAGCGCGCGGGCTGGGACAGCGCCGAACTCGCGGCCGCCTATCGCGATCGCTGCGCCACGATCGGGGTGGACGTGCGCGCCGAACTTCCCGGCGGAAAGGTCGTCACCGGCGTCGCGACCGGCATCGACGACACCGGGCGACTGCTCATCGGCGACGAAGCGGTATCCGCGGGCGACGTCTCCCACCTGCGCGGACAGTACTGAGACAGTACTGAGGACGGGCCCGAATCGGACCCGTCCCCGGCGCGGATCAGCGTGCGGCCGCACCCGCGGTCGCACGCTCGGCCACCACGCGCTCGCGCGCCAGCAGCCGGTCGCGCTGTTCCTCGAATCGCAGCACGTCCTTCTCCAGCTTGTCGATGAACAGTGCCAGTTCATCGCGCGCCGCCTCGCCGCGCGCGCCGAAGTCGTTGCGGTCGAAGATGTTCCACTGCTTGAGCACCGGCCGGATCACCTCGTCGAGGTGCTGGCGCAGGTCGTAGATGCCGTGCTTGGCCATCAGCACACCGTTGCGCCGCCAGTTGGGCATGCCCGCGCCCGGCATCTGGAAGTTGGTGAGCACCTTGGTGATCGCGGGCATCGACTGATCGGGGGCCAGGTCGAGCGCGGCCGCGCACAGGTTGCGGTAGAAGATCATGTGCAGGTTCTCGTCGGTGGCGACGCGGGCCAGCATCTTGTCGGCGACCGGGTCGTCGCAGACGCGACCGGTGTTGCGGTGGCTCACCCGGGTGGCCAGCTCCTGGAACGTCACATAGGCGACGTTGACCAGGAAACCGCCCCAATTCGCCGGCGCGTGCGCGCCCTGGGTCATGTGCACCATGCGTGCTTGTTCTAGCGCCACCGGGTCGACGCCGCGGGTGACCACGAGGTAGTCGCGGATCACGATGCCGTGGCGGTTCTCCTCGGCGGTCCACCGCCCCACCCAGGTACCCCACGCGCCGTCGAGGGAGAAGTTCTCGGCGATCTCCCGGTGATAGGAGGGGAGGTTGTCCTCGGTGAGCAGGTTCGTGATCATCGCGGCCTTGGCGACATCGGTGAGCCTGGATTGCCCTGGCTCCCAATCGCTGCCGCCCATCGCGGCGAAATTGCGGCCTTCCTCCCACGGAACGTAATCGTGGGGATTCCAGTCCTTGGCGATGGCGAGGTGCCTGTTGAGGTTCTGTTCGGCCACAGGTTCGAGGGCCGTGAGGATTTCGAGCTGAGTCAGATCATCGGTCACGCGTGCCTCCACTGTCGATGTCGAGCAAGCAGATATGGGCAAAACCTGGCATCTAGCGTGTAATCCACAGTATCGCCTCGGCCGTGGCATCGAGAAATGCGGTGTGCCAGCGCGGTACTGTTCGGAGCATGGGTTACCCGGAGGATGTCCTCGCGCCCGACGAGCAGCTGATCCTGCACCGCCACCCGCACTGGAAAATGCTGGTCTGGCCCATCGTCTTTCTCATCGCCGCCACCGCGGTCGCCGGTTTCCTCGGCGGGCTGGCCTGGCGCAACACCACCGGCCACGTGCGCACGGTGCTGCTGATCCTGATCGGCCTGATCTGGTTCGGTCTGATCGCGTGGCGGGTCGTCGCCCGGGTGATCGCCTGGAAGTCCACGCATTTCATCGTCACCGGGCGACGGGTGCTGGTGCGTCAGGGCGTGGTCACCCACACCGGCATCGACATCCCGCTCAGTCGCATCTCCAGTGTGCAGTTCCGCCACGGTCTGTTCGACCGGGTACTCGGCACCGGCACGCTGATCATCGGCTCCTCGTCGGAGGAGCCCCTCGAGTACGACGATGTGCCCCAGGTGCAGCAGGTCCATTCGCTGCTCTACCACCAGGTATTCGAGGCGGGCCGCTCCGCCAACGAACAACACTGGGGTGGCGGCTACCGTTGAGGCGCCCGACGCGCAGCGTTCCAGTGCTGCGCACCGCCCCAGCGCAGGCGGAGGTTTCGCACCGGGGGCGCCGACGCGCAGCGTTGCTCAGCTGCGCACGGCCGTAGCGCGGGCGGAGGTTCGCTTAACCTGTGCACATGACCGCAGTCCTGCTGGCCGAAGACGACGAGGCGATCGCCGCACCCCTGTCGCGCGCACTGGGGCGTGAGGGCTACACCGTCACCGTCGAACGCTTCGGACCCGCGGTGTTGCGCCGCGCGCTCGAGGGCAATCACGATCTGCTGATCCTCGATCTCGGCCTGCCCGGCATGGACGGGCTCGAGGTGTGCAGGCAGGTTCGCGCGAGCGGCGCCGATCTGGCGGTGCTGATGCTCACCGCCCGCACCGACGAGGTCGACTTCGTCGTCGGTCTCGACGCGGGCGCCGACGACTACGTCGGCAAACCCTTCCGGCTGGCCGAACTGCTCGCCCGTGTGCGAGCTCTGCTGCGGCGCAGCGGAATCGGTGACGATGCCGTAGAGGTGGGCGCGATCCGGCTCGAACCCGCGGCGCGGCGCGTGCTGGTGAACGGGGCCGAGGTGAACCTGGCCAACAAGGAGTACGAGCTGCTCAAGGTCCTCATCGACCGGGCGGGTCAGGTGGTCTCGCGCGAGACCATCCTGCGCGAGGTCTGGGGCGACGCCGACCTGCGCGGCTCCAAGACCCTCGACATGCACATGTCCTGGTTGCGTCGCAAGATCGGGGACGAGGGCCCGATGGCCGAGCGCCGCATCGTCACCGTGCGTGGGGTCGGGTTCCGGCTCAACACCGACGGACCCACCTCGCACCGAGGCTGACGGGTGCGCCGCCGCATCCTGCGTTCGATCCTGACCGTGCTGACCATCACCACGGTGGTGCTCGGCGTGCCGCTGATCTACACCGCGTGGCTGTGGGTCGAAGACATCACCCGCAACGATCTGCAGAGCAGGCTGGAACGGATCGCGACCGAGGTCATCGCCCAGGAGGGTGGCGACGGGACCGTGCAGAACGGCCTCGACGTGCGCGCCATGAGCGCGCTGGTCCCCGAGGGCGGCAAACTCACGATCGTCTATCCGGCCCCGCACGACAACGCCGCGCGCACCGATGTCGGCGTCGACGAGGTCGGCGATCCGCTGGTCGAATCGCTGTCGATGGGCACCTCCGGTTCGCTGCGGCTCGAGGTGCCCGCCGGGCCGATGCATTCCCGCCAGGAGCAGGCGGTGGCCGCGGTGGCGCTGGCCGTGCTCGCCTCACTCGGCGCGGCGTTCTCGGTCGCGGTGGTGACCGCGCGCCGGGTCGCCGATCCACTGCGCGACGTGGCCGCCAGGGCCGCTCGGCTGGCGATGGGCGACTTCCGGCCCGATCCGCGCCGCCACGGCATCGCCGAACTGGACCGGGTCTCCGATGTGCTCGATTCGGCGACCGTCGAGATCGCGGGCCGTCTGCAACGCGAGCACGCGTTGGTGGCCGACGTTTCCCACCAGCTACGTAGCCGCCTGACCGCCGTTCGCCTGCGGCTCGATGAGTTGTCCACCCATGCCGACCCCGAAGTGGTGCACGAGGCCGAGGAGGCGATGGCTCAGGTCGACCGGCTCACCGAGGCCATCGACGACCTCGTCCGCGCGTCCCGCGACGAAGACGCCACCGACCGCGATCCGGTTCCGGTGATGGCGGAACTGCGCGGCGTCGTCACCGAGTGGACCCACCCGTTCCACGAGACCGGCCGCGAGCTGCAGCTGCTCGGCGACGAATCCCTGCGCGCCCCGATCACCGGTTCACGGCTGCGCGAGGCGGTGGCGGTGCTGGTCGACAATGCCCTGATGCACGGCGGCGGCACCTGCACGATCTCGGTGCGCACGGTGCCCACGATGAGTTCGCGCCACCCGCTGATCTGCGTGGAAGTGTCCGACGAGGGCGAGGGAGTTCGCGACGAACTCGCGCCGCACATCTTCGATCGGGGTTTCTCCGCGGGCGGATCGACCGGTGTGGGTCTCGCGCTGGCCAGGGCGCTGGTCGAGGCCGACGGTGGCCGGCTCGAGCTACAGCGTCGCCGTCCGGCCCTGTTCGCGGTGTTCCTCGGCTCCAAGCCCAACCGCCCGCAGAACGCGACGTTGACCGAGCCGCGCTGACTCAGCTGCGGCCGAGGTGCTCCTGCTCCTCTTCGATCAGCTCCTCGAGACCGGCGACGATCTCGTCCATCTCGTCGGGGAACACCCAGCGCCGCATCGCCCAGAACCGGAACGCCATCTGCAGCAGGTTTCCGATGATGAACGCGCTGAAGAAGTCGGCCAGGTTCTCCACGAGGAAGCTCACGTGGGGTTGGCGCAGATCGAGCACATAGATCGAGATCCACAGCGGGATATTGGCGAGCACCACGCCGATTCCGCTCACTCCGAAGAACAGCAGCGCCTCGTGATGCTTCTCCCGGCCGCCCCGGTTCTTGAACGACCATTCTCGATTGAGGATGTAGGAGGCGATCACCGCCACCACGCCCGAGATGATCTTGGCGGTGAGCGGTTTGTCCGAAAGAATCGTCCATTTGAGGAGGTAGTAGAGGCCGCTGTCGATCACGAACGTCGTGGCTCCGACGATGGCGAATTTGATCAGCTCTTTATGCCTGATCGCGGTTTCGCGCAGGCGCGGGGGAAGGACGCTGACCACGTCGTCGACGATTGACACGAGTTCTGAGTGTACCGGTCGCGAACATTCGCTTTCGACATGACAACATTGCACGACGTGAGTGCACGTTCATTCGATTCGTCAGCCATGCCCACCGTCACGATGGTCGGTGGGGGCCAGCTCGCGCGCATGACGCACCAGGCGGCGGTAGCCCTCGGTCAGCGTCTACGGGTGCTCGCCGAGCGGCCCGACGACCCCGCCGCCCAGGTGAGCCCCGACGTCGTGTTCGGCAGCCACGACGACCTGTCCGCGCTGCGCAGAGCCGCCCACGGCTCGCACGCGCTGACCTTCGACCACGAGCACGTGCCGACCGAGCACCTCGACGTGCTGGTCGCCGAGGGCGTGAACGTGGCGCCCCCGCCGCAGGCGCTGATCTTCGCCCAGGACAAGCTGGCCATGCGCACGAAGCTGTCCGCGCTCGGTCTGCCGGTCCCGGCGTTCGTCGAGGTCGAGGCGCCCGCGGACGCGGTGGCCTTCGGTGACGAGCACGGCTGGCCGTTCGTGCTCAAGGCTGTGCGCGGTGGCTACGACGGTCGCGGGGTGTGGATGCCCGCCGACGCGGCCGAGGCCACCCGGTTGGTCACCGACCAGCTCGCGCACGGTGTGCAGTTGCTGGCCGAGTCGAAGGTCTCGTTGAAGCGTGAGCTGTCGGCCATGGTCGCGCGTTCACCGTTCGGGCAGGCCGCGACCTGGCCCGTCGTGGAGACCGTGCAGCGCAACGGGCAGTGCGCCGTGGTGATCGCGCCCGCCCAGGATCTGGACGAGGACCTCGCTGCCCGCGCCGAGACCATGGCGCTGGAGCTCGCCGCGGGGCTCGGTGTGGTGGGAGTCATGGCCGTGGAGCTGTTCGAGACCCACGCCGGCGAACTCCTGGTGAACGAGCTCGCCATGCGCCCGCACAACTCGGGCCACTGGGGCATGGACGGTGCCTGCACCGGCCAGTTCGAGCAGCACCTGCGCGCGGTCCTGGACTATCCGCTCGGTGATACGACGCCGCTCGCCCCGGTGACGGTGATGGCGAACATCCTCGGTGCCGCCCAGGCGCCCGAGATGTCGATGGACGAACGCCTGCACCACCTGTTCGCCCGCCTGCCCGAGGCCAAGGTCCACCTCTACGGCAAGGGTGAGCGTCGCGATCGCAAGATCGGCCACATCAACATCCTCGGCGACGACGTCACCGAGGTGCGCGAGAAGGCCGAGCGGGCAGCGCACTGGATGTCGCACGCCGTCTGGACCGACGGCTGGGACCCGCACGGCGCGTGAGAACCCCTCGCCCACAACGTCTCTCGACGATTGTGGGAGTCGATCGCAGGAGAGCCCTCGGATGCGAGGCCGAAATCGCGGCGCCAGCCGCCTACCCGAAGGAACGCACGTGAGCACCAACGGACCCCAGGTCGGCCTGATCATGGGCAGCGACTCCGACTGGCCCACCATGGAAGCCGCCGCCGAAGCACTCGCCGAATTCGGCATCCGCTTCGAGGTAGGCGTCGTCTCCGCCCACCGCACCCCTGCGCGCATGCTCGACTACGCCCGCGAAGCGGCAGGCCGTGGTCTGAAGGTCATCATCGCCGGCGCGGGCGGCGCAGCCCACCTGCCCGGCATGGTCGCCTCGGCCACCCCCCTGCCGGTCATCGGCGTCCCGGTTCCGCTGAAATACCTGGACGGCATGGACTCGCTGTTGTCGATCGTCCAAATGCCCGCGGGCGTCCCGGTAGCCACCGTGTCCATCGGCGGCGCCCGCAACGCGGGCCTACTCGCCACCCGCATCCTCGCCACCTCCGACGACTCCCTGCGCACCCGCATGGAACAGTTCCAATCCGGCCTGGAGGAAATGGTCCTCGCCAAAGACGAGGCGCTGCGAACCAAACTCCTCGGCTAGCCGAAACGCTCCTCGCACTGTGGTGCGGTCGCAGTGTGGGTGACACCATGCCCGAATCGCCGAATTCGCGCGAATTGCCGCAGATTTCGCACTGATGTTCGAGCGGGCGTACGTTCCGTGCATGGTGACCTCATCGCATGAAGCGATGCATCGCATTTTCCAGCATGATGCGGCGGCGATTGCTCATGCCTTCTCGGTACTGAAGCTGCCCTTCTCCAAACCAACTGCAGTGGAGCAAATTTCGGTAGATCTCACGGAGACGACTCCGGTGGAGCGGCGCGCCGACACGATCTTGGATATCACGACTGTCGACGACAGATTTCTGATGGTCGTAGAGGCGCAGTCCTGCGCGGACGACTCGCGACCTGATGCTTGGTCGTATTATGTGACCTTCCTGCGCAACAAGTACAAGCTGCCGGTCATCCTGGTCGTCATCTGTCACGACCATGCCACCGCGCGGTGGGCGACGACTCCGATGAAACTGGGGCACGCTTTCTGGACCGCGATCACGCTTCACCCGCTGGTGCTCGGCCCGCACAATGTGCCGGCGATCACCGACCCGGTCGTGGTTGTCCAAGACCTGCCTTTGGCGGCGCTGTCGGCCATCACCCACGCCCGCGAAGCGGAGATCGGTGCGATACTGGTAGCGATCGTTGCGGGCATTCGCCGACTGGGCGGGAACGAAACGACCGAGTTCTATGTCGAGTTGATCGAGCAGGGCATTTCTCATACCGACGCTGCCGAGACCTGGAGGAAGCACATGGCCACCGATCTCTCGTTCTTCCGTTCCGAATCCGCGCAAAAGCTCAGGGCTCAGGGGCGTGCGGAAGGGCGGGCCGAGGATGTATTGGTGGTCCTTCGGCACCGAGGTGTTGCCGTCACCGAGGATGCGGCGGAACGGATCCGTGCGTGTCACGACGAAGAGCAGCTGGCCGCGTGGCTCCGGCGATCTCTGGACGTGTCTTCGGTGGACGAACTGTTGAGCTGACCCCGGACGAGCAGCGACGTCGTTTGAGGTGCTCGCGCAGGGATGACTACGGTTGATCACCGTGGCACACGATGATGCGGCGCAGTTTCGGCTCACGGTGGTTGATCAGGCGTTGCGGTTGTTCGCCGAGCGGGGGTACGAGGCGACGACGGTGGACGAGATCGCGGTGGCGGCGGGGATTTCGCGGCGGACGTTCTTCCGGCAGTTCCGGTCCAAAGAGGATGTGATCTTCGCTGATCACGAGTTCCAGCTCGCCTCGGCGGAGGAATTCCTCGCGGGGGCCGACGGAGATCCGTGGGATGCGGTGTGCGAGGCCGTGATCGGGGTGTTCGAGCGGTTCACGCAATGGCGCGATATCGCGTCGCGGCGTTATCAGGTGGTGCGGCGGGTGCCCGCGTTGCGCGAGCGCGAGATCGTCACGGTGTTCCGGTACGAGCGGCTGTTCACCGAGTTCCTGCGCGGCCGGTTGCCGGAGGTGCCCGACCTCGCCCGCGTCCAGTACACGGCCGCGGTGACCGCCACGCACAATTACCTGCTGCGCAGGATGGTCCGGGGTGAGTCGGGGGCCGCGGTGGGCGACCTGCGCACCGAGCTGGCCATGATCGCGCGCGGTAGACGCGCGCCGACCGAGCCCGGTGAACTGGTGCTCGCGGTGTTCCCCCGCGACATGCCGCCACGCGAGGTGGCCGATCTACTCACCGCCCGCCTCGGTAGCCTGTGAGCGCCACGCGCGCCGATGCGCGAGACGGTGACACTGAGTGCCACCCCTATATCCCCATGTAGCGATAGAGTGCCGCGCGTATAATCCTCGGTAGATTGGCACTGCGTGCCGACGCACCACGCGCTGTGAGACCGCGCAGCGATCACGACCACGACCAGGAGTGTGCCCCCGATGGCCGGTAACCCCGATTTCGACCTGTTCAAGCTCGAGGACTTCCACGACGAGCTGCGCGGCGCCATTCGTGGCCTCGCGGAGAAGGAAATCGCTCCCTACGCCAAGGACGTCGACGGCAACGCCCGCTTCCCGGAGGAGGCGCTCACCGCGCTCAACGCCGCAGGCTTCAACGCCGTGCACGTGCCGGAGGCCTACGGCGGCCAGGGTGCCGACTCGGTCGCCACTTGTATCGTGATCGAGGAAGTCGCCCGCGTGTGTGGCTCCTCCTCGCTGATCCCCGCCGTGAACAAGCTCGGCACCATGGGCCTGATCCTCAACGGTTCCGAAGAGCTCAAGACCAAGGTGCTGGCCGACATCGTCAACGGCGAGATGGCCTCCTACGCGCTGTCCGAGCGTGAGGCGGGTTCCGACGCCGCCGCCATGCGCACCCGCGCCAAGGCCGACGGCGACGACTGGATCCTCAACGGCTCCAAGTGCTGGATCACCAACGGCGGCAAGTCTTCCTGGTACACCGTGATGGCCGTGACCGACGCCGACAAGGGTGCCAACGGCATTTCGTCGTTCCTGGTCCACAAGGACGACGAGGGCTTCGTGGTCGGCCCGCTCGAGCACAAGCTGGGCATCAAGGGCTCGCCCACCGCCGAGCTGTACTTCGAGAACTGCCGCATCCCCGGCGACCGCATCGTCGGCGAGCCCGGCACCGGTTTCAAGACCGCACTGCAGACCCTCGACCACACCCGCCCGACCATCGGCGCGCAGGCCGTCGGCCTGGCCCAGGGCGCGCTCGACGCCGCGATCGCCTACACCAAGGATCGCAAGCAGTTCGGCAAGACCATCGCCAGCTTCCAGAACACCGAGTTCATGCTGGCCGACATGGCCATGAAGATCGAGGCCGCCCGCCTGATGGTCTACACCTCGGCCGCCCGCGCCGAGCGCGGCGAGAAGAACCTCGGCTTCATCTCCGCCGCCGCCAAGTGCTTCGCCTCGGATGTGGCCATGGAGGTCACCACCAACGCCGTCCAGCTCTTCGGCGGCGCCGGCTACACCACCGACTTCCCGGTCGAGCGCATGATGCGCGACGCGAAGATCACTCAGATCTACGAGGGCACCAACCAGATCCAGCGACTGGTGATGGCGCGCAACATCCTGCGCTGATCCCTTCGCTGACGCGAAAACGCGCGCCCCCGGCAGCTTCTTGCCGGGGGCGCGCGTTTTCTCAGCGGAGCAGTCCTACTTCCCGCCGAACAACTTTCGCCATCCGGACCGGCGCGCAGGCTTATCGGCGACGATCGACACCTGCGCTCCCGCCGGGATGAACCGGGCCTGGTTGTGGATCTGACCTGCCGTGCCGACGGCGACGACGAAGTCGAGAACCTCGACGTTGTCCGCTTCGAGCGCGCCGCCGAGGACCGGTGGATGGCTGAAGTCGTATACCTGGTTGGAGCTGGGGACGACGCCGGCCTCGACGAGTTCGCTGGCCAATGCGGTGCGCAGCAGCAGTGGTCCCTGTTCTGGGTCGTTGAGAGCGGCTTCGCATGCGTCGAAGGACGACCACCGGCAGGCCAGGGTTCCTTGAACGATGTCGAGCAGCCACACGCCGTCGTCGCTGCCGAGGAAGATGTCGCCGAACAGCGAGGCGAAGACCGGTTGCTTGTCCTGGAGCCCGATCCATTCCCACTCGGCCAGTGCGCGCGCGAAATGCTCGTCGCTGAACCGGCAGATCCGCGCCGCCGTCTCGGGCGGCACCGACTCGATGCCCTGCATTTGCGCGACCAGATCGAGGAAGGTCCACACATCGCCGATGGCGTATGTCGATGGCTCCATCGAGCCGCCGAGGAACGGGTACGGCTGGGGAATGTAGACCTGGCTGTCGCCGAGCGGTCCGAGTAGTGCGCCGACTTCGGCGACGTGTTCGGGAAGCAGCACGTAGCCGGCGAAATCGGGGTCGCGCAGCACGGTGTCGGCGAATTCCTCGATGCTGGGAAAACGGCCGTAACTCTTGGCGGACGCGGTGAACGGATGCAGGACCGCGAATTCACCCCCGGACTCCGCCAGGAAGACGTGCCCGAGCTCGGAATAGCCGACGACGGCCTCGAACTGTGGGAACTGTCCGGCCCACCTCGGCATGGATTCTGCCAGGACAAGGGGTTGGATCAGCCGGAAAGGCTCGGTGCTCATCCGTATATCAAAGCAGCACAATAGATCTCGAGTGGGATCAACTGACGCCCGGCCGACATCTGGATACAGCACGCCGGCCCACCGGGATAAGCCGACGCGGCCCGGGTCGTGCACCCCGCTTCGCACACGATGGCCACGGCGTGATGGTCAGGCCGCAGCGCCCTTCGCTTCATCGCCTCCGATGCGGCCGTGGAGGTCACCAACGACGCCGTGCAGCTCTTCGGCGGCCGCGAGCGGGTGTGAACCTGTCGACCGGTGAGGCTCCGCGTGTGCGCCGGCGGGCCGTATCGTTGAACTCTCGGAAGGTCGGCAGGAGGCTACGAAGGGACTACCACATGAACGCGGCAGTAGGTGATCAGCTCATCGTGCACGGTCGGACCGTCGGTGAGCCCGACCAGGTCTTCGAGATCGTCGAAATACTCGGCGAGGACGGCACGCCGCCCTTCCGGGTGCGCACCGACAGCGGCGACGAGGCGATCGTGGCGCCCGGGCCGGATACCCAGCTGGTCCGTCGGGGATAGGACCCTGACTCGGTACCCAACCTGACCGGGCAGCCGCCTGGCACGTCCTGAAACCGGCGTGAGCGGACGTCGGGCACCGTGTGCTGGGCCCAGCCCCAGTTCTCGCGCCTAGGCGACGAGATCCGCGTATTCAGGGTGCTCGCCGACGTATTTTTCGACGTACCAGCAAGTGGGGATGATCTTGTAGCCGTTTTTGCGGGCGTCGTCGAGGCCGAACTGCACGACCTCGGCTGCTACTCCGCGGCCCCGGAATTCGGGGAAGGTCATGGTGTGGTGGAAGTCGCGGACCTTGGTGTCCTCGCGTTCGGCGTAGTCGGCGTATCCCGCGAGGACATCGTCGTGGTAGATCTCGTAGCGGGTATCGGCGACGTTGTGCTCGAGCCTGGTGGTCATAGTTCGGATGCTAGTCGCGCTACAGAACGGCGCCGGGGTTGAGGATGCCTTCGGGGTCGAGAGCGTCTTTGATGCGGCGGGTCAAAGCCATGACGTCGGGGCCCACCTGGTCGGGGAGCCAGGCCTTTTTCAGGCGGCCGACGCCGTGTTCGCCGGTGATGGTGCCGCCGAGGGCGATGGCCAGGTCCATGATCTCGCCGAAGGCGCGGTGGGCGCGGGCGGTGTTGTCGGGGTCGGCGGGGTCGTGCACGATCAGCGGATGGGTGTTGCCGTCGCCCGCGTGCGCGATCACCGATACGAGCACATCATGGCGCTCACCGATCGCGGTGACGCCGGCGATCAGGTCGCCGAGGCGGGGCAGCGGCACGCCGACATCTTCGAGTAGCAGCGGCCCGATCTTCTCCACCGCGGGACTCGCGAATCGCCTTGCGGCGGTGAAGGCTTCACCTTCGGTGGCATCCTCGGTGTGGAAAACCTCTGTCGCCCCCGCCTTCTCGCACAGCTCCACCATCACTTGTGCTTCGTGCCCGGCGAATTCGCCAGGGGCGTCGGAGCGGGCGACGAGCAATGCGGCAGCGGTGCGGTCCAACCCCATGCGCATTTCGTCCTCGACCGCGTTGATCGCGACGGTGTCCATGAATTCGAGCATGGCGGGGCGCAGGGTGGAGGTGATGGCCAGGATCGCTTCGGTCGCCGCGGGAAGAGAGCCGAAACTCGCGACCACGGTCGACTGTGGTGGCTGCGCGGGCAGCAGTCGCAGGGTGAGTTCGGTGATCACGCCCAGCGTGCCCTCGCTCCCGACGAACAGCTTGGTCAGCGACAGCCCCGCCGAGTCCTTGAGTCGGGGCCCACCGAGTCGCACCACGGTTCCATCGGCCAGCACCACTTCCATGCCGAGCACGTAGTCGGTGGTCACGCCGTATTTCACACAGCACAGTCCGCCGGCGTTGGTCGCCGCGTTGCCGCCGATCGAGCAGATCTCGAACGAGGACGGGTCCGGCGGATACCACAGCCCCTCGGCCGCGACTGCTCGCTTGACCTCGGCATTGAGCAACCCGGGCTGGGCCACTGCGATCCGGGTGCGGGCATCGATGCTGATTTCGCGCATCAACTCGGTACTGAGCACGATCCCGCCGTCCACCGCGGTCGCACCGCCGGACAGCCCCGATCCGGCGCCACGCGGCACGACCGGCACCTTGTTCGCGTGTGCCCAGCGCATGGTCGCCGCCACATCCGCGGTACTGCGCGCCCGCACCACCGCCAGCGGCGTGCCCGCATCGGGATCGCGCGCCCAGTCCTGCCGGTACCCCGCCAGCAGGTCGGGGTCGACAACGACAGCCCCGTCCGGCAACGCCGAAATCAACACGTCGAGGTCACCGCTGCGCTCGTTCACCTGTTCACGCTAACCCGCACGTCCTGCCCTTCGCGGGTGGTTCGTCCCGGTCGATGGATCACCAGGCCCTCACGTAGGCATTTCGCGACAAGAAATATCCACAGTGTCCTGGTGGTCACGTGACCAGAAGTGCTGTGCTGCGAAACCAGTGATTTTCCGTATGACTGTGATCTGGCGCGCCCCGTTGGTGTATACGCCGTCCAATCCGTCAGAATATCCGTACACGGTGGGTTCGACGGTGAATCACCTCGCTGCCCAGTGTTTTTCGAGACCCAGTGTTTTCGCGTTCCGCTCCATCGATGCGCTCGGCGCATCCACTGAGGCGACGCCGCCCGCGCCGCACCGTTATCGCAAGGAGGACCGGATGATCAGGGAACCGCAGGATCGCAGCGAGATGGTCGTCGCCCTGTTGGCCGCCGAGTTCGCCGACGCGGGCATCGACGCCGACGCGATGGAACGGGTCTACACCGGCGCGCACGACGAGTGGTCCGCAGCGCTCGAAGCGACCGGTGTGTTCGGGCTGCGCGCGATCGCCGAGATCACCGAGAGCTGGGCCGCCGATCCGCGCGTGCTGCGTGATGCCGTCCTGGCCGAAGCCGACGAATTCACCCGCCGCCGTTGCCTGGCCGCGTGGACCGCTTTCGACACCCGCCCGATCGCCGCTGTGGGTCGCTGACGTAGCAGGTCGCCGACTCGCCAGTTTGCCCGCTGCTCATCCTGGCTTCATCTCGCGCTGGCAGGCTGGCCGCGTGCAGCATCAGGCGAGTGTCACCGAGTCGGTGGCCGACCGATTCACCCGTTGGTGCGAGGCGGTCGTCGCCAGGCTGCCGTTCGGCCTCCAACGCTATGTACCGGCCACTTTTCTCGGTTTCGCGCTGATCAACAGCTTCACCTTCGGCGTCGACCTGCTGTTGCTCACTCTGCTGCACGGGGTGTTCGGCCTGCCCGTCTGGCTGTCGATCACCCTCGCCTACATCGTCGCGTTCGGGCTGAGCTTCCTGCTCAATCGCACGTTCAATTTCCACTCGCACGCGCCGATGGGTAAGCAGGCCGCGGTGTATGTGGTCGTGGTCCTGGTGAACTACCTGGCGTTCATCCTCGGCGTCGGCTCGGGCCTCACCGCCCTCGGCCTGGAATATCATGTGGCCCGGCTGCTCGCGGGCGGGTGCGAGGCCGTCTATATGTACTGCGCGATGCGCTGGATCGTGTTCCGGCGCAAGCCGGCCGCAGTGCGCGCCGGGTAAGGGTCAGCCCCGCAGCACCTGGGTGCTCTCCCCGTCGACCAGGACGACGTCGTCGTCGGTGAGCGCCCAGTGGGGGATCTCCTCGGTTACGCAGTGCGCGAGCATCGCGGCGGAATCGCCGTCGGGGTCGGTGGGGGAGTCCAGGTGAACGACGAGGCGGCGATCCACCAAACCCAGTCCGTCCCACAGCGGTTCGATGCCGGTGGCGGGCAGCACCTCGGCCGGGTCGTCCATGGTTTCCAGCCCGTGCAGGTCGGGTCCGAGCAGGCACGCGCCCGCGCTGTAGCCCGCGTAGACCAGCGCGTCCTCGCGCAACAACGCGGGCAGCACCGAATCGGCTCCGCTGCGGGCGAATTGGGCGCGCAGGACGAACGTGTTGCCGCCGCGCACCCACACCATCGGGAAGCCTCGCAGGTGGCGTTCCAGTCGCTGCGGCTGTCCGGCGTACTCGCGCAGATCCAGCACATCCGGCGAATACCCCTGCTGCTGCAGCGGTTTCACATCGCTCATCACCGCCGACTCCCACGCGTCGGGCCATGCGTCACACGCGTTCGGAATCACCGCCACCCGACCCGGCGCACCGACGAGGTCGACGAGCCGATCGGCGAAACCGCCGAACCTGTACGACGCCAAGAAAAGTCGCATCAGATGGTGAACGCCAGATTCCGTACGAGGCGCTCACCGAGGGTGGTATCACCCTCGACGACGACCTCGTCGGGGTGCCGGTCGGCAGTGGTGCGTCCACCGCGCAACCGGGCGAAAAGCCCGGAGTCCATGCGGATCACGGTCGTCGGGTCGCCGGAGGTCTCCTCCAGTACCGATCCGCGCCCACCGGCCACCGACAGGTGTACCTGCCTGGTCACCGGCCCGGTCAGGTCCAGTGTGATCAGCGAACCATCCGGCGCCTTGGCGCCTTTCACCACCGCGCGGCCGAGCCCGATGGTCAATTCGGCGAAGGCCGCCTCGGCCCGCGCACCACCTTCTGGCACGCTACGGCCGATCCCGTCGGCGAGGTCGAGTTCGTGCATCCAGCAATCGAACAGGCGCACTCGCATGAACCGCCCGTAGGGCACCTGCCCGACCGGGGAGACGGTCGGCGCCCGCCACGCGTCGTCGTCCAGGGCGGCGAGTGCGGCCCGGCGACGGTCGGTGGTCTCGTCGAACAGCGCGAGCAGCCGCTTGCCCGAGAGCGGGCGCAACCGGTCGACCCAGATCTCGTTGAGCACAGCCACTTCGTTGCGCACATGCGGCAGCGTGCGCACATCGGTCTTGGGGCGCAACGGGTCGTGGGGCGGGGGCGTCTGTCCGAGCAGCCACGATTCGGTGCCCACCACGTGCGCCACCACGTCGAACAGCGTCCAGCCGGGCAGCGGAGATGGTCGGCGCCAGGCCTTTTCGTCCAGATCGGCGACCAGCAGGGCGATGGCTTCCCACTGCTCGGCGAGCAGATCGGTGAGTTGTTCGCGCCCCGGCGTCTCGATCATCCCTGTGCTCCTTCTGCATCGTGCGCTGTGTTCGACGGCGGGGTAGTCGGTGGCCCTGCCGTCTGCTCCGCGTCGAGCGCGGTGAGGCCCGCGCGGATCGCCGCTGCGGTCGAATTCGGTTCGTGCGGACGACGCAACAGCAAGCCCTTGGCGAAGGTGAGTTTGTCACCGTGTTTGCGCGGCACCACATGCAGATGGACATGGCCCACGGTCTGGAAGGCGGCGGTGCCGTCGTTGAGAACGAGATTGGCTCCGTCGCTGGCGAGCCCGCTCACCCGCAGAGCGCGGGCCAGACGGTGGCCGGTGCGAAAGACCCGGGCGCCGAGATCGGGATCGAGATCGCCGAGCTCGGTGGCGTGGACTCGGGGCACGATCAGGGTGTGGCCACGGGTGATGGGACGGATATCGAGGAACGCGCACACCGCGTCGTCGGAGTAGACCATGGTCGCCGGTGCGGCACCCGCCACGATCAGACAGAAGGCGCAGTCGTTCACGGCCTCGACCCTACGGTGTGACCTGGGTCGCGCAACAGCCCGAACCAGTCATGAGCATGATGCGCGTCACGTCCGGCCGAAAGGCGCGGTGTCCGGCCAGGAGTCGGACCTGCGGGTAAGTAACGGACTCGGATGTGCGCTCTTGTGCGTCCCCACCTGCGGCGACGAATCTGATCTCGGGCACCGGCCGGGGCCCGCCGGGTCGGGAGGTCGTTGTCACGACTGATCAGGGCGCAGGTGTCCGATTTGTGGTCGTCAGTCCAATTCTCCGTTGTGATGGGCATCTCCGCTAGGCTCACCGCGAGCCGAGTACAGTTGCCAGGATTTCAGTCGAACTTACTCATTGGTAACTTCGGCTACCCCGTCGTTCCCAGGCTCGAAGCCAGCACGAAAAGGAAGTCTGACTAGTGGAGACAACGCAAAACGTGGGCGAGGGTTCGCCGCGCGGAGCGCGTGTCGGAGTCGTTCGCGAGTCCGGCCCGGGTGAGCGGCGGGTCGCATTGGTGCCCAAGATCATCCCCGCCCTGTCCAAGCAGGGTGTCGAGGTGATCGTGGAAGCCGGTGCCGGCCTCGGCGCGCTCATTCCCGACGCTGCTTATGTAGAGGCAGGCGCGACCATCGGTGACCCGTGGTCGGCCGAGGTCGTCGTGAAGGTCGCCCCGCCCAGCGACGCCGAGGTGGCCAAGCTGTCCTCCGGGCAGACCATGATCGGTTTCCTCGCGCCGCGCAATGCCGAGAACCAGATCGGCGCGCTGCGCTCTGCCGGTGTGCAGGCTTTCGCCGTCGAGGCGATTCCGCGTATCTCGCGCGCGCAGGTGATGGATGCCCTGTCCTCGCAGGCCAACGTGGCCGGTTACAAGGCCGTGCTGCTCGCCGCGTCGGAGTCGACCCGGTTCTTCCCGATGCTCACCACCGCCGCGGGCACCGTGAAGCCGGCCACCGTGCTGGTGCTCGGTGTCGGTGTCGCCGGTCTCCAAGCGCTGGCCACGGCCAAGCGTCTCGGTGGTCGGACCACCGGTTACGACGTGCGTCCCGAGGTCGCCGATCAGGTGCGCTCGGTCGGTGCGCAATGGCTCGACCTCGGCATCGACGCCGCCGGTGAGGGCGGGTACGCCCGCGAACTCACCGACGAGGAGAAGGCCCAGCAGCAGCAGGCGCTCGAAGACGCCATCAAGAGTTTCGACATCGTGATCACCACCGCGCTGGTGCCGGGTCGCCCCGCGCCGCGCTTGGTCACCGCCGCCGCTGTCGAGGGCATGAAGCCCGGCAGCGTCATCGTCGACCTGGCCGGTGAGACCGGCGGCAACTGCGAGCTCACCGAGCCCGGCCAGACCGTGGTCAAGCACGAGGTGACCATCGCCTCGCCGCTGAACCTGCCCGCCACGATGCCCGAGCACGCTTCCGAGCTGTACTCCAAGAACATCTCGGCGCTGCTGGAACTGATGCTGGTCGACGGCAAGCTCGCCCCCGACTTCGACGATCAGGTCCTTGCGGATTCCTGTGTCACTCGTGAGGTGGAAGCCTGATGTACACCGAACTTCTCGCCAATATCGCGATCCTCGTGTTGTCCGGCTTCGTCGGCTTCGCGGTGATCTCGAAGGTCCCCAACACCCTGCACACCCCGCTGATGTCGGGCACCAACGCCATTCACGGCATCGTCGTGCTCGGCGCGCTGGTGACCCTGGGCAATGTGAAGGACCCCTCGCTGCTGGTACAGGTGATCCTGTTCGTCGCGGTGGTGTTCGGAACACTGAACGTCATCGGTGGATTCGTGGTCACCGACCGCATGCTCGGCATGTTCAAGGGTAAGAAGAAGGCGGCCGAGTGATGCACGCAGTCGACAATATGACCTACCTGGTCAACGGCCTCTACATCGTGGCCTTCTCCATGTTCATCTACGGCCTGATGGGTCTCACCGGCCCGAAGACGGCCGTGCGCGGCAACCAGATCGCCGCTGTCGGTATGGGTCTCGCGGTCGTGGCCACCCTGATCTCGGTGCGCCACGCGGCCCTGCTCAACTGGATTCTGATCGCCGCCGGTCTGATCGTCGGTGTGGCACTGGGTGTTCCGCCCGCCATCCGTACCAAGATGACCGAGATGCCGCAGCTGGTCGCGGCGTTCAACGGTGTCGGCGGTGGCACCGTCGCGTTGATCGCGTGGGCCGAATTCGTCGACAGCGCGGGGTTTTCCGACCTGCACGAGACCCCGACGATCCACATCATCATCGGTTCGCTGTTCGCTGCGGTGATCGGCTCGATCTCCTTCTGGGGCTCGATCATCGCCTTCGCGAAGCTGCAGGAGCTCCTGTCCGGCAAGCCGATCAGCGTCGGTCGCCTGCAGCAGCCACTGAACCTGCTGCTGCTCGTGGGCGCGATCGTGTGCGCCGTGGTGATCGGCCTCGGCGCCGACAACGGTGGCGTCTCGCAGCTGTGGATGATCGCGCTGCTGCTGTTCGCCGGTGTGCTCGGCCTGATGGTCGTGCTGCCCATCGGCGGCGCGGACATGCCGGTCGTCATCTCGCTGCTCAACGCCCTGACCGGTCTGTCGGCCGCGGCCGCGGGTCTGGCGCTGAACAACACCGCGATGATCGTGGCGGGCATGATCGTCGGCGCCTCGGGCACCATCCTCACCAACCTGATGGCCAAGGCCATGAACCGCTCCATCCCCGCGATCGTGGCCGGCGGCTTCGGTGGCGGCGGCGCGGTCGCCGGTGCCGGTGACGGTGAGGCCAAGACCGCGAAGTCGACCTCCGCGGCCGATGCGGCGATCCAGATGGCCTACGCCAACCAGGTGATCGTGGTTCCGGGTTACGGCATGGCCGTGGCGCAGGCCCAGCACGCGGTCAAGGAGATGGCGCTGCTGCTCGAGGCCAAGGGCGTCGAGGTCAAGTACGCGATCCACCCGGTCGCCGGTCGCATGCCCGGTCACATGAACGTGCTGCTGGCCGAGGCCGAGGTCTCCTACGACGCGATGAAGGAAATGGACGACATCAACGGTGAGTTCAACCGCACCGATGTGGTCCTGGTCATCGGCGCCAACGACGTCACCAACCCGGCCGCACGCGACGACAAGTCCAGCCCGATCTACGGGATGCCGGTGCTCAACGTCGACCAGGCCAAGAGCGTCATCGTGCTCAAGCGCTCGATGAACTCCGGTTTCGCCGGTATCGACAACCCGCTGTTCTACGCCGATCACACCTCGATGCTGTTCGGTGATGCGAAGAAGTCCGTCGGTGCTGTTACCGAGGAACTGAAGGCGCTGTAAGACAAGCGAATACGTCTGCGAGAGGCTCCGCTGTTCGTTCTTCGGAACAGCGGAGCCTCTTGCCGTTTCGACGAGCGAGCGCGACGTGTGCGAGGGTGGCGGGTACCGCCCGGCTCGCCATCAGATGGTCATGTCTGCCGCGAGCGGGTGCGGGTACGCCTCAACTGAGGAGACCGACAACGAGAGGAGTTCGATCTCGTGGAGGAGATATTGCGGCCGCTCATCGTGGTATTGGGGACGGCGGCGATCACGGTCTCGGCGGGCCTGCTGGTGGAGAAGCTGCTGCGCTACGGTGCGGGTCGCAGGCCGAACATCGCTGTGCCGTCGCTGCGACGACTGCGGTTGCCGCTCCAGGTTCTGCTCGCCACGGTGACCTTGCACGCGGTCTACCCGCTGGCCGAGCTCGACCTTCGCCAGGACACGGTGATCCGGAACTTCCTGGCGACAGCGGCCGTCATCGCCGCGGTGTGGCTGGTCATCCGCACCACCGATGTGGTCGCCGAAAGCCTGTTGCGCCGCTACGCCCAGCGCACCAGCGAGATTTCGCGGGTGCGCCAGCTGCGCACCCAGTTGGGACTGGTGCGTCGCATCGTCACGTCGGTGCTGGTGGTCACCACCGCCGCGGTGGCGATCATGTTGTTGTTCCCGAGCCTGCGGACCCTGGGCACCTCGATGCTGGCTTCGGCGGGCGTGATCGGCATCATCGTCGGCGTCGCCGCCCAGTCGACGCTGAGCAACCTCATGGCCGGATTGCAGATCGCCTTCGGCGACTCGGTCAAGATCGGCGACACCGTGGTCGTGGAAGGGGAGTGGGGGACGGTCGAAGAGATCACCCTGGCCTTCCTGACAGTGCGGATCTGGGACGACCGCAGGCTCACCATGCCGGTGTCCTACTTCAACAGCCAGCCCTATGAGAACTGGTCGCGGGGCGGCTCGCAGATCACCGGCACGGTCTTTCTGCACCTCGACCACAGCACCCCGGTGCCGCAGCTGCGCGAACATCTGCACAGCTACCTGCGCGAGTGCAAGGAATGGGACGGTCGCAACTGGAATCTGCTGGTGACCGACAGCACACCGACCGACATCGTGGTGCGTGCGACGATGTCGGCCGCCGATGCCGACGACGTGTGGACCCTGCGCTGCGCGGTCCGCGAGGAGCTGCTGACCTGGCTGGGCCGCCACCACGCCCACGCGCTGCCGAAGATCGCAACCTCGATCAACCACTCTGTCGAGCAGGCCCGCCCCGACGATCGTGTCGATATGCGGGCCGCCGCCACCTGAGTCGGTCCGGACAGCACAACACCCCGCCCGCCGGAGCTCCGGTGGACGGGGTGTTGTGTGCGGCGGCGAAGGGTCGATCAGCCGCCCGGTATTACTTGAAGGTGTCGGCGAGCAGGTCGAGGGTCGACATGGCGGTGCGGTAGTCCGGACGCTTGCTCGCCGCGGGCAGCTCGTAGAGCTGGCCCTTCTGGAAGGCGGGCAGCGCGGCCAGCATCGGGTCTTGTTTCAGCTGGGAGATCTTGCGGCCGCCGTCGAGGGCGATCACGAACAGCACCGGGGCGTCGACGACGGTACCGAGCAGTTCGGGGCTGAAGGTCACCCAGTCGCCTGCCGCGGCCCGCTCCGGGTTGCCCGCTTTCGCTTCGATCTTGTCGTCCATCGTGATGCCGACGTCGGTGAGCAGCGAGGCGAGCGGGGTGTTGGGGGCGAGCAGGATGGGCTTGGCATCGGACTGGGACTGGTAGACAGCCGCCGCGCCCTGTGGCAGCTTCAGGCCGGCTTTCACCTTCGCGACCTTGTCGGTGTAGGCGGTGATCATCGCGTCCACCTTTTCCGGGTGGTTCACGATGTCGGCCACCGACTTCAACTGGTCCTGCCAGTTGGCGAGGTCGGAGGGCACCAGCGCGGTGGGCGCGACGGCGGCGAGCTTGTCGTAGTTCTTGATCGTCTGCTGTCCCGGCCAGCCGGGTCCGCCGCCGATGATCAGGTCGGGTCGCTGCGCGGCGATGAACTCGAGGTTCAGGTCGTCACCGGAGGGCACCGCCTCGGTGCCCTGTTCCTTGGCGTCCGCGGCCCAGGACGGCGGGAACTCGCCGGGGTTCAACGTGAGTCCGAGGATGCGCGGATCCGCGGCCTTCACCTTGGCGTCGAGGTCGAAGAGGTAGCCGGCCAGCGCGCCGTTGAGGACCACGATGCGCTGCGGGGCGGCGGGCACGGTGACCAGGCCCTTGGCGGTCTCCACCTGGCGAGTGCCGGTATCGGCCGCCTGGTCGGCGGTGGAGCTGCCGCAGCCCGCTGCCGTCGCGGCCACCGCGACGATCAGGAGTGCGACGGCGGCGCGCATGCGTGCCGTCATTCGATGAACTGACATGAAAGGTGTTCCTCTTTCTTCTATGGGGAGGTTCAGGTGCGGATCGCCGGATCCACATCGAGCAGCGCCGCGACCTCGATCCAGCCGGTCGGCGTCGCGATGTCGTTGTGCGAGTAGGGAAGTCGGCGGACCACCAGCTGAGCGCCCGCGGCCTTCCATCCGGTCATCTGGGCGTGCACGCGCTCGGGTTCGTCACCGGTGTCGGCGCAGTACATCGACATCGGGCCGCTGTAGCGCGGGGAATCCGATTCGGTCACCATCCGCAGCAACTCGGTCGCGGCATTGCGTACCACTACCGCCAATTCCGGTGCGTACTCAGCGATTTCGGGCAGTAGTGCGTCCATGCCCGCGGGGTCGGCCAGGGTCGCGGCGGCTCGGTCGGTCAGGTTCGACAGGGGGTGCGAGTCGAGCAGGCCCACAAAGGCGATCTGCTCACCCTCGGCTTCCAGGATCGCGGCCATCGCGTGGGCGAGGTTGCCGCCCAGCGAGTAGCCGAACAGATGGTACGGACCCCGCGGCTGGATGCGGCGCACGGCGGCCAGGTAGTACTGCGCCAGATCGTCGAGTGTGCGCGTGCGGTAGCCCGGCTCGGTGAGCTGGGGCATCTGCAGGCCGATGATCGGTCGCTCAGCACGCAACAGCCGGGCCAGCGGCGCGTATTTCCATGCGGTGCCGCCGATCTGATGAATACAGAACAACGGCGGGACCGAGCCCTCGGCGCGCAGTTCCAGCACCGGATCGAGGCGGCGACCCAAACTGGCCAGACCGTCCGCTGGTCGAGGCGCGCTGGGATCTACGGCGCCGATCCGGGCAGCGAGTCCACGCGGGGTGGGGGCGGTGAAGACGTCGTCGAGTACCACCGGTAGGTCGACGCGAGTCAGGCGACCGATCAGCCGAACCGCCAGCAGCGAGTGCCCGCCCCGGTCGAAGAAGTCGTCGTCCGCGCCGATGTCGTCGACCGACAAGACCGCCGCCATGGCTGCGCGGATGGTGTCGAGCATTCCGAGGTCCTGAGCGGTGACGGATTCGGTGTGCGTAGTGCCGACCGAGTCGACCGTGCGCGCAGTGGGCCCGGGGCGGGTGTCCGTGCTCGCTGCGGCCTCCGGTGTGGGCAGTTCCTGACGGGCGATCTTCTCGGTCGCGGTGCGTGGAATGTGATCGAGCACCACGAAAGCCGAAGGAATCATGTACGCGGGCAGGGTCTTTCGCGTCTGCTCGCGTACAGCTTCGGTATCGAGGGTGACGCCGGAGTTGGGCATGAGGTAGGCGACCAAGCGCTGGTCGCCCGGTGTGTCCTCGCGCAGCAGTACCACCGCGTGGGCCACACCGGCACAGGCGAGCAGGGCCGATTCGATATCGCCGAGTTCGATGCGCTGGCCGCGCAGCTTCACCTGGCTGTCGGTGCGGCCGACGTACTCGAGTTCGGCGCGCTGATTCAGTCTCACCAGGTCGCCGGTGCGATACATCCTGGCGCCGTTCCCGTCCGGGTCGGCGACGAAGGCGGCTGCGCTCAGGTCGGGTCGCGACAGGTAGCCGCGCGCCAGCCGGACACCGGTCATGTAGAGCTCGCCGGTGGTTCCCTCGGGGACCGGTCGCAGCTGGTCGTCCAGAATGCGGATCGCGTCGGCGGGAGCACCCACCGGCACCGAGGCGGTGTCGGCATCGACGGTCCGGTGGAAGGTGAAGCCGATCGCGGCTTCGGTCGGGCCGTAGAAGTTGTATACCGCGGTTCCGGTGAGCGCGCGCATGCGCTGGGCCGTCGCGGGTGGCAGTACCTCGCCGCCGGTGAGAACGCAGCGCAGGTCGGTGCAGCCCGACAGGTCTGCTTCTTCGGCGAGCACGGTCAGCATCGAGGTTGTCATCCACATCGCGGTCACCCGCTCCGTGCTCATGAGCTGGGCCTGATAGTAGGGATCGCGGTGTCCGCCGGGCCGGGTCAGAACGATCCGGGCGCCGACGTGCAGCGGCAGCAACATCTCCATGAGTGAAGCGTCGAAGATCGGCGGGGTGCGGTAGAGCATGGTGTCGCCCGGTCCGAATCGGCATTCGCGGTGCAGCCATTCGAACGTGGAGATGATCGCGGCGTGCGACAGACTCACGCCCTTGGGTGCGCCGGTGGAGCCGGAGGTGAACAGCAGGCAGGCCGTGTTGGCGGGGCGCAGGGGCGAGAGCCGGTCCGCGTCGGTGAGTTCGGTATCGGCGAATCCCTCGGTGTCCACCTCGGCCAGCGAACGCAGAACCAGTGTGGGAGAAGCGGTGCCGAGAATCTTGTCGACCCGTTGCGCGGGCTGCTCCGGGTCCACCGGAAGGTACACGCCACCGGCTCGGCAGATGGCGTGCGCCGTCACCACCGAATCGATGGTTCGCGCCATGGCGACGGCCACGACCGTCTCGGGTCCGACGCCGTGCGAGATGAGCCAGCGCGCAAGACGATTGGCCCTGGCGCCGAACTCCTGGAAGTCGATCGTGACGCCCTCTGCCGTAATGGCAGGCGCTGTCGGGTCGGCGGGGATGCCCCACACCGCCAGGGTCGTACCGCGGGGATCCGGCCGTACCGCGTCCGATGCGGTGCTGACGGACTGCCCATTAGGGAATCCCGTGGTCGAGGATGCGGGCGATACCCGAGCGTGCGACGTGGCAGCGGGCACCGGCGCGGTGGCCGGGCCGGGGGTCAGCATCTCGAGGAAAGGCTCGGGGCGGACTTCCGCTGTGGTGGTGACGGCGGTGAGGATCGCGCTGATCCGTTCGGAGATCCGAGCGAGCGTCGCGTCCGCTACCGCGGCGCGGTCGTACCAGATCACCAGTTCCAGCTGCGCGCCCGGCGGGGCGATCAGGGTCATCGGATAGTGCGTGCTGCCGTGGTTGTGGAACTCGCCGCGACGCAGCTGGTGTGACTCCGGCTGTCCGGCGCCGGAATTCGGGAAATTCTCGAAGGCGACCAGGGTGTCGAAGAGGGTGCCCAGTCTCGCGATCCGCTCGATCTCCGCCAGGCCGGCGTGATCGAACTCCTGCATGGCGAACTGGTTTTCCTGCAACTCGGCCCACTGCTCGAGCAGTGCGCGTTCGGGATCGAAGGCACAGCGCACCGGGACGGTGTTGGCGAACAGACCGACCATGCCCGATACGCCGGGCAGTTCGGCAGGCCTGCCGGAGACCGTCGCGCCGAACACCACGTCGCTACGGCCGGTGAGCGCGGCCAGCACCAGCGCCCAGGTGCCCTGCACCAGAGTGTTCATCGTCAGGCCGCGGCGGCGGCCGAGCTCGGCCAACTCCGTGGCGAGCGCCGCAGGCAATGGAACCTGCCACTGGCGGAACTCGCGCTCGCGCAGGGTATCGGTGCGCACCAGTGTCGGCTCGGCGAAGCCGGCCAACCGTCGCGACCAGGCCGCGCGCACGGCATCGCGGTCGCGGGCGCCGATCCAGGCCAGATAGTCGCTGTACGGTGCGGGCGCGGGCAGTTCGTCGCCGTGATAGGTGGCCAGTACCTCGCGCAAGACGATCGGGGTCGACCAGCCGTCGATCACCAGGTGGTGAGTGTTGAGCACCAGACGGTGCGCGTCATCGGGCATGCGGATCAGCGTGGCGCGCAACATCGGCGATCGGTCCACCGCGAATCGGTGCCGGGTCGCTTCGGCTTCCAGCCGGTCGGCGGCGGCCCGCGCGGTGCGCAGCGGCAGCCCGGACAGATCGACCTCGCGCCACGGCATGCCGACCGCGCGGGGAACGGCCTGGACCGGCTGATTTAGACCCGCGTAGTGGAAGGCCGCCGCCATCGTGGGGTGCCTGCCCACGACGGTGTCGAAGGCCGCCGACAATCGGGGGCCGTCCAGCGGTCCGTGCAGATCGACCCGAGCGCTCAGGGTGTAGACATCGTAGGCGCCGTCGCGAATCGCGTGGAACAGCAACCCCTCCTGCAACGGCGAGAGCGGCAGCAGTTCGGCCAGCGGGCCGTGCACGGCCTCCAGCGTGTCGACGGTCTCCTGGGTGACGGGCAGGCCGGCGCAGTCCGAGGGGGTGAGCCCACCGGGGAACAGCATCGCGTGGGCGGCGAACGCCTCGAGCGCGAGCTCGAAGTGCCGCTGGATATCGGCGACCTGACGCGCGTCGAGAATTCGGCTCGCCGCGGTCCACTCCACGGCGAGCCGGGCAGCACCCGATTGCCCGGCGGTGGGTTCGTGCACGAAGACGTTGAGCGAAAGTACTTCGGTGAGTGCCTTTTCCGGCGGCTCCGTCACCGCGAACGCATCGTGTTCGGGCAGGCTCCAGCCGAGGGCGCCGCCGCCGCCGAAACGGCCGAGGTAGTTGAGCAGCACCTCGGGTGCGGGCCGGGCGGTGAGTCGCGGCGAGGTCTGCGGGTCCAGGCTGCGCAGCACGCCGTAGCCGACGCCATTGCCGGGGACGGCACGCTTGGCCTCCTTGACCGCCCGCAGCAGCCGTCCCGCCGCCGCACCACCGCTCATGGCCTCGGCTAGCCCTTCTGGGTCATCGATCGCGGTCGCGGGCGTCCACACCGGGAACTCGCTGGTGAACCAGCCGACGGTGCCGGCGAAATCGGTATAGGTACGCAAGGGTTCGCGCCCGTGGCCTTCGACCGCCACGGGCCTGCCCGGCTCGAGCGGCTCACCACGCTCGTGCCGCCAGGCGTTGAGGGCCAGCACGAGTGCGGCGAGCAACACCTCGTCGGTCTTGGCTCGATAGGCAGCGGGCAGTGTGGTGAGCAGCGCTTCGGAAACCACCGGGGCCGCGAAAGTCCTGGTTCGGTCGGCACTCTCGACGACGTCCACGGCATGATCGAGCCTGCGTGCGCCCAGTGGCGCCACGGTGCCGTCGCCGAGCGCGCGCTCCCAGTGCGCCAACTCCGAGCGATGATCGCCGGCCTCGCCCGCCTCCGCGAGCAGGGTGGCGTGCCGCCGCCACGAGCTACCCCGCGCGGGCAGCCGAGCCGCACGCCCGTCCCGCACCGCGGCACATGCCTCGTACAGCTCGGGCACCAGGATGCGCCACGAAACACCGTCTACCACCACGTGGTTGGCGACCAGGACCAGCCGATCAGCTACCCCCGGCGCCGTGCGCACCAAAGCGGCGCGAATCTCGACACCTGTGGCAGGGTCCAATTCCGCCGCGAGCCCGCTGGCCACCGACTCGATCAGTGCGGCCGTGGGATGACCAGCAGCGCCCGCAGTGCTCAACGGTGCGGGGTCGCCCGCGCCCCCAGAAGAATCGGGAGCCTCGGCACGGATCGGACGCGGTTCGTCGCACAGCATTTCGACGACGAGGTCCCCGGCGCGCACCGTGCCGACGCCCGTGACCACGAGCCGGGGGCCGGTGGCCGATTCGTCGAGGACCAGGCGCAAGGCGTCGTGGCGGTCGAGCAGGGTTTGCAGGCCGGTGGTCAGATGGTCGAGGGTGAGGTCCTCGTGCAGGGTCAAGGCGGTCCACTGGGCGTAGCCGGCGATGGCCGTGTGACTGGTGTTGGCTTCGAGCAGTGCGGCCACCATGGGCGGGATCGGGACGGGGCCGGTCGGCTCGTCCGGCGTCAGGGTGGCGGACTGTGCTTCGGCTACCTCGGCGGCGGCGGCGATGGCCGCCAGATCACGCTGGGCCAGCAGTGTTTTCGGCGGTACCGCCCAGCCGAGCGCGCGCAGGCGGCTGCTCACGCCGATGGCGGTGATGCTGTCGCCGCCGAGACCGAAGAAGTCGTCGGTGGCGTTGACCTGCGGCACGCCGAGCACGTCCGCGACCACACCGCAGAGCGCGCGCTCGGGTTCGGTGCGGGGCGGTCGGCCGGTCGAGGTCAGCTGTGGTGCGGGCAGGGCGGCACGGTCGAGCTTGCCGTTGACGGTGGTCGGCAGGGCGTCGAGCACCACGAGCGCCGAGGGAACGAGATGGTCGGGCACGAGGGTGGTCAGCCGGTGACGTAGCTCGTCGGCGTCGAGCGTGCGGCCCGCCTCGGGGACCAGGTAGCCCACCAATCGGGTGCTGTCGCCGGACTTTCCGACGGTGGCGGCCGCCGCGGACACGCCGGGCAGGGCGCCGAGGGTTGCCTCGACTTCACCCAGCTCCACGCGATAGCCGCGTACCTTGATCTGCGCGTCGGCGCGCCCGAGGTAGTCGTAGCCGTGGCCGGGTAGCCACCGTGCCCGGTCGCCGGTGCGATACAAGCGCTCGCCCACCGCGAACGGATCGGCGACGAACCGTTCCGCCGTCACGGCCACGCGGCCGAGGTAACCGCGGGCCAATTGCGGTCCCGCCAAATATAATTCGCCGACCTCGCCATCGGGTACCAGTTGCAGCGCGCCGTCGAGGAGATAGGCGCGTGTGCCTGCGAGCGGACCGCCGACATGCGGCAACACACCGGTGACCGGCGCGCTGAGCGCGTCGACGGTGGCCTCCGTCGGCCCGTACATATTGCGGGCGGCCACCTTCGACGCGACGATGACCGACCACAGCGCAGGCGGGGTCGCCTCGCCGCCGAGCAGCAGCAGCTCGGGACGGTGCGCGCTGCCGAGCAGCCCGTTGTCGATCAGGGCGATCGCCATCGACGGCGTGGTGTCCACGACATCGATGCCGTCGGCACGCAAGGCGGCGATCTGCGCGGCGGCGTCCTTCTGGATATCGGTGTCGTACAGGTGGACTCGGTGTCCGCACCACAGCCACAGCAGCTGATCCAGCGCTGCGTCGAAGGCGAAGGAGTAGGTGTGCGCGATACGCAGCTGCCGCCCGCCCGCGCGTTCGGCGGTGTCGGCGTAGACGGTGCAGCGGTGATGGTGCAGCAGCTGGGCCATCGCGCCGCACGAGATCTGCACACCCTTGGGCTTTCCGGTGGAGCCCGAGGTGTACACGACGTAGGCCAGATGCGCGTCCGCGCGTGGCGCGGCGAGTTCGTCGATCGTCAGCGGGCCGCTGGGAAGATCGGCGATGGCGGATCGAATCCTCTTGTCCGACAGCCTGACCAGTGCGATCGTTCCTGTCGCTTCGGTGGTCTGGCCGTCGCCCGGCTCGGGCGCCACAGGCAGGTCGGCGGGTGCCGTGCCGTCCGTCGCGGCAATCGAAGTCGGCGCCCCGGATCGATCGGCGCGGTCGCCCTTGCTGATCGGGGCGGGCGACTCGGGCCGATGCGCGAAGACTGTGTCCGCGACGACGTCGTGGGTCAGGATCAGCACCGGTGCGGCGTCGTCGATGATGTCGGCGAGGCGCTGCGCCGGGTGCCCGATGTCGAGGATCAGGAACGCCGCGCCGGCATGGCGCACCGCGAGCAAGGCCACCACCAGATCGACGGTGCGCGGCAACGCGATGCCGACGATGTCCTCGGGGCCGGCGCCGCGGCCGCGCAGGTATCGGGCCAACCGGTGCACTCTGGCGCCGAGCTCGGCGGCGTCGAGGCGGACGGCGCCGTCGACCAGCACGATGTCGTCGGCCTGTGCCGCGATCATGCGATCGAAGACCTCGACAACGTCCTCGGGACGTCCGGGCAGCGCGGCACCGGCGCGATCATCGGCGATATTCGCGCCGATCTCGGCCTGGTACAGGGTGATCGCACCCACGGGGCGCTGTGCCGCGTCGACCAGTTCGGTGATCATCGCGACCAGCGCGTCCATCCGCCGCCGCACCGTGGCGGCATCCAGCGACCGCGCGTCGACCTCGAAGCCGAGCTGGATCCGGTCTCCGGACAGGGGGGTGACGGTCAGGCCCAGATCTTCCGGCGGCCCACCGGCGACATTGCGCAGCGTGCCGGTGGCGCCGTCGAAGTCGAGGGCGAAATCGAACGCCTTGAGGTTGATCCCGATGCCGTGCAACAGTGCCCCGGTCTGCGCACCGCCGAATTCACGAGCCAGGTCCTCGCCCCGGAAGCGCTGGTGGGCGCGCATCTCCCGCAGCGCGTCGGCCACCCGCTTCCCGAGGTCGCCGAGGCGATTCTGGCTCGACACCGGAATCCGCAGCGGCAGCACATTGACCGCCATGGACGGGGTGGTGAGCGCGGTCTTGCCGACCCGGGCCATCACCGGCAGCGCGATCACGACATCGGTGTCGCCGAGCAATCGGTGCACGAATGCCACGTAGCCCGCGACGAGCGCATCGGCCCAGGTGATGCCCGCGGTCGTGGCCGCCGCCTTGACGCGCGCCACCAGGGCGGCATCGAGGACGGTGCGCACCTCGTGGGTCTGCTCGACCACGCCGTCGGGCGCGCGCCCACGCCCGTCCAGCGGCGGCAGCGGCGTGAGCCGGTCGCGCCAATAGTCGCGGTCGTGCTGATGTGACGGGCTGCCACGGTATTCGAGGTCCTCGGCCACCAGTGTCTCGATCGAGCCCCACCGCAGGCGCGGTACGTCACCGCCGCGACGCAGCGCGGTGTAGTGGGCGGCGACCCGGCGCGACACCATGGCTGCGCTGTAGCCGTCGATGATCAGGTGGTGGTAGAGCTGGATGCACCACACCTCGTGGTCGGTCAGGCGCAGCAGCGTATAGGTGTAGAGCTGGCGGTCGACCATGGCGCGGCACGAGGTGGCGGAGCGTTCACGCTCGGCGGCGACCAGCCGATGCGCCGCCGCGACCGGGTCGGCCTCGTCGCGCAGATCGACCAGCGGCCGCAGTTCGGGCGCCAGCTCGGTGATCCGCTGGCGCGGCCCCTCCGCGGTTTCGGTGAATCGCAGTCGCATCGTGTCGGTTTCGACGATGGTGCACCGAATCGCGGTGTCCAGCACTGTGACATCGATGGGGTCGGGCCCGGCGATCTCGAGCACTTCGCCGACCATGTAGCTGAGCGAGTCGGGGTCGAGGCGCTGGGCATTCCAGATGCCCAGTTGTGCTCCGGTGAGTGGTAATCCGGGATGCTCGGCGCTGACGTCCCGTTCTACCGATCCCACAGCAACTCCTTCATCAACGTTCTTGCCCCTCCCTCGTGCCGCGATGGCTCGACGAGCCCAGCGGATTCGAGGCAGGGGTTAGGTTAGCCTAAGTTTGATTAGAACAGCAGATAGTGACCCGCGTCACCGCGTGACGCGGGCGGTCAGGCGTCTGCTTCGATCCGGGTCGGGTCCAGCTGTCGCAGCAGATCCTCGGTGCCGGTGACCGCGCCGCAGCGCCGCGCCACATAGTTCAGCGCCATCACGTGCTCGTCGCGGCTGAAGTCCGCGGTGGCGTCGTGCACGAGGAACGGGCGCACATCGCCCATGAAAGCCTCGGCGGCACTGAGCATGCAGCCCATGTGCGTGTAGACGCCGGTGACCAGGAGCTGATCACGCCGGTAGTAGCCGAGCAGCTCACGCAGGTCGGTGCGCTGGAACGCCGAGTACCGCCACTTGGTGACCTGGATGTCGCGAGGTTCCGGGGCGATGGCGTTGATGACCTGGGTGTCGGCGCCCTCGGCCATTCCGCTGCCCCAGAAGTCGGCGAGGATGCCACGCCGGGAGGGGTGCTGGTTGCCGGGCTGCATCGTGTAGATCACCGGGATGTCGAGCTCGTGGCAGCGGTCGCGCAGCCGGGCGATGTTGGTGATCAGCGTGCGGGCCGGATCGCGATGCACGTCGTAGGCGTCGAGGAAGTACTGCTGCATGTCGTGGATCAGCAGCGCGCACCGTCCGGGTTCGGCCGTCCAGTCGACCTGGGCCGGGATGAACTCGTCGGCGCCCGGCATCGGATAGGGCGCGATCGGGGGGATAGGCATGTCGGTCTCTCGTTCGGGTGGAAGTCGGGGTCAGCCGACGGTGACGGGCAGATCCGCGATACCGAGCGGACCGAGGATGCGCTGGAATTTGCCGGTGGTCTCGGCCAGTTCGGCGGCCGGATCGGACGCGGCCACGATGCCGCCACCCGCGTGCGCGAGCAGCGTGGTGCCGTCGGCGGACAGCTCGGCGCAGCGGATGCTCACCATCCACTCGCCGTTGCCGTCGGCATCGCACCAGCCGACCGCACCCGCGTAGAAGCCGCGTTCGCCTTCGAGCTCGGCGATCAGGCGCGCCGCGGCCCCTGTGGGGGTGCCGCAGATCGCGGGGGTGGGGTGCAGCGCCACCGCGAGTTCGAGTGCGGACGGCCCGGCGAGGGGGACCGTCGCCGAGATCGGGGTCCCGAGATGCCACATCGCCGGGGTGGCGGTCAGTTCCGGTGTGGGAGTGTCGACATCGGCGCACCGATCGCGGAGGACGGCGGCGACCTGGTCGGTCACATAGCGGTGTTCGGCGTGGTCCTTGGTCGAGGTGAGCAGGGCGTCGGCCGCACCACGGTCGGCCTCGGCATCGTCGGGAACGCGGCGGGCCGAGCCTGCCAGCGGATGGCTGAGCACCTTGTTGCCGGTGCGGCGCACCAGGATCTCCGGGCTGGAGCCGACGAGGTGGCAGCCGGGATATCGCCCACCGGCCGCGGAGAGGTCGACCAGGAAACCGTTCGACAGTGGGTCGGAGGCGACCATCAGGTCCAGGATGTCCAGCGCGCGGACGGGAGCGGCGGCGACGGCCCGAATTGCGCGGGCCAGCACAACTTTACGGATCGGATGGGCTGTATTGGCGAGCAGTTCGACGGCCGCCGCGACCCGGCGCTGGTGTTCCTCCGGCGCGGGCACCGCTTCGTCGAGTTCGAACCGGGGCACCGTGACATGGGGCCGGGGCAGGTGCGGCGAGTCGGTGACCGTCACCGAGTCCGGCGCCCACAGTGCCGTCGGCGCACCGGGGGTGAAGGGCAGCGCGCCGACGATGTGGCTGATCCGGCCGCTGCGCAGCGCTGTCACCGCGTCGTGTGCCGAATGGAAGACCGTCCCGCCCGCGGACGCGGACACGGTCCGCCGCGGACGGGACAGCACGAACGCGGGGTCTGAAGTGTCGGTACTGATGGTGATCACCCTTTCGGTCACATGTCTAGCGTTGCGCCACCGTCGACCCGCAGGTCGTGCATGGTGATGTGGCGGGCGCCGTCGGAGGCCAGGAAGTGGACGGCCGAGGCGATGTCGGCGGGGGCGGCGATGCGGCGCAACGGGATTCCGAGCCGGTAGGCGGCGGGATCACCGTCGAGCAACGCGTGCTGAGCGGCATCGTCGAGCGGTGTGCCGCCGAACATGTCGCGCAGCATGGCCGTGTCGGTGGAGCCGGGGGACACCAGGTTGACGCGCACGCCCAGCGGAGCCACTTGCAGCGCGAGGGATCTGGTGAACGACGCGGCGGCGGCCTTCGCGGCGCCGTAGGCGGCCATGCCGACCCGGGGCGCGGCCGCGGCGTTGGAGGAGATCACGACGATCGATCCCCTGCCCGCGGCGGCCATCTCGGTGGCGGCGCGCTGGGTGACCAGCATGGTCCCGGTGGCATTCACGGTCAGGCAGCGTGTCCAGTCCGCCGGGTCGAGCTCGAGTGCGGCGCCACCGACCATGACGCCCGCGGCGTGCGCCAGTACCTCGACGGTGCCGTATTCGGCGGTGAGCCGGTCGAAGGCCGCGCGCACGGCGTCGGCGTCGGTGATGTCGACGGTGACGCCGTGCACGCCGGTGCCGGATGCTGTTGCCGCGACGGCACTTCCGTCGCTGCGATGAGGGGTGGCATCATCGGAGGGGTGGGTGTGGTTCGCGCTCGCTGCCGTGGCGGCGATGGCGGCGGCGGTCTCGTGCACCGCCGGATCGAGGTCCCACAACGAGACGACCCGGTCCTCGGCGGCGAATCGCGCGGCGATCGCGGCCCCGATACCTCCGGCCGCGCCGGTGACGACGACGATCCGCCCACTGGAATCACCATTAGACATGAGGTTAGCCTAACCTGAATCTGTCGTCGAGTGGTTAGCTTCCCTCATAACCTCCGGCGGCGACACCGGAAGGCCCGCTGGAAAGAGGTGCTCGACTTGACCGAACCCGTACTCCCCGGTTTCACCCCGTGGCCCGCTGACCTGGCGCGACGCTACCGAGACGAGAAGCTTTGGGCCGGTGAGACATTCGGCGATGTGCTCGCCGCGCGCGCTGCCGCCGCACCGGATCGGATCGCGGTTCTCGACACCGCCGTCGCCTGGACCTACGCCGAACTCCATCAGCGGTCGCGCTCGCTGGCCACCGGCCTCGCGCGCCTCGGCATCGTGCCGGGCGACCGAGTTCTCGTGCAGCTGCCCAATCGCGCCGAATTCGTCGAGGTGATCTTCGCGCTGTTCGAGCTCGGCGCGCTGCCGGTGTTCTGCCTGCCCGCGCACCGCGCCGCCGAGCTGGTGCCGATCGCCAGGGCCGCCGCGGCGACCGCGATGATCACCAGTGCGACCCAGCAGCGCTTCGACTACGCCGCACTGGCGGTGTCGGTGCGCGCCGAAGTGCCCAGCCTGCGCCACATCCTGCTCGTCCTCGACGAGGGGCAGACGGCGCCGAACACGACCCTCGACATCGCCGAATTCCGCGACGAGCCTACGGAATTGCCGGGACCCGAGGCCGGTGACGTCGCCTTCTTGCAGCTGTCCGGCGGCAGCACCGGCATCCCGAAGCTCATCGCCCGCACCCACGACGACTACCTCTACAGCGTGCGCCGCAGCGCCGAGATCTGCGAACTCGACAGCGACACCGTCTATCTCGCGACCTTGCCGGTCGCGCACAACTTCCCGATGAGCTCGCCGGGCATTCTCGGCGCGCTGTGGGCCGGTGGCGCGGTGGCGATGACGCCCGATCCCACGCCGACCACGGCCTTCCCGCTGATCGAGCGGTTCGGCGTCACCATCACCGGCCTGGTGCCGCCCCTGGCCCGGCTGTGGACCGAGCGCGCCGAAGCGGGGGCGACGCCCGACCTGTCCAGCCTGCGGGTGCTCCAAGTGGGCGGCGCCCGTTGCCAGGACGAATTGGCGCGCCGGATCGGGCCCGCGCTCGGCGTCACCCTCCAGCAGGTGTTCGGGATGGCCGAAGGGCTGGTCTGCTACACCCGGCTCGACGATCCGATCGATGTGGTGGTGAGCACCCAGGGCAGGCCGATGTCGGAATACGACCGGATCGCGGTCGTCGACGACGACGGCGCCGAGGTGGCCCCGGGCACGCAGGGAAATCTGATCACGCAGGGCCCGTACACGATTCGCGGCTACTACGACAACCCCGACGCCGACGCCCGTAGCTTCACCGACGCGGGCTGGTACCGCACCGGCGACATCGTCTCGGTGCGGCCCGACGGCAACCTGGTGGTCGCGGGCCGGGCAGGCGACTGGGTGAACCGGGGCGGGGAGAAGGTATCGGCCGAGGAGCTCGAGGCGCACCTGCTCGAGCACCCCGACGTGCGCGATGCCGTGATCGTCGGCACGCCCGATCCTGTTCTCGGCCAGCGTATCTGCGCGTTCGTGCAGCCCGTCGATCCGGCGCAGCGGCTCACGCTGACCTCGGTGCGCTCGTTCGTGCGCGGACGCGGCGTCGCGGCGTGGAAGATGCCCGACACGGTGGTGGTGGTCGAACAGTTCCCGGAGACCGGCGTCGGCAAGACCAGCCGCAAGGAACTGCGGCAGTTGCTCGCCGACGGCGCGCACGGCGGCTGACCCCCCGTGGGGGGGGGGGGGGGGGG
>JACIXH010000210.1 GCA_014360565.1 Nocardia sp.
GGGGATCGTTGGTGGGCTCGGCGCGGTGTATCTGACCGGCGGGGTGCTGTTGGTGCGCGGGCGGATCGCGGGGCGGCGGGTGCTCGTGGTGATGGCGGGGTTGATGAGCGCGGCGACGCTGCTGGTCATCGCGCTCAACGCGGCCGGTCACGGGGTGCGGTTCGGGCCGCTGGACTGGTGGCTGGTGCTGAACGTGGTGATCCTGACGCTCAGTGTGATCGAACCGACGCGCCGCTGGACCACCACACGGTAGCCGGGCACGGGATACGGTTTCCGATCATGGTCGTACGGGAGACGAAGTCGACAGTCGGTGAGGTGACGGCGATCGCCGCCGTGTGCCTGGCGGGAGTGGCCGCCGTGGCCAATCTGATCGGGGCGCTCGTCCTCGTGCGCACCCACCTGCGCGATCCCCGCCTGCTCGACGACTCGCTGGCCCTGTTCACCACCCTCGCCGCGCTGCTGGCGGCGTTCGTGTTCGGCTACGGCGCCGTGCTGCTGGCCCGTCGCGACGAGACCGGCCGCTGGGTGCTGATCGTCGCCGCGGGTACCCAGCTCGTGCTTGGGCTGTTCGGCCTGCTCGCGACGCTGGTGAACTTCGACCCCGAGTACGGCATCCACTGGTTCGCCGCCGAGCCGGTCCTTCGATCGTTGGTGCTCGGCTTCGGCGGGGTACCCGGTGCGGTGACCGCGATCGTGAACCACAGCTGGGCGGCCGCACTCTCGGCGGTGATGCTCGGCGCGGTGGTTCTGCTGCCCGCGGCCCTGCCGTGGACGGCGTCGTACACCGCCGCACGCCCGCACTCGGATGGCGGTACGGCCGTATAGTTTTGGCAGGTCGGTGCCCCGAATCGGGCACGGCGACATCGGGACGACCGGTGGCACAACGGCTCGAGGAGGGGGACACCGATGGGGTATCCGTACGGCCCACAGCAGGGCCACGACCCGTACGCGGGACAGGGCTACGCGCAACCGGGCTACGTCGACCCCTACGTCGACCCCTATGGCGGGCAGCCGGGTTATGCCGACCCTTACGGCGCCCAGCCCTATGGCGCTCCGGCTCACGGCGTCCCGGCCTATGGCGCGCCCTATCCGGGCTACGGCCCGCCGCGAGCCGGTGGCGGAACGGCGATCACCGCCGCGGTGATCGCCCTGCTGCTGTCGCTGCTCGGCTTGACCGGGATCGGGATCGCCGCGGCCATTCTGATCGGCACCGAGGCCACGAGCGCGACCGATGCCGCGGGCCGCGAGGAGATCACGGTGGCCCTCGCCATCGGCGCGGCGCCCGCCCTGCTGCTGTTCCTCGGCTCGATCCTGCTCTTCCATCGCAAAACCGCCGGCCGGGTGATCCTCATCCTGCTGTCCTCGGCCTCGCTGATCTTCACCGCGATCTCGATCGTGGCGGCTGTGAGCACCGATGGTTCCGATGACCTGGGATTCTTGCTGATCGGCGGCATCGTCACCGCCTCGATCCCCCTGCTCGTGCTGCTCCTGGCCGCCGCCCCGTCGACCGGCCGCTGGATCAAGGCAGGCCGCCAGCCCGCCTACCCGTACTACTGACGCAACCAGTGCGGGGTCGATCCTGCTGTTGTGCCGCAAGGCCGCAGGCCGCCGGAGCGCTTACCCGTATCGCTGACGCGACCGGTCCATCCAGCGTGCCCGGGGCACGGGCCGCCCGCTGCGCCGAGCCCTCCGATCCGACCAGGTCAGCGCTCGGATGGTGACTCCACCGGGACAATCCGCGGTCTTCCGATACGCTGGGCTCCCGTGACCGCCGCATCGCCTGAGGGTAACTCCGTCAACGCAGCTTCTTCCGCCCCGGCCAACCAGTACGACCTGATCGTGGTCGGCTCGGGTTTCTTCGGCCTGACCGTCGCCGAGCGTGCCGCGAACCTGCTTGGCAAGCGGGTGCTGGTGATCGATCGCCGCTACCACCTGGGTGGCAACGCCTACTCCGAGCCCGAACCGGAAACCGGTATCGAGATCCACAAGTACGGCGCGCACCTGTTCCACACCTCGAACAAGAAGGTCTGGGACTACGTCACCCAGTTCACCGAGTTCACGAACTACCAGCACCGGGTGTTCGCCCTGCACAAGGGCCAGGCGTACCAGTTCCCGATGGGCCTCGGCCTGATCTCGCAGTTCTTCGGCCGCTACTTCAGCCCCGACGAGGCCAGGGCGCTGATCGCCGAGCAGGCCGCCGAGGTGCAGACCGCCGACGCGCAGAACCTCGAGGAGAAGGCGATCTCGCTGATCGGCCGCCCGCTCTACGAGGCGTTCGTCCGCGACTACACCGCCAAGCAGTGGCAGACCGACCCCAAGGAACTGCCCGCGGGCAACATCACCCGCCTGCCGGTGCGCTACACCTTCGACAACCGCTACTTCAACGACACCTACGAGGGCTTGCCCAAGGATGGGTACACGAAGTGGCTGGAGAACATGGCCGCCTCCGAGCTCATCGAGGTGCGTCTGAACACCGACTGGTTCGACGTGCGTGCGGAGATCCGCGCCGCCAGCCCGGACGCGCCGGTCGTCTACACCGGACCGCTGGACCACTACTTCGACTACGCCGAGGGCGAGCTGGGCTGGCGCACCATCGACTTCGAGACCGAAGTCCTCGACACCGGCGACTTCCAGGGCACCTCGGTGATGAACTACAACGACGCCGACGCCCCGTACACCCGCATCATCGAGCCGCGCCACTTCCACCCCGAGCGCGACTACCCGACCGACAAGACGGTCATCATGCGCGAGTTCTCCCGCTTCGCGCAGACCGGCGACGAGCCGTACTACCCGATCAATACCCCCGACGACCGCGCCAAGCTGCTGGCCTACCGCGAGCGCGCCAAGCGGGAGACCGCCGAGCAGAAGGTGCTCTTCGGCGGCCGGCTGGGCACCTACCAGTACCTGGACATGCACATGGCGATCGGTTCGGCGCTGAGCATGTTCGAGAACGTGCTGCGCCCGCATCTGGAGTCCGGCGCGACTCTGGTGGACCCGGCGTGAGCGGACAGCGCCCGGAGGAGGCAGCCCGCGTAACCACGCAGGGCGCCCGAGCACGCCAGGAAGGACGCAGCATGACCAATGCCATGCTCGAAGACGTGACCACCGAAACGCGCGCCGTCTCGCTGCTGCAGCGCGTCATCCTGCCGCGCCCCGGCGAGCCGCTGGACGTGCGGACCCTCTACCTGGAGGAGTCCACCACCAACGCCCGCCGCGCGCACGCCACCAGCCGCACCGCGCTCTCGATCGGTGCGGAGTCGGAGATGTCGTTCTGCACCTACTTCAACGCGCTGCCCGCCAGCTATTGGCGTCGGTGGAGCGTGCTGAAGTCGGTGGTCCTTCGCCTGGAACTGGCCGGGCACGGCCGCGTCGACGTCTACCGGTCCAAGGCCGATGGTTCGCGAATCCACGTGCAGGGCAAGGAGTTCGCCGTCGCACAGGGTGCGGACTCGGTGGACGTGGAGTTCGAGACCGATCTCGGCCCGTTCGAGGACGGCGGCTGGATCTGGTTCGACATCACCACCGACACCGCTGTCACGCTGCTGTCCGGCGGTTGGTACGCACCGCAGCGAGCATCCGGCACCGGCTCGATCGCGGTCGGCATGCCCACGTTCAACCGCCCCACCGACCTGGTCAAGACGCTCGGCGCGCTCGGCTCGGACCCGTTGGTGCTCGACAACATCGCCGCCGTGATCGTCGCCGATCAGGGCGACCGCAAGGTCGTCGACGAGCCCGGTTTCACCGAAGCGGCCGCGTCTCTCGGTGATCGGCTCTCGATCTGCGATCAGCCCAACCTCGGTGGTTCCGGCGGATACAGCCGGGTCATGTACGAGGCGCTGAAGACCGACGCCGAGTACATCGTCTACATGGACGACGACATCGAGATCGAGCCCGACTCCATCCTGCGCGCCCTCGCGTTCTCCCGGTTCGCGAAGTCGCCGCTGCTGGTCGGCGGGCAGATGCTGAACCTGCAGGAGCGTTCGCACCTGCACAGCATGGGCGAGGTCGTCGATCGCGGGATCTTCATGTGGTCCTCGGCGCCGAACGTCGAATACGACCACGACTTCTCGAAGTACCCGCTCAAAGACCGCGACAACTCCAAGCTGCTGCATCGGCGCATCGACGTCGACTTCAACGGCTGGTGGACCTGTGTGATCCCGCGTCAGGTCGCCGAGCAGATCGGTCAGCCGCTGCCGCTGTTCCTCAAGTGGGACGACGTCGAGTACGGCCTGCGCGCCCGCGAGGCGGGTTACCCGACCATCACGCTGCCCGGTGCGGCCGTGTGGCACATGGCCTGGTCCGACAAGGACGACGCCATCGACTGGCAGGCCTACTTCCACCTGCGCAACCGCCTCGTGGTCGCCTCCCTGCACCTGCCCGGCGACGGCAAGCCGATGATCGTGAACACGATCAAGGCCACCCTGAAACACCTTCTCTGCCTCGAGTATTCGACGGTGGCGATCCAGAACGAGGCGATCCGCGACTTCCTGGCCGGGCCGGAGGGTCTGTTCGACCTGCTCCCCACCGCGCTGGGCAAGATCCACGCGATGCGCAAGCAGTTCCCGGACGCTGTGGTCGTGCCCTCCTCCACCGAGCTGCCACTGGCCAACCGCCACGGCGTCGGTGCGGTCGGCGAACCGGGCAATCCCCTCGCCAAGGTCGCGCGCCTGGCCAAGGGCGTGGTGCACAACTTCCGCAAGGCCGACCCGGCCGCCTACGAGACGCCCCAGCTCAACGTGCCGACCCTGGACGCGCGCTGGTACCTGCTCTCGCAGGTCGACGGTGTCACCGTGACCACCGCCGACGGCCGCGGCGTCGTCTATCGCAAGCGTGACCCGCGCCAGGCCCGCGAGCTGCTCAAGGAAGCGATGCGCCTGCGCAAGGAGCTCACCGCCCGCTTCCCGGAGATGCAGCAGCGCTACCGGGCCGCGCACGCCGAGCTCACCAGCACGGCGGCGTGGGAGAAAACCTTCGGCTTGAACGGAACCAAGAAGTGACCGACATCGAATTGCCCGAAGTGGAAATGGCCGAAGAGGGCTGCTGCGGCGGCTGCGATTGCAGTGGCGACTACGTCGAGGTACCGGTCGAGGTCGCGATCCTCAACGCCGTTCAGACCACCATCGGCAACAACCCGACCGTCGTCTCCGCCGCGCGCGCGATGTCGCACTTCGGCGAGCACGCGCTCGGCTGGGTCGGCATCGCGGCAGCGGGCTGGCTGGTCGACAAGCCGCGCCGCAGGCAATGGGCCGGGGTCGCTGTCGGCGCCGTCGGCGCACACGCCGCGTCGATCGTGATCAAGCGAGTCGTGCGGCGCCCGCGTCCCAACGACCCGTCGGTGCAGGTCAACGTGTCGACGCCGAGCAAGCTGAGCTTCCCGTCTTCGCACGCCACCTCCACCACGGCTGCGGCAGTGTTGCTCGGACGCCTCACCGGGCTACCCTTGCCAGCGGTGATCGTCCCACCGATGCTGTTGTCCCGGGTTGTCCTCGGGGTGCATTACCCTTCCGACGTGATCGCCGGTTCCGCTTTGGGGGCCGCGTCGGCTGCTGCCGTGCTAGCCGCTGAGAAACGACTCCGCCCTGGCGGCGAGCTCGAAGCCCGGAGGCGGAAGCTTGCGTAACCACGCAGGGCTTGTGAGCGCCAGAATGGAACACAGTGACCGCGACTGAAAGAGCTTTGGGCCAGATGAGCGAAGAACCGTCCGCCGCCGTCCTAGACGAAGGCGCTGTCAAGGGCCCGCCCAAGACGCTGTTCGGTGGTGTCATCAAGGCCATGCGCCCGCGTCAGTGGGTCAAGAACGTTCTGGTGCTCGCCGCGCCGCTGGCGGTCGGACCGGAAGCGGTCGGCGACGCGGGCGTCCTGCTGAATGTCGCGATCGCCTTCATCGTGTTCTGCATGGCGGCTTCCGGCATCTACCTGGTGAACGACTCCCTCGATGTCGACGCCGACCGGGCCCACCCGACCAAGCGGTTCCGGCCGATTGCCGCGGGCGTCGTTCCTGTCAACCTGGCTTACGGGCTGGCGGCGGTTCTGCTGGTCGGCGCGATCGCCGGCTCGTTCCTGGCGTCCTGGCACCTGGCCGTGGTGATGGCCATCTACATCGGTATCCAGCTCGCCTACTGCCTCGGCCTCAAGCACCAGGCCGTGCTCGACATCTGCATCGTCTCCTCGGGCTTCCTGCTGCGTGCCGTCGCCGGTGGCGCGGCCGCCGGGATCGCACTGTCGCAGTGGTTCCTGCTGGTCATGGCGTTCGGTTCGCTGTTCATGGCGGCGGGCAAGCGCTACGCGGAACTGGCGATCGCGCTGGAGACCGGCGCGAAGATCCGCAAGTCCCTCGAGTACTACACGCCGACCTACCTGCGCTTCATCTGGACCCTCGCGGCCACCGCCGTCGTGATCTTCTACGGCCTGTGGGCGTTCGAGCAGGCCGAGCTGCGTGACACCCAGTGGTACTCGATCTCGATGGTGCCGTTTACCATCGCAGTCCTGCGTTACGCGGTCGACGTCGATGGTGGCGAGGCCGGTGAACCCGAAGAGATCGCGTTGGGGGACCGCATCCTGCAGTTCCTCGCTATTGCCTGGATCGGAGCGGTAGGTGTCGCTGTCTATCTCACCTGACGAGATGTTGGTAGCGGAGCAGGATCCAACCGAAAACGAGCAGCTAGGCGACGACGAGTCGCCGGGGCCTGACGCGCGTTTCTCGGTGCTGTCGCGCGCCATTTTCGTCGGTGGGGTAGTTGTCACCGCCGTGCTGTTCACGGTGGGTGCGTGGAATCGGCGCTGGATCGCCGATGACGGCCTGATCGTGCTGCGCACGATCCGCAACCTGCTCGCGGGCAACGGCCCGGTGTTCAACGTCGACGAGCGGGTCGAGGCCAACACCAGCACCGCGTGGACCTACCTGGTCTGGTTCTTCTCCTGGCTCACCCAGGCCCGCCTCGAATACGTGGTGCTCGGGGTGGCACTGACGGTGTCGGTACTCGCGGTGGTGTTCGCGATGCTCGGCACCGCTCGGCTGTGGGGCGGAACAAGCGGTCAGCTACTGATTCCGGCCGGTGTGCTGGTCTACATCGCGCTGCCGCCCGCGCGGGACTACGCAACTTCCGGGCTGGAGAGCGGCCTGGTGATCTGCTGGGTCGGGCTGCTGTGGTGGCTGATGATCCGCTGGAGCCAGGCCGCCGTCGTGCGCGTGCCTTCGCTGTTGGGCCTGGTGTTCCTGGCCGGTCTGGCGCCCCTGGTCCGTCCCGAGGCCACCTTGATCGGCGTGCTCGCGCTGGGGATGATCTTCGTGGCGCCGATGCCGCAATTCCGGCCCGGGCCGATCGCGCTGCGTGCGCTGATCGTCTTCGTCGCGGGCATCGTGCCGGTTGGCTACCAGATCTGGCGGATGGGCTATTACGGCCTGCCCTACCCGAACACCGCGGTCGCCAAGGACGCGGGCGGTGCCAAGTGGGGTCAGGGCGCCACCTACCTGTGGGACCTGGTCGGCCCGTACTACCTGTGGATTCCGCTGCTCGTGCTGCTGATCGCCGGTGTGATCGCCGGGATCTCCCGCGGCTTCGCGTTGCCGCGATTGTCGGTGGCCGGAATCCGGGGGTGGCTGCGTTCGCCGAGCGCGGTGGTGGTGATGGTGCTCGGCAGCGGTCTGCTGCTCACCGTCTACGCGGTGCGCGTCGGCGGCGACTTCATGCACGGGCGGATGCTGCTCACCCAGCTGTTCCTGCTGCTGTTGCCGGTGGCCGTCGTCCCGATCCCGCTGCGGATGCGAAGCAGCGACTGGTCGGTGGCGGTGCTGTTGATCGCGCTGCTCGGCGCGGCGGGCTGGTCGCTGTACGCGTCGAACACGACGGCGATCACGACCGGCACCAAGATCCGCTCCTCCGGCATTGTCGACGAGCGCATCTACTACGTGCTCAACACCGGTAAAGACCACCCGATCCGGGCCGAGGACTATCTCGACTACCCGCGGATGCGCGCGATGGTCAACGACATCGCCGCCAACCCCAAGGGCGGCCTGCTGCTGAACTCGCCCGCGTTCACGTTCTGGTACCTCGACCCGCCGCCGGAGCCGATTCCGGACGGGGGCTCGGGGCACACGGTCTACTTCCTGAACCTGGGCATGACGAGCATGAACGTGCCGCTCGACGTCCGCGTGATCGATCCGATGGGCCTGGCATATCCGCTCGCCGCGCACTCGGACCGGCTCGCCGACGGCCGCATCGGCCACGACAAGAGCCTGCTGCCGGACTGGGTCGTCGCCGACTCGGGCATGGTCGACATCCACCCGTGGATGCCCTGGTACATGGACGAGCAGTGGGTCACCCAGGCACGCACGGCGATGTCGTGCCCGCAGACCCAGGCGCTGATGGTCTCGGTCCGCGATCCGCTGACCTTCGATCGGTTCAAGCACAACTTCCGCAATGCGCTGGCGTTCTCCAAGTACCGGATCGACCGCATTCCCAAGTACGAGATCCAGCGCTGCGGACTGGTTGATCCGTACCCCGAACCCCCCCGCTGAACGGGCCCGGCCGGGCGGTGTCGACACCCATCGACCTGTGACGCACACCGGCTGGCCAGGCCTTATTTAGTGGCGTTCGCCGCTAAATCACTTTTCGGTAACGCCAGGCTATCGATGTAGCGATATGGTCACTGGAGGAACGGCCCGTCGGCGCACTGGTGTGCCGGTAATCAAGTCGGCGGTCATTGCAACCGCGGTTCCGCGCGAACCGCACGAGGAAAGGCCCATAACAGAATGCGTGGCGGACGTCTCAGAGCCCGGGGAGCCGGCTGGCTCAAACGAACGGTGCTTCTCTCCCTGGCTGTAGTGCTGCCGATCGGCGCGGCGGTGGCCGGTCCCACCGGTACCGCGACGGCGGCCTTCGATCCCACAGCTTTCGACTTCTGGGTCGACTCGGAGATGGGCCCGATCAAGTCGCGGATCTTCCGCGCGGCCGATGGCAACACCAATCGGGTGGTCTACGCGCTCGACGGTATGCGTGCCGGCGACGACCTCAGCGGCTGGGAAAAAGACACCAATGTCGCCCGTGCGCTGATGGACGCCAACATCAACGTCGTGATGCCGGTCGGCGGCCAGTCCAGCTTCTACGCGGACTGGAACGCGCCGAGCAGCTTCTTCGGTCTCGACGCCGGTTCGGGTGGTAGCTCCACCGGTTCCGCCGCGACCGGTTCGTCGATGACCGGTTCGTCGGTCGCGCCCACCCAGGTGGCAGGCAAGAAGAACACCTACAAGTGGGAAACCTTCCTCACCAGCCACCTGCGCAACGCGCTGTCGGCTCGGCTGGGCTTCAACCCCAACAACAACGGCGTGTTCGGCCTGTCGATGGGCGGCTCCGCCGCGCTGACACTGGCCGCTTACCACCCCGAGCAGTTCAGCTTCGCGGGCTCGTTCTCCGGGTATCTGAACATCTCGGCGCCCGGTATGCGTGAAGCCATGCGTGTCGCCATGGTCTCGGCCGGCGCCTTCAACATCGACGCGATGGCGCCGCCGTGGGGCCAGCAGTGGTTCCACATGGATCCGTTCGTCTTCGCCCCGCGTCTGGTCGCCAACGGCACCCGCATCTGGGTCTCCGCGGCCAGCGGTATCCCCGGTGCCGGCGATGTGTCCAACCCGATGGAGATCGTCCAGGGCGTTCCGCTGGAGCTGCTCGCGATGGTCAACAGCCGCGCGTTCCAGGTCCGCATGGCCACGCTCGGCGGCGGCAACGCACACTTCGACTTCCCGATCACCGGCGTGCACAACTGGCGCAACTGGGAGACCGAAGTCAACCGCATGATCCCGGATCTGTCCGCGAACATCGGCTGAGTAGACCCGCAAGACCCCTGAAAAACCGCTCGGTGCCTCGTCGGCGCCGGGCGGTTTTTTCTCGTTCTCATCACGATCCGAGGGATCCTCGGTGACGAATCATGTGCGACAGATCACCGAGAGTTGTGCTCCGGGTCACTTTCCAGCAACATGTAGACCATTCGTCACCGATTTATACACAGTGAGCATGCGTCGAGGTTGAATCGTCCGTTTTGCCCTGGATTGGTCACTCTCGATGTCCGATGAGGGATCCGACTGCGTAGCTAAGGATTTGCGCGTTCGGTCTGCGAGAAAGGTCTAGTCGAATGCGAACACTGCGCCGCAAGCGTGGGCCCGTGAAGACCGCAGCCCCCGGTTCGTGGGCTCGGCGCTGGGCCGCGGGCGTATCCATGGCTCTGCTCGTTCCGCTCGCGACAGCCGTCTCCGGTGGTGTCGCTCCCGCCTCGGCCGGATTCAACGGCAATGCCTTCGACTTCTGGGTCGATTCCGGAATGGGCCCGATCAAGTCGCGCGTGCTGCGCGCCGCCGACGGCAACACCAACCGGGTCGTCTACGTCCTCGACGGAATGCGCGCGCCGGAGCACCTCAACGGCTGGGAAATCGAAACCGATGTCCCCAACGCGCTCGCCGCGGCGAATATCAACGTCGTGATGCCGGTCGGCGGCATGTCGAGTTTCTACGCCGATTGGAACTCCCCGAGTGAATTCTTCGGCATCCCGGGCAGCGGTGCGCCCGCGTCCGGTTCCGGCGCGGCCAACGCGCTCGCCGGCGGGCCGGGTAAGAGTTACCGCTATCAGTGGGAATCGTTCCTCACCGGCGACCTGCGCAACGCGCTGTCGGCTCGCCTGGGCTTCAACCCGAACCGCAACGGCGTGTTCGGCCTGTCGATGGGCGGCTCGGCCGCGCTGACGCTGGCCGCCTACCACCCGGACCAGTTCTCCTTCGCGGGTGCGTATTCGGGCTACCTGAACATCTCGGCGCCCGGCATGCGCGAGGCCATTCGCCTGGCGATGCTCGACGCGGGCGGCTACAACGTGGACTCGATGGCACCGCCGTGGGGCCCACAGTGGCTGCGGATGGACCCGTTCGTGTTCGCCCCCAATCTGGTGGGCAACAACACCCGGCTGTGGATAGCGGCGGGCTCGGGCTTGCCGACCAATACCGACGGACCGAACATGGGCACCGTCAACGGGATGGCGCTGGAAGCCTTGGCGCTGGCCAACACCAGAGCCTTCGAAGTCAGGATGGCGACGCTGGGCGCCCGCAACGTCACCTACTCCTTCCCGGCCTTCGGTATCCACGCCTGGAACAACTGGAATGACGAGGCCCTGCGGATGATCCCGGATTTGTCCGCCAACATCGGGTGAACATCACAGAACCGGCATCGCGAGATTCGCGGTGCCGG
>JACIXH010000211.1 GCA_014360565.1 Nocardia sp.
CAACGCGGCAGCGGAAGGCCGGGCCGGTCGGCCTTGTCCGGATGGGCGCTCGACAATTCCGGGCACATCGACCGGGCGTCGGCATCCCACTGAACCGACGTGTGTTCCCAGCTGTTCTTCTGAACGAAGACCTGGGCCCGGCACTCAGCGCACTGCAACGGCTGCATCGGCCTCGTCGGCTTTCCGGGCGAGATTCTCGGCCACTTCCTTCTTCCACGATTCCACCGGGCGGGTGGTATCGAGCTCGAATTCGAAGCGTTCGGTCATCTCCGGGGTGACCTCGGCGGCATCGACGTAGAACTGCTCGTACCAGCGCCGCAGCTGGTAGACCGGGCCGTCCTCATTGCACAGCAGCGGGTTGTCGATACGAGTCTTGTTCTTCCAGATCTCGACATCCTGCTCGAAGCCTTTGGCGATGAAGGTGCCGAATTTCGCGGCCAGTTCGTCGGCGGCCGGACCGGTGATCGTCGGGGACTTCTTGACGATGATGCCGTACTGGAGGACGAATTTATCCGCGCTCACCGGATAGTGACAGTTGATCAGCACCGATTCCACGTCGTAGCCCACGTAGTTGTAGACGAGATCGTCGACCATGAAGGACGGACCGTAATACGCGGCGGTCGAATTGCTGCCGAGCATCTTGGGCTGGCCGTGGGTGTTCGGGCGCAGATCCTCGCGTGCCTCGCCACGCATGTACTGGGTGGCGACATGACCTTCGAAGACATTCTTGAAGAACGTCGGGAACGAATAGTGGACGTAGAAGAAGTGCGCCATATCGACGACATTGTCGATCACCTCGCGGCAATTGGTGTCCACTGTGGTCTCGAACCAAACCCAGTCGGTCCACTCGTCGGAGAGCGCTCCCTCGATGCGTGGGACGATGACATCCTCGGGCGGGGGATTACCTTCCGGATCATTCCAGACGAACAGCATTCCGTCCTGGTCGAGAATCGGCCATGACCTCGTCCTGGCCAGCGGCGGGACCCGGCGCGCGTAGGGGATCTTCTGACAGCGGCCGTTCGCGCCCCAGCGCCAGTCATGGAAGGGGCAGGCAATCTCGTCGCCTTTGACCGTGCCTTGGCTCAGGTCGCCACCCATATGGCGGCAGTAGGCGTCCAGGACCGCGATCTTTCCCGTGCTGTCGGCGAAGAGCACGAGCTTGGTGCCGAACGCTTGGACAGAATGGGGCTTGCCGTCGCGGAAGGACTCGGAGAGCCCGAGACAGTGCCAGCCGCGGGCAAATCGCGTGGGCGCAGCTCCTGAATCGATCTGGCGAACTTCGTCTGTATCGGACAGTTGGTCGCTCACGGTGCGTCCGTCCTTTCCTAGAGAACTGATCCTCGAAAGCTAGGTGAGCACGCCCACACCGAGGGGCGTGATCCCACTGGACGAGACCTTCCCGCGCCGGTGGGAAAAGGCCTCGGCATACGATCACCGGAACCGTCCGAGTACCCATGGGAGCCGCACGATGACCGACGATGTCCTGCGAGCAGTGCGTGACCTGTTGCCGGTGCTCGCCCAGCGGGCACAGCAGGTCGACGAGTCCAGACATGTCGCCGCCGAGACCATCGACGAGTTGCAGAGCACAGGTGTACTGGCGATGCTGCAGCCCAGACGTTACGGCGGTGCCGAGGGCGACCCGGTGGAGTTCTACAAGATCGTGCGCGCGATTTCCGGGGTGTGCGGTTCCACTGGATGGCTGACGGCGGTGCTCGGCGTGCACCCATGGCATCTCGCGCTGTTCGACGAGCGTGCCCAGGACGACGTCTGGGGCGCGGACACCTCGGTGCTCGTCTCGTCGGCGTACGCGCCGATGGGACAACTGGTGCCGGTCGACGGCGGGTATGAGCTCACCGGCCACTGGAAGTTCTCGTCGGGATGCGACCATGCGGAGTGGGCCCTGCTCGGTGGACTGCGCTTCGGTGCCGAAGGGCGCCCGGTCGACTTCCTGACCGTGTTGGTGCCGCGGGAGGACTACACCATCAATGACGTCTGGGACGTGATGGGAATGCGTGGTACGGCCAGCAATGAGATCACGGTGGCCAAGGCCTTCGTCCCGGAGCATCGGATCTTGCGCAACTATGAGACCGCTCAGCTCCGTGGACCTGGACAGAAGGTGAATAGCGGTCCGCTCTACCGGATGCCGTTCGCGGCGATCTTCACCTCCACCGTGACGGCTCCGATCCTGGGTATTGTCGCCGGCTGTTACGAGTCGTGCGTGGATGTGATGCGTGAACGAGTGCGGCTCAGCCTCGGCGGTGGGCGCTTCGCCGAAGACCCGTTCGCGCAGGTGGCCGTTGCTCGGGCAGCATCGGAGATCGATGCGGCCACGCTCCAGTTCGAGCGCAACGTCCGCGAATTGTGGGAACTGGCCCAGGGCGGTGCGGAACTGCCGATGTCGATGCGCCTGCGGTTGCGCCGCGACCAGGTGCGGGCCACCGAACGCAGCCTGGAAGCGATCGATCTGCTGTTCAAGATGTCCGGGGGCAACTCGCTGACTCGAGGAAACCTGGTCGAGCGGGCATGGCGTGACGCGCACGCGGGCGGTGCGCACGTCGCCAACGAGCCCGAACGCGCCCTGACCCTGTACGGCCGTGGGGCGTTCGGGCTGCCGGTGGAGGACAACCTCGTCTAGCCCCGCATATGCTCAACAGCGCGGTAGGAGAAGGTCATCGCCGTGCCGAGAGGCACGCCCGGACCCGGGTAGAACCGGCCGCTGAGCGAGGCGCTGGTGTTGCCTGCCGCGTACAGGCCGTCGATCGCGGTGCCGTCCGCCCGCAGGACGCGCGCATCGGAGTCGGTAGTCAACCCGCCTTTGGTGCCGAGGTCGCTGAGGATGATCCGGGCCGCGTAGAACGGACCCGTGGTGATCGGCCGTAGCGCCGGGTTGGGTGTCAGGGTGGTATCTCCCGGTGGGCAGAAGAACATGTCGTAAGGATCCTCGCCCCGATGGAAGATCGGGTCGACTCCCTGTTCGGCATGGTCGTTGAACTGCTCGACCGTCTGGCGCAGGGTATCGGCGGGAACCTCGATCAGTGCGGCCAGTTCTTCGATGGTGTCCGCGCGCACCCAGGTCCCGGCCGCGAGATGCGCCTCGGCCGGTGCCGCGGGGATCGAGATCGCGGGCAGCACCCCGGCGCCCTCGGTGGAATCGAAGATCAGGTACGACGGGATGGCCGCGTCTGCCCCCTGGTCGATCATGGCGCGCCCGAACCGGTCGTAGGGCAGCGATTCGTTGAGGTACCGCACACCGGAGGTGTCGACGACGATTCCGCCGCGCACACCCACCATGAACGCACCGGTCCCATCGGGCATCTCGACCCCGGGGCACCACCATGCCTCGTCGAGTGCCGTTGTCGCGGCGCCGATCTCGACCGCGGCCTGGAGGAGGTCGCCGGTATTCGCTCCCCGCGGGCCCATACTCCATTCGACCCGGCCCGGAGTTCCGTTCGCCGCACGCAGTTCGGCGCTGCCCTCGATACCTCCGGCGGCCAGCAGGACCCCGCGTTCCGCGCGGATGCGCAGGACCTGTCCGTCGGCGGTGACGGCTTCGACCCCGGTAACCCGGCCATCCTCGGTGATGAGTCGTCGCGCCGCCGTTTCGGTACGGAGATCGGCGTTCCCGGTGGCCCGCAACGCCAGCAGCAACCGGCCGATGAGGGCGCGTCCACCGATGAGTGTCTGGTCCGGTTGCTTGTCTCCGGCGAAGTCGAGGTTCGGCTCCGGGCGCACGAGCTCGCGCAGTTCGCCGATATCGCCGCTGGGCAGATCGAGGGGGTTGATCGCGCGGCCGACATCCATGCGGCCCGGCACCGGGTAGTAGTCGGGGAAGGCGCGCCACTCGAACTCGATATTCGGGTCGCGTTCGAGGAAATCGACGACCGTTGGCGCCGTGGTAACGTACGCCTCCTGTCGCTGGATTTCGAACTCTCCGAGCAGTGTTCGCAGGTAGGTGCGGGCTCGGTCGGTCGAATCGCCGAGGTTCGCTCGTTCCTGGACCGCGGTGCCGGGCAGCCACAGCGCGGCACCCGAATACGCGGACGTACCACCGAACAGGCCGGTTTTCTCCAAGACGATGGTGTTCAGCCCCTGTGCCGCGGCCGTGTATGCCCCGGTGAGTCCGCCACCGCCGGAACCTACCACCAGCACGTCGCATCGAATGGTCCAGTCGTGCATCATTCCTCCATCTGGTTCGGGTGGGACGCCTACGCAATCGCATCGGCGGTGGCGACACAGAGCTGATCCCATTCACCGGATAGGAATGCGAAGTTCCCTACAGTGATGAGACAGTCAGCTACCCGGCAACCCGGGTGATCGCTCGATGAGGAGGACCGACGGTGCCGAGAATCGGCGAGGCACGCGATGCCGCGGAGCCCAGCTCTGACGAGCAGCGGGCCCGTCAAATCCGGATGCTCACGGCCGCGGCCGAGCTGGCGACGGAGAAGGAACTGGCCCGGGTACAGATGCACGAGGTCGCCAAACGCTCCGGCGTCGCGATCGGCACGCTGTATCGGTACTTCCCGTCGAAGACACATTTGTTCGTGGCCGTGATGGTCGATCAGATCGACCAGATCGCAGTACACCGGGCGATGGGGTTGCCGGTGGCAACCTGTGGTCGGGACGCGGTCTACGACGTACTCGTCCGAGCGACCCGCGCCCTGTTACGGCGGCCTCTTCTCGCCACCGCGATGATTCAGTCGAACGGTTCCGCGAACGCGGCGACGGTGCCGGATGTGGCGAAGGTCGACCGTGGTTTCCGGATGATCATGATGGATGCGGCCGGTATCGAAAATCCGACCGAGGATGACCACACCGCGATCCGGTTGCTGATGCAGCTGTGGTTCGGAGTGATCCAGTCGTGTCTCAACAGCCGCATCTCGATCCCGGACGCCGAGTCCGATATCCGGACCGCGTGCGATCTACTGCTGGTCCGGATATCGTCGAGCTGACTGAAATACATTATCGAAACGTGCCCGGTCGAGTGGGCACGTCTACCCGCCTGGAGCCTGTTGCCGCTCAGTGAGGCCTGGCTTCAATCTCGCCGGCGCGTCCGGCGCATCCGGCGGTAGGGCGCGCGCGAGCAAACTCGGCCCCAGCAGCGCGCCATGGCGACAGCTGTCAGGGCATTGCCGGGCGAGCAAAACTAGAATACATTCTATTTCAAGTTGCACGGCGTGGACTCTCGCACGCCCACTCGAAGGAGCGATATGAGCACTGTGGTGATCGTCGAAGCGGCCCGCACCCCGATCGGCCGCCGACGCGGCGCACTGTCCGGAATTCATCCGGCGGTGCTGCTCGGCGCGGCCCAGAACGCCGTACTCGACCGAACCGGTCTGCCGGCGAGCGCGGTGGGACAGATCGTAGGAGGCTGCGTCACCCAGGCCGGGGAGCAGTCCAACAACGTCACCCGACAGGCATGGCTGCACGCCGGTCTGCCGTACGCCACCGCGGCGACCACCATCGATTGCGCCTGTGGCTCGTCTCAGCAAGCGGTGCACATGGTCGCCGGGCTGATCGCGTCGGGTCAGATCGATGCCGGGATCGGCTGCGGTGTCGAGGCGATGAGCCGAGTGTTCCTCGGCCAGGCCGTGACCCCGGAAACGGGGAACCCGTACCCGGATGACTGGGCTATCGATATGGGCGACCAGTTCACCTCGGCCGAGCGGATCGCCGACCGGCGCGGTATCACCCGGGCGGATCTCGATGCCTTCGGCCTCCGATCACAGCACCGCGCGGCGCGGGCCTGGGCGGAGGGGCGTTTCGACCGTGAGATCGTGCCGGTCGAGGCGCCCGTGGTCGACAAGGCAGGCACACCCAGCGGTGCGGTGGCCACGGTGACCCGCGATGGCGGTCTGCGCGAAACCACTGCCGATGGGCTCGCGAGCCTGAAGCCGGTGCTCGACAACGGCAGGCACACCGCGGGAAACTCCTCGCAGATCAGTGACGGCGCCGCAGCGGTACTGCTGATGAGCGAAGACAGGGCACGTCAGGCAGGTCTGCGCCCGCGAGCCCGGATCGTCGCGTCGGCGATGGTCGGCGCCGACCCGTACTACCACCTCGACGGTCCGATCGATTCCACCCGTGCGGTACTCGACCGATCCGGGATGACGCTGGCCGATGTCGATCTCGTCGAGATCAACGAGGCTTTCGCGTCGGTTGTGCTGTCGTGGGCGCAGGTCCACCAGGCCGATATGGACAAGGTCAATGTCAACGGCGGTGCTGTCGCGCTCGGCCACCCGGTCGGTTCGACCGGTTCGCGGTTGATCACCACCGCGTTGCACGAACTCGAACGCAGCGACAAGTCCACCGCGCTGATCACGATGTGCGCGGGCGGGGCGATGTCCACCGCCACGATCATCGAACGCGTCTGACGCCGGATTCTGAGATAGCGAGAGCGATATGGGAATTGAACTGAGCGCCGACGAACACGACCTGCGCGATTCGGTGCGCGGATGGGCGGCACGCCATGCGCCGCCGGAGGTGATCCGGGCCGCGGTCGACGCGAAATCCGAAGTGCGACCGACCTACTGGAAGTCGTTGGCCGATCTCGGCATGCTCGGACTGCACCTTCCCGAAGAATGCGGTGGAGCCGGAGTAGGCCTGGTAGAGCTGGCGATCGTCACCGAGGAACTGGGTCGCGCGCTGGTTCCCGGCCCGTTTCTGCCGACCGTCGTGGTGTCGACGGTACTGAATGAGGCGGGTCGCCGCGACGAACTTCCGTACCTGGCCGACGGCAGCATGTTCGGCGCGCTCGCACTGGCGCCCGGATCGCTGCGGCTGGCCAGAGCGGGTGGCACAGTCACCTTGTCCGGGGTATCGAGCCCGGTGCTCGGCGGGCAGGTCGGCGATCTGTTCCTGCTGGCCGTCGACGACAACGGTGCGCGGGCATTCGTCGCGGTGCCGCGCGAGCGCCTGGAGCTGACCGACCTGCCCAGCCACGACCCGGTACGCCGCAACGCGCAGGTCGAAGTCGAGGGGCTGACACTGGCCGAAGGCGAGCTCGTCGAACTCGACCCGCAGCGTGTGCTCGACATCGCGGCGACTCTCTTCGCCGCCGAGGCGGCGGGGCTGGCGGACTGGGCCATCACGACCGCCGCCGAATACGCGCGCACCCGCAGGCAGTTCGGCCGGGTCATCGGTCAGTTCCAAGGGGTCAAGCACAAAGCGGCTCGCTTGCTGGGGCTGACCGAGCAGGCGCGCGTCACAGCATGGGACGCCGCGCGTGCGATGGATCCGCGAACGACGGCATCGGAAGCATCCCTGGCGGCCGCGGTCGCGGGCGCGGTCGCCCCGGAGGCCGCGTTCACCGTCACCAAGGACTGTATTCAGATACTCGGTGGTATCGGCTTCACCTGGGAACACGATGCGCATCTGTACCTGCGCCGCGCCCAATCGCTGCGGATCCTGCTCGGATCAACCGCATCGTGGCGGCGCCGGGTCACCACGCTCACCAGGCAGGGGGCGCGGCGCGTCCTCGGGATCGACCTGCCACCGGAGGCCGAACGGATTCGCGCCGATATCCGCGCCGAACTGTGCGCCGCGGTAGCGCTCGAGGGCGCCGAGCGCACGACATATCTGGCTGAATCCGGTTATACCGCACCGCATCTGCCCGCACCATGGGGCAAGAGCGCCGACGCGGTGACTCAGCTGGTGATCGCTGAGGAACTGCGCGCGGCAGGCCTCGAACCGCACGACATGATCATCGGCAACTGGGTGGTGCCGACCCTGGTCGAGCACGGCAGTGCCGAGCAGATGCGGCGGTTCCTGCCGCCGTCGTTGCGCGGAGACATCCGCTGGTGCCAGTTCTTCTCCGAACCCGGTGCCGGGTCCGACCTCGCCGGTCTGAGCACGAAGGCGACCAAGGTCGCCGGCGGATGGCGGATACAGGGGCAGAAGGTGTGGACCTCCATGGCGCGCGACGCGCACTGGGGCATCTGTCTGGCCCGTACCGACAGCGCGGTCGCCAAACACAAAGGGCTGTCGTACTTTCTGATCGATCTCGGCAACAGCCCGGGGCTCGATATCCGTCCGTTGCGTGAGATCACCGGCGAATCGCTGTTCAACGAGGTGTTTTTCGACGATGTGTTCGTCCCCGACGAATGCCTGGTCGGCGCACCCGGTGACGGCTGGAAACTGGCGCGCACGACCCTGGCCAATGAACGGGTCGCCATGTCCAACGACTCGACCTCGCTGGGGCCGGGCGTCGAGGCTCTGCTGGAGTTGGCCGCCGCCGTACCCGGTGGACCCGACGCCGAGCAGTTGACAGTCCTGGGAAAGGTGTTGTGTGACGCGCAGTCCGGTGAGCTGATGGCTCTGCGCACCACCCTGCGGTCGATCACCGGTGCGCAACCGGGAGCGGAATCATCGATTGCCAAACTGCTCGGTGTCGAGCATATCCAGCAGGTGTGGGAGGTCGCCATGGAGTGGTCCGGTCCCGGTGCCCTGCTCGCCGAGCAGGACCGGACGGCGGCGTCGCAGATGTTCCTCAGTGCGCAGTCCTTGTCGATCGCCGGCGGGACCACCAATGTCCAGCTCAACATCATCGGCGAGCGGATCCTCGGATTGCCCCGCGATCCGGCACCCGGGCAGTAGCAGTGCCGTTGATCATGAAAAACACGGTGGGGGAGAAGGATTCGTAACCATGGGTATTGATGTCAAGGCCGCGCTCGCCGCCCCGCCGACTGTCCGTGAGGTGTCGTGGACCGAGCGCGATGTCCTGCTGTACCACCTCGGAATCGGCGCCGGTGGCACCAGCTCCGAGCCTGCCGAACTGGGTTGGGTCTTCGAGAAGAACCTGCGCGTAGTACCCACTTTCGCGATGGTCGCGGGGCAGGGGATATCGGCGGGCGCGACCGATCCGCCTGGGATGGCGTTGCCCGGTATCGACATCGATCTGCGCAAGATTCTGCACAGCGGGCAATCACTGACCCTGCACGCACCTGTCCCGGCGTCGGGTTCGGCCCGGTTGTCCTCTCGGGTCACCGAGGTATGGGACAAGGGGAAGGCCGCGGTGATCGTGCTGGAGCATTCGGCGTCGGACAGCGACCGAAAGCCGTTGTGGACCAGCGCAATGCAGATATGGGCGCGCGGTGAGGGCGGGTTCGGCGGATCGGCAGGTCCCGATTCCACGACGGCGGTGCCCGAGCGCGAACCGGATGCGGTGCTGGTTTCGCGCACCACGGCCGACCAAGCGCTCGTGTACCGGCTCAGTGGGGATATGAACCCGTTGCACGCCGACCCGAAGTTCGCGAAAATGGCCGGGTTCGACCAGCCCATTCTGCACGGACTGGCCTCCTACGGCGTCGTCTGCAAGGCGGTTGTCGACCGTCTCCTCGACGGCGATCCCGGGCGGGTGCGGCACTATTCGGTACGTTTCGCCGGTTCGCTGTACCCGGGCGAGACCATCGAGACCGCGGTGTGGCGGACGGAGAACCAACTCGTTCTGCGAGCGAGTTGTCCCGAGCGCGGCGACCAGCCGATTCTCACCCACGCCATGATGGAGATCCGATGAATATCGACACCGACGCGCACCCGAGCGTGCACAATGCCCCCGACGGCACCGTGCTCACACCGATAGCGAAGGACGAGTCGGTGGGCAAGGCGACCGCTGCCGCCCGGCGAGTCGTCGACGCGTTGTTGCGGACCGACCGGCGCAGTGCCGACCTCGAGAGGATCGCCGGGGAACTGAACCGGATCGCCGAGCATCTCGAGGAACACGCACCCGATACCGCGGAGCGGTTGATCGATATGTGGCGCGGTGAGGGGGCCAACGGACACGATCCGGCGACCGGTCCCGAAAACGCGATCGCTCCACCGTTGATTCTCGTCGGTCGCGAGGACGGTCATGTCGAGGGTGAGGTCAGCTTGAGCTTCCCCTATCAGGGACCACCGGGACATGTGCACGGCGGCGTGTCCGCGCTACTGCTCGATCACACCCTCGGTGTGGCCAACGCGTGGGCGGGCCGCACCGGCGCCACCGCGCAGCTCAGTATCCGGTACCACCGTCCGACCCCGCTGTTCGAACCGCTCACCGTGCGTGGGCGGCTGGTCGAGCACGAAGGCAAGAAGATCAATTCGGTGGGCGAAATCCGCACTGCGAACGGAGATCTCTGTGTCTCGGTCGAGGCGCTGTTCATCGACAAGACTGTGCCCCGCCCCCGATAATCCGAGCGAAATGGAGCCTGCCATGGGAAAATTGGACGGAAGAGTAGCTGTGATCACCGGGGGCGGCGCGGGGATCGGCCGAGGCATCGCCGGCGCATTCGCCCGCGAGGGCGCATCGGTACTCGTCGCTGAGATCGACGAGACCGCGGGCGAGGACACCGCCGCCTGGCTACGCGCTCAATGGGGTGCCCAAGCCGAGTTCGTACGCACCGACATCACCGACAAAACCCAGGTCATCGGCATGGTAGAGGCCGCGGTGCGGCGGTTCGGCCGCCTCGATGTGCTGGTGAACAACGCCTGGAAGGGATCCGGCTACGCGCGCCTGGAGAACCTGACCGACGAGCAGTTGCGCGGCGGTTTCGACATGGCGGTGATGGCCGCGTTCTGGGCGATGCGGGCGGCGCTGCCGGAATTGACGAAGCACGGCACCGGACGGGTGATCAACCTGTGTTCGCTCAATGGTGTCAACGCGCATATGTATTCGGCGCAGTACAACGCGGCGAAAGAAGCGTTGCGCACGCTGACCCGGACCGCGGCCCGCGAGTGGTCGTCCCAACAGGTGTGCTGCAACGTGATCTGCCCGGGCGCGCAGAGCGCCGCCTACCAGCGGGTGATGGCGTCCGATCCAGCGATGGCAGCGTCGATAGAGGCCGCCAATCCGATGGGGCGAATCGGTGATCCGCTCGACGATATCGGACCGGTGGCCGTCTTTCTCGGCAGCGACGACAGCCGCTATCTGACCGGTAACACCCTGTTCGTCGATGGCGGCGCCCACATCAACGGCGTCCAGTGGGCGCCGGCGGTCGACTAGACGAACAAGTCCGAAAGCCCGGCCGATGATCATCGGCCGGGCTTTCGGCGCGTCGATGGTGTGATCGTGGCGCGTCAGAGGCTGATCTGG
>JACIXH010000212.1 GCA_014360565.1 Nocardia sp.
CAGTCGCAGGCCGCGCCGGTGGAGGGTGGGCATGTCCCGGCGCCGTACCGCCGCTGATGGCGATCTGCCAATAGCGCCGCGCGATCACTGGAACGTGTTCCATGATGCATGGAACACGTTCTAGTGAGGAGTCGTTTCATGCGACGTAGTTCGAGATCGTTGCTGGTACTGGCCGCCGCGTTGCTGACTTGGGGGAGTGCGGGCACGGCCGCCGCCGAGTATCCGGTCGACTACAACTTCTTCGCCGGGATCGCGCCGGAGCTGATCACCCCGGGCGGGTCGTTGCCGGGCGCGAACGACCCGGGGTGCGTCCCGTCGGCGGAGCATCCGAATCCGGTGGTCCTGCTGCACGGCACCGGCGGTGAGGCGCAGACGAATTAGGGCCTGTACGCCCCGCTGCTGGCCAACGAGAGCTACTGCGTGTTCTCACTCACCTACGGCGCCTACGACCTGCCGTGGCCGGTCTCGGCGGTCGGCGGGATGCGGCCCATCGAACAGAGCGCGGCCGAGGTGGCCGCCTTCGTCGACCGGGTGCTGGCGAGCACCGGCGCCGCGCAGGTCGACTTCGTCGCCCATTCGCAGGGCAATATCGTCGGCAACTACTACATCAAGCGGGCAGGCGGCGCGGACAAGGTCGGCAAACTGGTCGCGATCGCCCCGCCGTGGCTGGGGACCAACGCGCTCGGTGCCGCCGACATCGCCCACTTCAGCCGGGCGCTCGGGGCCGGGCCCGCTTTCGACGCGGTCGCGACGTCGCTGTGCCAGGCCTGCGGTCAGATGTTCACCGGCTCGCCGTTCATGACCGCGCTCAACGCCGACGGTGTGTACAGCCCGCAGGTCACCTACACCAACATCGTCTCCGCGATCGACGAGCTGGTCGTGCCACACACCTCGGGTCTGGTGCCGGGACCGAACACCACCTCGATCGTCGTCCAGGACGGGTGCGCCCAGGACTTCTCCGAGCACCTGGCCATCGCGGGCAGCCCGCGGGCGGCCGGCCACGTCCTCAACGCCCTCGATCCGGCCCGCCAGGCCCCGGTGCCCTGCGTGTTCGTGCCGCCGTTCACCGGATAGGCCCCCGCGCCCGCCCTCGCCGAAGTTTCGCTGTAGGCAAAACTGGGGAGGAAACGAATGCCGCGACGTGCGCGTTATGAGTGAATGACCATGTTGTCGCCGGTCATCAATAGGGTGGACCGGCGGCGTCACGATCCCCTGCCAACTAGAGTGGATGGCGGGGGCCGCAACCCCCGGGCTTCATGGCAGGCTGACAGCGACAGTTGTCGGTCCGACGCCCTAGGTTGTACCGAGCACACTGCGGCGTCTGTTGCCAGAATGTCGGAGCAGGAGAGTGAGGGAGCGATGTTCGAGAGGTTCACCGACCGCGCGAGGCGTGTCGTTGTCCTGGCCCAAGAAGAGGCCCGGATGCTCAACCACAACTACATCGGCACCGAGCACATCCTGCTTGGGTTGATCCACGAGGGCGAGGGCGTGGCGGCGAAGTCGCTGGAGTCCCTTGGCATCTCGCTGGAGGGTGTGCGCAGCCAGGTGGAGGAGATCATCGGGCAGGGCCAGCAGGCGCCGTCCGGTCACATCCCCTTCACCCCGCGTGCCAAAAAGGTGCTGGAGCTGAGCCTGCGCGAAGCGCTGCAGCTCGGCCACAACTACATCGGTACCGAGCACATCCTGCTCGGCCTCATCCGCGAGGGCGAGGGCGTTGCGGCACAGGTGCTGGTCAAGCTCGGCGCCGACCTCAACCGTGTCCGTCAGCAGGTCATCCAGCTGCTGTCCGGGTACCAGGGCAAGGAGCCCGTCGAGGGCGCCGGTCCGCGCGGCGAGGCGGGCACTCCGTCCACGTCGCTGGTGCTCGACCAGTTCGGTCGCAACCTCACTCAGGCGGCCCTGGAAGGCAAGCTCGATCCCGTCATCGGGCGCTCGAAGGAAATCGAGCGCGTGATGCAGGTGCTCTCGCGCCGCACCAAGAACAACCCGGTGCTGATCGGCGAGCCCGGTGTCGGTAAGACCGCGGTCGTCGAGGGCCTGGCGCAGGCCATCGTCAACGGCGAGGTCCCCGAGACCCTCAAGGACAAGCAGCTCTACACCCTCGACCTGGGTTCCCTGGTCGCGGGTAGCCGCTACCGCGGTGACTTCGAAGAGCGCCTGAAGAAGGTGCTCAAGGAGATCAACACCCGCGGCGACATCATCCTGTTCATCGACGAGCTGCACACGCTCGTCGGCGCGGGTGCTGCCGAAGGCGCCATCGACGCGGCCTCGATCCTGAAGCCGAAGCTGGCCCGTGGCGAGCTGCAGACCATCGGTGCCACCACCCTCGACGAGTACCGCAAGTACATCGAGAAGGATGCCGCCCTGGAACGCCGCTTCCAGCCGGTGCAGGTGGGCGAGCCGACCGTCGAGCACACCATCAACATCCTCAAGGGTCTGCGCGACCGCTACGAGGCGCACCACCGGGTCTCCATCACCGACAGCGCACTCGTGGCCGCCGCCACCCTGGCCGACCGCTACATCAACGACAGGTTCCTGCCGGACAAGGCGATCGACCTGATCGACGAGGCGGGCGCGCGCATGCGCATCCGCCGGATGACCGCTCCGCCGGACCTGCGTGACTTCGACGACAAGATCGCCGACGCGCGCCGGGAGAAGGAAAGCGCTATCGACGCGCAGGACTTCGAGAAGGCCGCGCGGCTGCGCGACAAGGAGAAGCAGCTCGTCGCCAAGCGTGCCGAGCGGGAGAAGCAGTGGCGTTCCGGTGATCTGGACGTCGTGGCCGAGGTCGACGACGAGCAGATCGCGGAGGTGCTGGCCAACTGGACCGGCATCCCCGTCTTCAAGCTCACCGAGGAGGAGACCACCCGTCTGCTCCGTATGGAGGACGAGATCCACAAGCGGATCATCGGCCAGGAGGATGCCGTCAAGGCCGTCTCCAAGGCGATCCGCCGTACTCGCGCCGGTCTGAAGGACCCCAAGCGTCCGTCGGGCTCGTTCATCTTCGCCGGCCCCTCGGGTGTCGGTAAGACCGAGCTCGCCAAGTCGCTGGCGAACTTCCTGTTCGGCGACGACGACGCGCTCATCCAGATCGACATGGGCGAGTTCCACGACCGCTTCACCGCTTCTCGTCTGTTCGGTGCCCCTCCCGGGTACGTGGGCTACGAGGAGGGCGGCCAGCTCACCGAGAAGGTGCGCCGCAAGCCGTTCTCGGTGGTGCTGTTCGACGAGATCGAGAAGGCGCACCAGGAGATCTACAACACGCTCCTGCAGGTGCTCGAGGACGGCCGTCTCACCGACGGTCAGGGTCGTACGGTCGACTTCAAGAACACCGTGCTGATCTTCACCTCGAACCTGGGCACCTCCGACATCTCCAAGGCTGTCGGCCTGGGCTTCACCCAGTCCAACGCCGAGGGCTCGAACTACGAGCGGATGAAGCTCAAGGTCAACGACGAGCTGAAGAAGCACTTCCGCCCCGAGTTCCTCAACCGCATCGACGACGTGATCGTCTTCCACCAGCTCACGAGCGAACAGATCGTGATGATGGTTGACCTGATGATCGCTCGCGTCGGCAAGCAGCTGAAGAACAAGGACATGGCGATGGAGCTGACCGATCAGGCCAAGAGCCTGCTCGCCAAGCGCGGTTTCGACCCGGTTCTCGGCGCTCGTCCGCTGCGTCGCACGATCCAGCGCGAGATCGAGGACCAGCTCTCGGAGAAGATCCTCTTCGGCGAGATCGGCGCGGGCCAGACGATTCTGGTCGACGTCGAAGGCTGGAACGGCGAGGGTCTCGGCGAGGATGCCAAGTTCACCTTCGAAGGCAAGACGAAGCTGACCAAGGCCTCCGCGTCCGACGACAAGCCCGAGGTGGTTCTCACCGGCGCAGCGGAGGGCACCGCCCCTGAAGCTGCCGCCTCCGGCGAGTAAGCAGCAGAAACGACGAAGCCCGCCCCTTGAAATTTCAGGGGGCGGGCTTTTCGCTGCCGGGATCAGTAGAAGCTCTGCAGCAGACCGGACCGATGACGGGCCGCGTGCGCGAACACCTCGACCAGGTGGGCGTAGTGCGAACGGAGATATGCGAGGCCGTCGTTCCCGTCACGGACCCAGATCCGGGGATACACGCCCATCGCGTCCATGGCGACCGGGTCGTAGTGCGCGGCGAGCGTGTCGAACGAGGTCTTGCGCAGCAGTTCAGCGGTGTGCGCGACACTGTCCGGATCCCATCCGCTGTACCCGTCGAGGGGCAGCGGCGTCGCGGTGAAGAACAGGTCGATACCCGTATCCGCCGCTTCCAGCAGGTATTTCAGCCCCGCCCACGACTTGTCCAGGTACCCGTCCGGATCCGTTTCCGGCCGCGTGAAGCCGTGCAGAAGCTCCGCCGCGCAATCCTTGTGCTTCATCGCCAGTTCCAGATCGGCCGCGCTCACACTGGTGAACGACATGGTCACTCCCATGACAATTTCCTTTCTCCTGTGGCTAGGCGAATCGACCGATTGCCGCGGAATCCGTCGAAGACGCATAGGCGAAAAACGCCCGCAGCCGGGCATAGCCGTCGCCCAGGTAGTCGAGCGCTTCGTCGCGGTCGTCCCAGATTTCAGGGCGCGCGGCCTCCTCGTCCATCAACTCGGGGGAGAAATGCTCGGCGAGCGTGCCGAAAGGTGTCGAGGTGAGGATCTTCGCTGCCGCGGCGACCTCTTTCGGGGTCCAGACGCTGAGGCAATCCTGTCGACCACCCGACCGGTCTTCGCGCAGGAGGTCGAAGTCGACAGCGGCCGCGGGGAACAGCAGGCGCAGTCCGTCCCATGCTTGATCGAGGTCACCGCACGGTTCGTCGTCGGCAAGGGGCAGCGCGTCGAGGAATTCGTCGGCGATATCGGGTGCGCCGGTGAGGCGGTCGGCATCGGCGGGGGAGATGCGGGTGAACACGAAGATGATGCTCATGGGATGACGCTCGTTTCGGGCAGAGTGGCCGGACCGTGGTGACGGTAGAAACGGCGCCTTGGCGATACCTTGGCGTCTGCTTTTCGCTGGTTCGACGGCGCGATTGCGCGGCGTACGGTGGGAATTGCTTATCCAACCGACCCGGGGGTGTTCGCACACATGACTGATTCCGACCGCACGCTGATCGCCGTCCTGCTCGACCGTTCGGGCTCGATGCAGACGATCAAGGCCGATACCGAAGGTGGGTTGGCCGCCTATTTCGAGCAGCAGCGGGAGGTGCCGAAGAAGATCGAGGTCACGCTCGCTCAGTTCGACACCACCTACGATGTCGTCTACTCGAACGTGCCGCTGGCCGAGGTGCCCGCGCCGAGCTTGCAGCCGCGCGGCGGGACCGCGCTCTACGACGCGCTCGGCAAACTCGTCACCAGCGTGGGCGCCGAACTGGCCGAGCGCCCCGAACACGAACGCCCCGGCACCGTGATCGTCGTCGTCCTCACCGACGGCCACGAGAACTCGAGCCGTGAATGGACCCACGCCGCGGTGAAGTCGCTGATCACCCAGCAGCAGGACGTCTACAACTGGACCTTCGTGTTCCTCGGCGCCAACATGGACGCCGTCGCAGTCGGCTCCAACCTCGGCTTCGACCCCGGCTCGGCCATCACCTACGCCCCGGTCGCCGGTGGCGTCCGAGGAGCCTTCGACGCCCTGTCGGCCTACTCCGCCCGAGCCCAGGCCGCCCCCGCGGGAGCTGCCCGCCGCGCCCGCTTCTCCGAGTCCGAACGCAAGCAGGCCGACCAGGGCAAGTAGGCCCTGCGCCGTGAGCCGGCGGCGTCACTGCCACCCGGGACGGACCAGGCCTGATTCGTAGGCGATGACCACGAGTTGGGTGCGGTCCCGGGCCGAGAGTTTGGTGAGGATGCGGCTGACGTGGGTGCGGGCGGTGGCGGGCGACATATAGAGGCGGGCGCCGATTTCGGCGTTCGTGAGGCCCTCGGCCACCAGGGTCATCACCTCGCGTTCACGGTCGGTGAGTTCGGCGAAGGCGGCCGGGGGCGGTTGCTTGGCGTGGGTGGAGAACTCGGCGAGCAGGCGGCGGGTGACGCCGGGGGAGAGCAGGGCGTCGCCCGCGGCCACGACGCGCACGGCGCGCAGCAGGTCGGCGGGTTCGGTGTGTTTGACCAGGAAGCCCGCGGCGCCGGCGCGGATGGCCTCGAAGACGTATTCGTCGAGTTCGAAAGTGGTGAGCACGACAACGCGGACCGCCGCGAGTTTTGGGTCGTCGGCGATCATGCGGGTGGCGGCCAGGCCGTCGAGGATCGGCATGCGGATGTCCATGAGGACGACGTCGGGGACAAGGGCACGCGACATCCGCACCGCCTGCTCGCCGTTCTCGGCCTCCCCGATCACCACGATGTCGTCCTGGGCGTCGAGCAGCGCGACGAATCCGCCACGGACCAGCGCTTGATCATCGGCCACCAGCACGCGGATCGCGGCCGTGCCCGAACCGGTCTGCGGACGATCGGTACCCGCCCCGTAGTCGGGATCGCCGCTCATGCCGTATCCGCTCGGGATGCGCCCGCACCGGGGACCGTTGGGTGGACTCTCGTACGGCGGCGATCCTTCGCGCGGATCATGCACTTGCCTCCCTGCCGTTGGACGCTTCGGCGCGAACGTCGGACGAAGACAACGCCGCAGGTCGGGCGGGCAACCTGGCGGCCACCCGGAACCCACCGGACGGACGCGGCCCGGCGGTGAGCGCCCCACCCAGCGCGTGCGCCCGTTCCCGCATCCCGATGATCCCGTTGCCGCCGATCCCCGTTCGCGCAGCCGTCCGGGTGGGCCGGGTGTTGTCGACGGTGATGTCGATCGATTCCGGCGTGTATCGCAGGGCGATCAGCGCCGTCGCTCCGGGCGCGTGCCGCACCACGTTGGTCAGCGACTCCTGAATGATCCTGGCCGCCGCCACATCGATGACGCTGGGCAGCTTCTTCGGCATTCCGATGATCTTGGTGTCGACCTCGAGCCCGGTCGCGCGGGTGCGTTCCAGGAGCGTGTCGAGGTCTTCGAGGGTGGGCGCGGGTGCGCGTGGGGCCGGTCGTGGTGGTTCGGAACGGGTGGCGAGCGCGGGCGAATCCGGCTCGCTGCCAGTGCTTTCGGGATACTCCGGCGCGACCGTGGCGCCGCTGCGGATCGCGTGGAGCAGGGTGTGGACTTCGGTCAATGCCTCTTTGGACGTGGTCTTGATCGTGGCGAGGGCCGCCGCGGCTTGCTGCGGTTTGCGATCGAAGAGTTCCAGCGCCACCGACGACTGCACGTTGATCAGCGAAAGACTGTGCGCGAGAACGTCGTGCAGTTCGCGGGCGATGGCGAGCCGCTCCTCGGATGCCGCTCTGGCCTGCTGGGCCTGGTCGTCTCGTCTGGTCGCCTCCGCCCGCTGCGCCCGGGCGAGCACCACCGCCCGCCGCTGCCGCACCCCCTCGGCGATCCCGACCAGCACACCGACCCAGGCCAGCAGTCCGAACGCCTGCCACGCGTCGGAGTGCCGCCCGAGCAGAGCGGGCAGCGGCCACACCATCAACAGGTAGCCGACGGCGACCACCGGGTAGGTGCGCCATCGTGATCGGTGGATCGCCGCGGAGAGGAACGCGATGATCAGCGAAAGGAAGATCGGACCGTACCCGTAGTCGCTCAGCACATAGGTCACCGTGGCGACGAACGCCACCAGCAGCGCCGGTTCGGGCAACACCCGGCGGAAGCCGAGCGCGATCGGCCCGGCGAGCAGCAGCAGATACGCGAACGCGTCCAGCGACCGCACTCCGGTTTGATGCGAATTCGCACCGGAACTTCCGGCCAGCTGGATCACCGCGACCACCACTGCCAGGCCCCAGTCCTTGACGACTGAGCCACGCTCCCACTTCGCAGACGCTCCCACGTGTCCAACCCTATTGTGTACGCGCGCCACCCGCGTCGGCCTGCGCGCGTATTTCCCCCAGCACGACACGATCCCCACCACTGCGGCCGGTCATCAGGCGTTTTTCGGGGCCGATATCCGGCGATCTCGGACAACTCGCACCACGCCGTAGTCCGCGCGGCGTACAACAGCGCGCGCCGGGCGACGGATGCCGAACGGGCCTGCGAGCGCGGATTCTGATTCCCATGAACGAATCGATCGTGGTCACCACCGAGTTGACCAAACGCTACGGCGAACACCTCGCGGTGGACGCGGTGAGCATGCGGGTCGCGGCCGGGGAGATCTACGGATTCCTCGGACCCAACGGTGCGGGCAAAACCACCACGCTGCGCATGCTGGCCGGCCTCATCCGGCCCAGCGCGGGCACCGCGACCGTCCAGGGCCTTCCGCCGGGTGACCCGGAGGTGTTGCGCCGGATCGGCGTACTCATCGAAGGCCCCGGCTTCTACCCCTACCTGTCGGGCCGCGACAACCTGCGGGTGCTCGCCCGTTATCGCGGCCACGGCAAGGCCGAGGTCGAGACCGCACTGGAACGCGTCGGCCTCGCCGACCGGGCAGGCGACCGCTTCCGCACCTATTCGCTGGGCATGAAGCAGCGCCTCGGCGTCGGTGCGGCCATGCTGGGCGATCCCGACCTGCTCATCCTCGACGAACCGACGAACGGCCTCGACCCGGCGGGATTGGCCGAAATGCGCACGCTCATCACTGATCTCGCCGCTGACGGTCACACGGTGCTGCTGTCGAGCCACCAACTCGCCGAGGTGCAGGAGATCTGCCACCGCGTCTGCGTGATCTCGGGCGGGCGGCTGCTCGCGGAATCGACGGTCGCCGAATTGCGCGGCACCGCAACCCTTCTCGTTCGCGCCGAGCCCGTCGACGTCGCTCTCGACGCCGTACGGGCGGCCACCGAGGCGCCCTCGCGTGCGGGCGCCGACGGAATCAGAGTCGAAGCCAACGCGGCGATGGCTCCGCAGGTGGCGCGAGCCGTCGTCGCGGCGGGCGCGGACCTGCTCGAACTGCGCGTGGACGAGAAATCCCTGGAAGAAGTGTTCTTCGAGATGACAGCCGTGGAGGTAGCGAAATGAGCACCATGACAAGGGATCTCACCGCGAGTGTGCGGGCCGAAGCGGTGCGACTCGGCCGCTGGCCCGCGTTCTGGATCGTCCTGGGCACCTGGATTTTGCTCAACCTGACCTTCGCCTACCTCTTCAACTATCTCGCCTATACCTCCGGGGAGAACGGTGCGATGTCGGACGGGCTCCCGCGCGATGTCCTGCTCGGCCAGCTCATGCCCGCCGCCGTCCCCGAGGTGTTCACGCAGGGCATGTCGATGTTCGGCGGTGCGCTGGTGCTGATCCTCGGCGCGCTCGCGGTCGGCAGCGGGTATGGGTGGGGTACTTGGAAAACCGTGTTCACTCAGGGGCCGAGCCGAGCGGTGGCGGTGGCGGGACTGCTGCTGTCCCTGTTGGCAGTGGTCTTCGCGCTCGTCCTGGTCGCCTTCGTAGTCGACATCGGCATCGCCACGGTGATCGCGGCCGGTGAATCCCAGCCGATCACCCTGCCTTCGCTCGGCGACTCACTGATCGGCATCGCCACCGGTACAGCCATTCTCGGCATGTGGACCCTCGCGGGCGCCCTGATCGGCGCCATCGCCCGCGGCCCCGCCTTGGCCGTCGGTCTCGGCCTGGTGTGGGTCCTGGTGGTGGAGAATCTGCTCCGCGGCGTGGCGGGCATCTTCGGTCCGATCGAAGCCGTCACCGACCTGCTCCCAGGGACAGCTGCGGGCTCGCTGGCCGGCGCGATGCGCACCGTGGAAGGTCCGGCCAACCCCGGCGTCCTCGACATCCTCACCCGCGGCGAATCCTTCGCCCTCCTGGCGGTCTATGTGGTGGCCTTCGCGGGCGGCACGATCTGGCTGATGACCCGTCGAGATCTCACCTGACCTGCCATCCGAACGTCGAGGCAAGCGGCAGGCCACGATGGTCTGCCGCTTCTTCGCGCGCCAGGCGCGGGTCACCGATCCCGAGTGATGCTGTCGCACACCCGATGCGGGGTTCGGCCGGTCAGGACCGGTAGAGTCGGCTGATGGACCAGCCAGTTCGCCCCCCGGACCTGTCCACGCGGCCGCACGAGCTCACGGTCGAACGCGTGATGAAAGCCTCGCCCAGCCTGCTCTACGCAGCCTGGATCCAAGGCATGGACCTGTGGCTGGCCGTCCCCGGATCGGTGCTGATGCGACCCGCTGTGAACGAGCCGCTCTATTTCGACACCGGCTCGCCCGAAAAGCGCAACCCCCACTACGGCCGCATCCTGCTGCTCGAGCCGAATCGGCGGATCGAATTCACCTGGGTCACCGCCGCGACCGAGGGCGCCGAGACCGTGGTCGCCGCCGAATTCCTCACACAACCCCGCGGCATCCGCCTGCGCCTGCGTCACTCCGGCTTCCCCACCGCGGCGATCCGCGATCTGCACCAGCAGGTCTGGCCCGACAAACTCGAGCGTCTCGACGAAATCACCAGCGCGACCCTCTGAACACCCGAGTAGGTTCGTCATCGAATGCAATACAACTCGAACCGAAAGGATCGCGATGCCGACTCGTAGCGCACGCACACTCTGGTCAGGCGGACTGCAGGACGGGTCCGGGCAGGTCGAGCTGGCCAGCTCGGGTGTGGGCAAGTTCGACGTGAGCTTCCCGCGCCGGACCGCCGACACGGCCGAGGGCACCAGCCCGGAGGAACTGGTCGGGGCGGCGCATTCGTCGTGCTACTCGATGGCGTTGTCCGCCGAGATCGCCAACGCGGGCGGGACGCCGGAGAGCCTGGACGTGAGCGCCGATGTGACCCTCGGGCCCGATCCGGCGGGCGGCTTCCGGATCAGCAAGATCAAGCTGACGGTGCGGGCGGTCGCCACCGGCCTCGACGCCGAGGCCTTCGCCGCCGCGGCCACCGCCGCCAAGAACGGCTGCCCGATCAGCAAGGCACTCGCGGGTGTGGCCGAGATCGAACTGGACGCGGCGCTGGTCTGATCCGAACCAGCCGCCATCGCCTATTCGGCCGTCCGGAATCAGCAGAACTGATTCCGGACGGCCGTTTTGTTCGCCGTACGGTACTCACCGCGGGGTGAACCAGCGATGCGCGGCGGGGGTGTACAGA
>JACIXH010000213.1 GCA_014360565.1 Nocardia sp.
GCATTGGCGAGGGTGATCTGGTGGGCGACGACGTCGTGGAGCTCGCGAGCGATGCGCACCCGTTCCTCGGCCACGCTGTGGCGCGCCTCGCTCTCCCGGCTTTCCTCGGCGCGCAGGGCCCGTTCCTCCATGGCCGCCAGGTAGGCCCGGCGGCTCTGCGTCGCATTACCGAGAGCGCCGGCGATGAGCGGAAGCGCCGCCACCGAGAGCAGCCTGCTGCCGTCCTGCCAGGACAGCCCGTCGAGAAAGGGGGTCACCGAGACCAGCAACGCCACGGCGGGCAGCAGGACTGCGATCGTCACCCTGAGTTCGGTGTGCACGGCCAGCGCATAGGCGGCGATCGCGACCGGTACAACGATCAGCGGGCTCAGCAGCAGTCCCAGGGGCGCTGCCAGCATCCCGCACACGGTGGTTACCGCGACCGCCACCACGGGTGCGCGGTGCCGCACCGCCAACGCCGCACCCGAGATCCCCGCCACGAGGTAGGCCGCGATCGGTGGCCACCCACGGGTGTCGTCGACATGGAAGATCCCGCCGGACAGGCACAACAGGAACGCTGTCGCGAGGACGGCTACCTCGCGCCACGACATGGGCCCTCGCGTCACGTGGCGCGTGGACGTCACCGGATCGGGGAACGCTGCGGGGTCGCCAACACCTCGCCCAAGATACGCGTCCGAAGCGTCCCGTGACCGTGCGGCGCCGGCCCCGTGGGTCGATCCGGGGCGCTCGCACCAGCAGCGTCAGATCCTCTGGTGCAGCAGCACTAGAAGCGATCGCTCACCGGAGACGATGCCTGCCGCAGGCTCCGCTGGAACCGTTGTAGCCAGAACGTCGCCGCCCTGTCCCACGCGTGGCGAGAGCCCGCCGAGCCGGGCGAACACATCTGGTGAGGAGCCGATTTCGATGCAGCAGAACACAACCGACGGTGCGAGCGCCGGTCTTCACGCGCGGTGGAGCCGACGACTACTCGGCCTCGTGGCGGTCCTGGCCATGGTGAACTTCGTGGTGGACTCGGCGATCGGCGCACCGCTGATCGTGCTGCCCGAGATGCTCGACCACTTCGGTACCGACCAGGCGGCATGGCTCAACGCCACCGCGATGCTGGCGGGCGTGATGTGGGCCCCGCTGCTGGGCAAGAGCGCTGACATCTACGGCAAACGCCGGGTGCTCGTGCTGACATTGCTGATCAGTTGTGTGGGTGCGCTGATCTGCGCGGTGGCTCCGACGATGTGGGTCTTCGTCATCGGACGTATGTTGCAGGGAGCCGCGCTGGCCGCGATGTTCTTGTCCGTCGCGATCGTACGAACCGTGTGCACGCCACGCTTGGCCATGATCATCGTCGGCATCGTGACCACCGGCACCGCGATGCTCAATGTCGCCTCCCGCTTTCTCATCGAGAAGCTGGCGACGGAGTTCGGCTTCCAGATCCTGTTTCTCATCTCCGCCGGGGTGGCGGTCGCGATGGCGATCTGCGTGCGTTTCCTTGTTCCCGAATCACTCGTGAAGACACCGGGTCGGATCGACATCGCGGGCGCGTTGCTGCTCGGGGGTGGCTTGCTCGGTGTGCTCGGCTACATCAGTCTGGGTCCTGACCTCGGCTGGTCCGCGACCGGTCCGCTGGCCCTTCTCCTCGGTGGGGTCGTGGCATCGGCCAGGTGGTTGACGGTCTCGAGCCGAAAGCCCGACCCGCTGATCGACATCGGAAACCTCGGCAAGCCACTGATGCTCACGCTGCTGGTCGTCTTTCTGGGCGCGGGCTCTTACCAGAGCATGCTGCAACTGCTTCCGCTCATCTCGGATGTCTCGGCAGACCAGCATCTTGGCTACGGACTCGCAGATCACGGGTCGATGGCGTTGCTGCTCGCGGCGCCGGCCGTCGGAGTCATGCTCGGTGGTCCGGTGGCCGGATGGCTGGGCACCCGGATCGGACCGGCCATGACATTGGCCGGGGCGGTCGTGCTCGGAACTGTCGCCACCATCGGAATGTTCCTCGGTGTCTCGCACCTGCTCGCGGCGCTGTGCTTCGCGTTCCTGCTGGGGGTCACGGTCGCCGCGTTGGGCGCCTCGGGCTTCAACATGGCAGGCGAGCTGGCATCCGCGCAGCGGCAGGGCATCGTCTCCAGCCTGGTCATGGTGATGGTGTCGACCGGCGCCGTGGTGTTCAACTTCGTCGGCGCGGCTGTACTCGCCTCGACCACCGTGGTCGCGGACGGCGAGACAGTGAATTCGGCTACCGGGGTGTTCAGCTACACAGCGATCGCCGCCGCGGCCTTCGCGATCGCCGCGGTCGTGGTCGTCGTTCTCGTGCGAACCACCCGCCCGGCCCGGCAGACGCCCGCGCCGACACTCGAGGCTGTCGGATGACCCGCGAAACGTGCGATGACCCGACCTCCGACAGTCCCCTGAGAAACGGAGTAGTTGACATGAATACGGCATCGAGAGGATCCGTCCTCATTTCCGGCGCCGCCATCGCGGGACCCGCGTTGGCGTTCTGGCTGCACAGATACGGCTTCACGGTGACGGTGGTCGAGAAGTCCACCGGTGTGCGCGACGGCGGTTACCCGATCGACGTGCGCGGTACCGCTGTCGAGGTGGCTCGCAGAATGGGCATCTCGGCGCAACTACAGCGAGCCCATATCGACACGCGGCGGGTGACGTTCCTGCATGCCGACGGCAGTCGAGCCGCGATCGTTCATCCGCAGGCAGTGGCGGGCGGCGTCGACGGGCACGACCTCGAGGTTCCTCGAGGGGCGCTGACACAAGCGCTCTACACGGCGGTCCGCGACAAGGTGGAGTTCGTCTTCGATGACTCCATCGACTCGCTCACCGAAGACGAGCACGGCGTCGACGTCACCTTCCGTAGCGGCGCCCAACGCAGTTTCGATTTCGTCGTGGGCGCTGACGGGATGCACTCACGAACCCGGGCACTCGCCTTCGGCCCCGAACAGGAATACCTGCGCTACCTGGGCTACTGCTTCTCGATCTGCACGATGCCCAACACCTTCGGCCTCTCCCGCGAAGCACTCATCTGGAACACCCCTGGACGAGCGGCTGCTCTGTACGCCACCGGAGACAGTGGCGACGTACACGCCCTGCTGACCTTCACCCACGCCATTTCGCCGGAACGAGCCCCTCGCGACCCCGAGATCCAGGGTGAGCTGATCGCCACCGTCTTCGGCGAGGACGGCTGGGAGGTGCCGACGATCGTCGATGCCATGCGCCGTGCGCCGGACCGGTTCTTCGACACAGTGAGCCAAATCCACATGCCGCGATGGTCGAGCGGGCGGGTGGCGCTCGTCGGCGATGCGGCCTACGCGCCGTCGTTCCTGACCGGGCAAGGGTCGAGTCTCGCGCTCGTCGGCGCGTACACGCTCGCCCACTCCCTGGCCGCCCATGACGATCACCACACCGCCTTCTCCGCGTACGAGCAGGCCGGCCGGGGGTTCGTCGAACTCAACCAAGCGCAGATCGCCACCGGAGAGGCAGCGCTGTTTCCCGCCACGTCCCAGGCCCTCGAGGCTCGCAACCGCAGACTCCGCAGCCTGGCCACCTCGCCGCCGCCGGCCGGGCGAGCGGCCCACACAGCGCTCACATTGCCCGATCCCAGACCCGCGCACCCCACCGCGGCGTCACCTCGTTCCGCGTGACAACGGGCTGATCAGCTCACCTCAGCCCGCTGGTCGGATCGGACGTGATGTGTGTTCCGCTGCTCGAAATGTGCTCGGAGCAGAACCACGATAGGGTCCGGGTTCTCCGAGAACAGGAAGGGAGCGTTTGTTATCGCACTCCGGATTTGGCTGAGCAGTGCAGGGGCAGCGACCGTTCAGGTCATGCGGTTGCTGCGGGAGAACCCTGACCGTGTCGAAGTCACCATTTATGCCAGCAACGTGGATCCGAGCGCGGCCGCTCTGTCGGTGTGTGATGTGTCGGCGATCGAACCGCGGTACGTCAGCAACGAGGAGTACGCGCAGTTCGCGCTCGATTTCTGTCGCACCCACCGCATCGATGTACTAATTCCGCCGCGGCGCCTCGACGCGCTGGCGGGCCGGGGCGCGGACTTCGCCGCGATCGGTACCAGTCTGATGTGCTCGCCGCTGTGGGCGGTGCAGGCGCTCACCGACAAGGTCCGCACCTACGAGATCGCCGGTGCCGCAGGGATTCCCGTGCCGCCATGGCGGGAGGCGCGCGACGCGGACGAGTTCTGTGCCGCGGTCGACGAGCTGTCGCTGGGCGCGGACACCCTGTGCATCAAGCCGAGTGGAGAGTTCTCGGCGTTCGGCTTTCGCATCCTCGACGACCGCCCGCTGACCATGGCGAACCTGCGGGTCGCCCCCGAACCGGTGGCCTCGGTCGATGCGGTGGCCGCGGCGATGCGTCGTGCCGCCGAGGAGGGCGAGTTCGTGCCGCCGCTGCTCGTCATGCCGTTTCTGCAAGACCCGGAGATCAGCATCGACTGTCTGTCGGCGCCGGGAGGTGAACTGCTGATGGGAATCGCGCGCGCCAAGCGAGGACGATTCCGCCTGCTGCTCGACGACCCGGCGCTGGTCGACATCGCACGCAAGCTCGTCGAGCGCTTCGAGCTGTCCTATCTGACAAATGTTCAATTGCGTTATCGCGCAGGCGAGCCCGTACTGCTCGAGGTGAATCCACGGCCGTCGGCGGGGCTGTTCCACACGGCCTTCGCCGATGTGAATCTGCCTTGGGCCGCGGTTCGCCTGCTGCTGCAGGGAGATTCGGGGCTGCACAGACCGCCGCGCCTGGGCGCGTGTCTCGCCGTGGCCGAAGCGGTCATGGAGGTCGCCGCGGGACTGGACGGTCAACTGCCGGGCAGCGTGCGCCGCCGGAGCGCGGATCTGGTTCCGAATTGATCGATTCGGCGCCTTCGAGGAGGTAGCCGGCGGCGGCGCGCGTTCGACGATTGTTCTGCGCGTCGGACGCCGCGCCGGACCCGCGCGTCGTGATCTGGTCAGTCGTTGAGTTCTCCTGCTGTACGCCAAGATTGGCGTTCCCCGGCGAAGGCTTCGGCTTGGACCGCGCGGAAGTCGGCGATCGACTCGCTGTTGTCGGCCAGGAACTTGCGGTAGTCGGCCAGCCGGAACTCGCCGGTCTCGGTGGTGATGTCGACCTTGCCCGCCGCGAAGTCCGCGCGGAGGTCGAGTAGCTCGTCGGCTTGCACCGGATGCCAGCGAATGCGGTCGAAATAGCGCAGCAGCCAGGGCGTTTCGGCGTCGGTCGCGAATCGGTCCATGCCGGTGCCCGCGGCGCCCGACGGGCGGGCTCGGTGATTCCAGACCTGCGTGGTGCGCCCGACGAACTGGTAGCCGCCAGGGCCCTCCATGCCGTAGATGCAGAGGTAGGCGCCGCCGATGCCGACCGCGTTCTCGGGCGTCCAGGTGCGGGCGGGGTTGTATTTGGTGGTGACGAGGCGGTGGCGGGGATCGGTGGGGGTGGCCACCGGGGCTCCCAGGTAGACATCGCCCAGGCCCAGAACCAGGTATTCGGCATCGAAGACGGTCTGGTAGACGTCCTCGACCGTGGGCAGGCCGTTCATGCGGCGGATGAATTCGATGTTCCACGGACACCACGGGGCGTCGGCTCGGATGCCGTGCATGTAGCGGGTGATGGCTTCGCGGGTGGCGGGATCGTCCCAGGAGAGCGGCAGGTGGACGGTGCGGCTGGGAACGACGAGCTGATCGGAATTCGGCAGGTGCGCTTCGGCTTCCGCCAGCAAATCGAGCAACCGGCGGATCGGCAGGATTGCCGGGTCGACCCTGATCTGGAGTGAACGGATGCCGGGGGTCAGTTCGACGACGCCGCGTGGGCCGATCGCGATGAGGTGCTGGTGCAGCGCGTGTACGCGAGCGCGCAAGCCGAGATCCAAAGTGAGCGTGCCGTATTCGACGAGGACGCCGTCATCGCCCTGGCGGCGGTAGGTCACGCCGGTCTCGTCGTCGGCTTCGGCGCGGCGCAGGATCCCGTCGTCGCCGTCGCGGCCCGCCGACAGAACAGTGCCGAAGCCGGCGCGGCGGCCCTGGCCGAGTTGTGCTGGGGGAGCCGCGTGTTCGGAGCGGATCGGCACGAAGCGGACCTTGTCGCCGGGGGTGAGCTGGCCCAGCTTCCACCGTTCGGCGGCGACCACCGTGATCGGGCAGACGAATCCGCCGAGGCTGGGACCGTCGGGGCCGAGCAGGATCGGGGTGTCGCCGGTGAAATCCAGTGCGCCGATGGAGTAGGCGTTGTCGTGGATGTTGGACGGATGCAGGCCGGCTTCGCCGCCGTCGGCGCGGGCCCACTCCGGTTTGGGACCGATGAGACGCACGCCGGTGCGGTCGGAGTTGAAGTGGACTTCGTAGTCGATGCCGATGATGGTGTCGAAGTCGTTGCGGGTGAAGAACTCCGGCGCACCGTGCGGTCCTTCGGTCACGGCGAGCTCCCATCGCCGGGCGAAGGCGGGCTGGTCGGCCATCGGGACGGCGGGGGCGAGGCAGGTCGAGGGTACGCCGAGCGTGAGCGAATCGTCGGCGCACAACGCGGCGCCGGTTGCGCCGCCGAACTTGCCGAGCGTGAAGGTCGCGGCACTGCCGAGGAATTCGTCGACAGCGATGCCGCCCGAGATCAGAATGTAGGTGCGCATCCCGGGACCCCGGATCGCGCCGACATCGAGCACGCCGCCCGCGGGGACTTCGACTGTCCGCCACTGCTCGATCGGGAGGCCGTCCATCCGGACATCGGCGACTGCCCCGGTGACACACACCCAGGTCGCCTCGGTGAACCGCAGCGCGGGCCCGCCCAGCGTGCACTCCAATCCCGCTGCGCCTTCGGGGTTTCCGAGCACCCGGTTGCCGAGGCGGAACGACAGGTCGTCCATCGGCCCGGAGGGCGGGACTCCGATGTGCCAGTAGCCGATCCGGCCCGGCCAGTCCTGCACGGTGGTCTGCATGCCGGGACGTAGGACAACGATGCGCGGCTGAGGTGCGGGCGGTGCTGCGGGAGCGACAGCGTTCGGCGCCGCCGCCCGCAACGCGGACTCCGGCGAAGTGGGCTGGTCGGCATGGGTGACGGTGAGGCTCATCTGGTCACCACCATGCGCACGGGGGTGGGGTCGAAGCCGTTGCAGGGATTGTTGATCTGTGGGCAGTTGGAGACCAGGACGAGGGTGTCGATCTCGGCGCGGAGGGTGATTTTCTTACCGGGGGCCGACAGGCCGTCGACGATGCCGAGGGTGCCGTCCGGTTCGACGGGGACGTTCATGAACCAGTTGATGTTGGAGACCAGGTCGCGTTTGCCCAGACCCCAGGCCAGCGCGGCGGTGAGGAAGTTCTCCACGCAGGCGTGCTGGTGGCGAATGTGGTGGCCGTAGCGCAGGGTGTTCGATTCCTGGGAACAGGCGCCCGCGATGGTGTCGTGGTTGCCGACCTCATCGGCGACGACCGTCATCAGTGGGGTGCCCGCTTCGGTCCGCAGGACGCTGCCGGTGGTGAGGAAGATATTGCGCTGGGCGGCGATGGTGGCCTGGGCGCTGTAGCGGGCGGTGTGATCGTCGGCGGAATAGAGCAGGCAGTCGACGGCCTGGTTGCCGTGCAGGTCGATGATGTCGAGCTGGTCACCGGCGTGGACGACGGCCGACCACGGCGCTTCGGCGGGGACGGTTTCGTCGAGGACGACGGTGCGGGTGGTGTTCACGCGGGGACCTCCGTGTTCTGTACGGCCGACCAGGCTGCTTCGGTGTTGTCGACTGCCCGGCGGTATTCGGGATCGTTGTTGGTGGCCCGGTCGGCGCCTGCGGGCCAGGCGAGCAGGTCGAGGTCACCGGTGGGGCGGTCGTCGAGCGGGTGGGGTGCGTTGGCGACCAGGAGCGTCACCGGTAGGTGGATGACGAGGTCGAGCGCCGCGCCCGCCTTCCCGTTGCCGGTCGAGGCGATCGCGCCGTCGGGCGCGACCCGTGCGCCGCGAAACAGGGCGATGGAAGGACCGACGTCGCGGGGTTCGAGGCCCTGTTTGGCGGCGGCCAGATGGAGCTGGCGGCGACCGTCGGCAGTGGGGCCGCACAAGGTGTCGTGGTGTCCTGAGGTGTCGGCGAGGACGGTCGCCAGCACCCGGCCCTGGTCGGAGAGCAGTGGGTGTCCCGTGCTGAGGTACGCCTGCCAGGGCACCTTCACGGTATCGGCGACATTGAGGCGCTCCCAGGGGGATTCGGCCCGGAGCAGGAACAAGTGGGCGCACGTGGTGCCGGACGGGTCGGTGAGTCGCACGCGTGTGCCGCGCCCGAGCACGACATTCGCGTATCCGCCAGCGGGAATTCGTTGCGCGACAACGACAGCGGTGGGATCGACATCGGACGGGGTCTGCGGGCGGGCGGGAGTGGCCGCCGCGGCCTGGGCACGTGCGTGGGCGCGAGCGCCGTCGGTGGACTGGGTACTCGTCATCGGTAACTCCTCGGCGAGTGCATCGGCGGACGGGAACGACGGGCGCGAGCTGGATGATGCGAACTCGGCGGCGTCGGAGGCGGGCGCGTACTCGTCGTGCGCACCCGGTCTGGATTACGCTGTCGCGCGCGCTGTTTCGGATGCGGCGTGCGAGGGTTCCGGTGTCGCAACCGCGAAGCGGTAGACCAGCGCGCCGACGGTCAGGATCACGGCTACCGACAGCGGGCCTGCCCACAATTGCCACCAGCTGCCGCCCTCGGGGGTGTAGACCTCGGGGCGGGGCCAGGCCAGGTTCACGACCATGGCGATGCCCCAGGCGACGGCGAGCGCGTTGACAGGAATGCCCCAGCGGCCCAGGTGAAACAGGGATTTGTCGTCGAGGGCGGGCATTCCCTTGATGCGCCGGATCAGCAAGGGGACGGTGACCAGCAGGTACGCCAGATACAGGCTGACGATGCAGACGCTGGCCAGGGTGGCGAAGATGGCCGGGTTGCCCAGATTGAGCACCAGCAGCCCGATGCCGAGCGCGCCGATCGCCACGGCGGGCCATACGGGCGTGCCGAAGCGCGGGTGCACGGTGGCGAGCGCCCCGGCGAAGGGCAGTTTGCCATCGCGTGCCATCGAGAACATCAGCCGCGAGCCCGCGGTCTGGATCGCCAGGGTGCAGACGATCACGGCCACTGCGACACAACCGAGCAGTACCGAGCCGACGGGGCTGTTCAGCTTCGAGGTGATCACATAAGCCAGCCCGCCGGAAGCCAATTCGCCGTCGGACAGGCTCGGCGCCGCCATCAGGGCGCCGACCAGCATGAGGCCGCCGCCGAGCGCCGACACCGACAGGGCGAGCAGGATCGTGCGCGGAGCGACCTTGCGCGGATTCTTGGTTTCCTCGGAAAGCTCACCGGCGGAATCGAATCCGACCATCACGTAGGCGGCCATCAGACCCGAGACCAGGAAGGCCGCCCAGTACGGGCCGGGGGAGGCCTGGTCGGTCTGGAAGACCACATCGGGCCCGCGCTCGGTGTTGACGAAGAACAGCGCGATGATCGCCAGCACGCCGACGATCTCGACGGTGACGCCGATCGAATTGATCTTCGACATCAGGTCGATGCCGATCACATTGATGGTGGTGGTGACCACGAGCAGCGCGCTGCCGAGCAGTACCGCGTTCATCGCGCCGTCGCGGGAGGTGAGCGCGGTGTCGGTGCCGATGAGCTGGAATCCGCTCCAGATCGATGGCAGCACCACCTGTAGTGCGATCGCGGCCGCGGCGGCGGTCACCACCTGGGCGATCACCATCATCCAGCCGGCGAACCACCCGATCAGCCCACCGGCCAGCCGACGTGACCACTGATAGATACAGCCGGAGATCGGGTAGCGGGCGGCGAGTTCGGCGAAGTTCAGCGCGACCAGGAACTGGCCGGCGAACACGAGCGGCCAGGTCCAGAAGAAGGCGGCGCCGCCGAACGAATAGCCGAAGCCGAAGAACTGGAAGATCGTGGTGAGGATGGAGACGAACGAGAAGCCTGCGGCGAAGGAGGCGTAGCGCCCCAGCTTGCGGTGCAGGACCGGGGCGTATCCGAAGGCTGCCAGATCGGCGCTGTCACGGCCGAGTTCGGTGGGAGCGGCGGGAGATTGGAGTGTCGTGGCCATGTCGGTGTCCTTCAGCGGTTCGGCCAATATCTATCAGTCGATAGTTTTGCGCGCGCGATCGCTCGAACGGTGTCGTGCGTGTATCGACTGGGCTGCCCGCGGTAACTTCTGCGTTGCCTGAGTTTCTGTCAAATGACAGGAATATGACCGCCGGGCCTTTTCGCTGGTGAGCCGCCCGCTGCGGGGCAGGCCGTGACCCGATGACAGAATCTTCGGTGTGGCGAATCTCGGTCCCGGGCGTCCCCGGCTGGAACAGCGGCGCAGGCAGGGCACTACGCCGCGCGCGGAGATCCTCGACGCCGCGGCGGAGCTTTTCACCACCAAGGGGTACGCCAACACCTCGACCCGGGCGGTCGCCGACGCGGTGGGCCTGCGGCAGGCCTCGCTGTATCACCACTTCGCCGCCAAGGACGACATCCTCAACGCGCTACTCGCCGAAACAGTGGCCGGGCCGGTGGAATTCGCGCAGCGGATGATGGCCGAACCCGACGACGCGGTGACCCAGCTGTACGCGCTGGCACTGTTCGACGTGCGCCAATTGCGCACGGCGCGGTGGAATCTGGGGGCGCTGTACCTGCTGCCGGAGCTGCGTACCGAACGTTTCGTCGCGTTTCGGCGACGCCGTGACGAGCTGCGGGGGCACTACGAGCGACTTGCTGCCGAATCAGCATCTGCCGCAGGCGAATCCGGCGAATCACGAATTCTGCCGTTCCGGCTGGTCGAGACGGTGATCGCGATCAGATATGACGAGGGTGCGGCGACTGCCGAGGCCGAGCGCGTCATCCCGGACGCGGTTCTGCGCATCGTCGGCCATCCGGGCGATATGGAAGGGGTGCGGGCAGCGGCGGTGGGGCTGCTCGCACGGTTGGGCGCCAACGATCCTGCATGAAGCGCGGGCGCGGTACCCGGTAGGGGCCCGCGCCCGCGAACCTCAGCT
>JACIXH010000214.1 GCA_014360565.1 Nocardia sp.
GGTGCGGACCTCAAGGAGGCGAGTACCGCGGATCCTGCGGTGGCCGCCGATGAACGCACCCGGGTGATGATCGATGTGCTGCGCGGCATCCTCGCTTCGCCCAAGCCGGTGATCGCGCAGATCGACGGGAATGTCCGGGCCGGCGGTATGGGGATCATCGGGGCCTGCGATCTTGTCGTCGCGGGACCGGGCAGCAGTTTCGCGCTCACCGAAGTGCGCATCGGCATGGCCCCGTTCATGATCTCGCTCACGCTGGTGCCGCGGATGGACCAGCGGGCCGCGAGCCGCTACTTCCTCACCGGTGAGAAGTTCGACGCCGCGACGGCACAGCAGATCGGCCTGGTCACGGTGGCCGCGCAGGATGCCGCCGCCGAGGTGAAGCGCCTGAGTGGCGAGCTGCGCAAGGGGTCGCCGCAGGGCCTGGCGGAGTCCAAGAAACTCGTCAACGCGGCCGTGCTCGCCACCTTCGACGCCGAGGCCGAAGCGCTGGCCAAGCGGTCGGCGGGCTTCTTCGGTACCCCGGAAGTGATCGAGGGCATGACGGCCTTCTTCCAGAAGCGCCCGCCCAGCTGGGCACAATAGTCCGATGGCGACACCCCACGAACCCAAGCAGGACCGTAGTCGGGCCACCCGGCAGCGGCTGCTCGAGGCGACCATCGACTGCCTGGCCGAAACCGGCTGGGCAGCCGCCACCGTGTCGGTGGTCGCCGAGCGCGCCGGGGTGTCGCGCGGCGCGGCCCAGCACCATTTCCCCACCCGCGAGGAACTGATCACGGCCGCGCTCGAGTACATGTTCGAGTTCCGGATGGATCAAGCCAAGGCCGAAGCCGAAACGGTGAACGCGGTCGCCCAAGGCGAAGGACGTACGCGCGCAGTCGTTTCCGCGCTCGTCGAGTCCTACACCTCCCCGTTCTTCAAGGCAGCCCTTCAGGTCTGGACCCACGCAGCCGCCGACCCGGCCCTGCGCGAACGGATCCTGCCCCTCGAGGCCAAGTTCGGCCGGACCTCCCACCGCCGCGCCGTCGAAGCCCTCGGTGTCGACGACTCCGACCCGGTCACCCACCATCTCGTCCAGGCCACCCTCGACCTGGCCCGCGGCCTCGGCCTCGCCGACGTCCTCACCGACGACTCCGCCCGCCGCAAACTGATCGTCGACCAATGGGCCGCCACCCTCCACAATGCCCTGAAACTGTCCCACTGAACCCTTGTGAGCTGGTCATTTCGGGGTATATAGTTCGGCCATGGGGGAATATATATCGAGGGATTGTGCCATGACCAAACGACTGATCGAGATCGATGACGAGCTACTCGAGTCCGCGCAGGACGCGCTCGGGACCGCGGGCGTCTCCGATACCGTTCGTGCCGCTCTGAACTCGGCTGTGGTGGCGCATGCGCGCGCCAGTGAAGTCGAATGGTTGGTCAACGGTGGCATGGCCGAGATGGCCGACAAGGATCGGCGCGACGACGTATGGCGATAACGGCGCGCTATCTCATCGACACCAGCGCGGCTGCTCGTATGCGGCATCCGGATGTGGGTGCAGCGATCGGGCCGCTGCTCGAGGCGGGATTGATCGCCACCTGCGCACCGCTCGATTCCGAGGCGCTCTACAGCGCCCGGAGCCCGGCTGAATACGAACAGATTCGTTTTCGCCGTCGGGCAGCGTACGAGTACCTGCCCACCAATGACGAACACTGGCAGAGCGCTTTCACGATCCAACGCGAACTTGCCCGGTCGGGACGCCACCGAGCGGTCGGCATCCACGATCTGCTCGCTGCGGTGCTGGCGATCGAACACCGCCTCGTCCTTTTCCACTACGACTCCGATTTCGAAACAGTCGCGTCGGTGGTGGACCTCAATCATCGCTGGGTCGCGCCGCGGGGGAGTCTCGAGACCTCGTGACCAGGTGATGTCACACTGCGGTCGCCCGCTTCGTCGACTCTGTGAACGCCGAAGAAGCGACCAAGGAGTGGATCATGGTGGAGCAGAAGAAGATCGCGGTGGCGGGGGCGACCGGGCGGCTGGGGCGCCATGTGGTGGATGTGCTGGTCGAGCGGGGGTATGAGGTCGTCGCCTTCTCGCGGGCCGACGGTGTCGACATCGAGACCGGTGCGGGTCTCGACGAGGCGTTGACCGGGGCCGATATCGTTATCGACGCATCCAGTACGCCCTCGGCCGATCAGCAGGTCGCCACCGAGTTCTTCACCGCTTCCGCCCGGAATCTGCATGCGGCGGGGGAGCGGGCCGGGGTCGAGCGGCTGATCGTGGTGTCCATCATCGGGATCGACGGTTCGCTCGCCGGGTACAACGCCGCCAAGCTCGCACATGAGCAGGAACTGCTCAAAGGTGCCCTGCCGGTGCAGATTCTCCGCGCGGCGCAGTTCCACGAACTCGTCGAGGTAATGGTCGGGTGGGGCACGCAGGACGCCGTCGCCTACGTCCCCGGCATGCGCACTCAGCTGGTCGCCGCGCGAACTGTCGCCGAGGCGCTGGTCGATCTCGCCGCGAATCCGATTGCCGTCGAGGATATTCCGTTCCCGGAGATCGCGGGCCCGCAACCGGAGACCATGGTCGGCGCGGCCACAGTCCTGATCGAGACCCGCGGCGACGCACTGCGGATCATCGAAACCTCCGACTCCGCCAACCCCGACCGCGAGCAATTCGAAAACGGCACGCTGCTGCCTTCCCCGCACGCCACCCTGGCCGGTCCGTCCTTCGCCGAGTGGGTCGCCGCCACGAGGCCCGCCGCTCACTAGCGAGACTCGAATCTCTAGCTCTGGTCGACTTTCTAGCGCCGCTCACCATTCTAACGCTGCTAATCTTGGTGGCTCGCGCAGATGCCTGCGCCCGCTCGCCGACGCGGCCGACTTCGGGCCGAGTAGCGCCGATGGTGACCGCATGGTGGGCGTCGATCGCCTCGGTGGTCCCTGTCGGGCATGTTGCGGTAGCAGGCGGTGATGATCGGGCAACAGCTAGGCGGTTGCCCGTGAGCTGGGCCCGGCGGATCGGGGTGGTCCGCCGGGCCGAGTCATGCGTCGAGACGGGCTACGACTTCGGCTGGGTGAGGTCGTAGAGCGTTACTCCGTCGACTGTGGTCGCGGTGTAGTTGGCCGTCACCCAGGCGGTGATCGCCGAGCTGGTCGACGCACTGTTCCCGCCGGGGCCACCGCGCCCGCCGCCCACGAAGTAGTGGACCTTCCCGTCGGCCACATACTGCTGGAACTGTTCGAGGGTCGGTGACGGATCGCTGCCGTTGAACCCGCCGATCGGCATCACCGGCAGTTCGGTGGCGAGCTGGTACCCGGCGGCGCTGTTGGAACCGACCGCCGCCGCCACCCACATGTAGTCGGTGCCGTTCGCCTCGAGCAGGGCGACGATCTGATCGCTCGGACGCGACCCGCCCAGCAATCCACCCGCACCACCCATGCGCTGCTCACCGCCGTTCGCGCCGTGCCCGGAGCCGTCCGCCGTCGCCGTGCCACCTTGCCCCGGCGTGCCACCGTCCGACGGAAGGCCGCCCTGCGCACCCGTGACCGCACCACCTGCGGCCGCACCGTCCAGGGGCGTACCGCTGGGTGCCCCACCGCCCGGGGGCGTACCGCCGGGTGCCGCACTATCTTTGGCGCCGGTGGTGGCGGATCCGTCGGCGCCGGGTGCATCATCATCCCCGCCTGGGCGCATGCCGGGTCCACCCATTCCGCGCGTCCCGCCGGAACTCGGCCCGGCGGAGGGGATCGCGCCGGAGTGCGCGGACGCGAGGGTGTCGACCGAGTAGGCGATCGGGCCGGCGAGGCCGATGAAGGCCGCGGCGAGCGCCACGATGACCGACTGCTTGCGCGACGGCGGGAACAGGAACGCGACGGTGGCGACAACGCCGATGGCCAGGATCGCCCATCGCAACCACGGCTGGAAGGAAGCATCGCGCGACAACAACATCCACGCGGTCGCTGTAGTGAGGCCGAGGGCAACAGCACCTGCGCACCGCAACCACCACCGATCACGCGAACCCCAGATCTGCACGGCTCCGATCCCCACCAGCGCCGCAACGGCGGGCGCGAGCGCCACCGTGTAGTACTGGTGGAAGATCCCCGCCATGAAGCTGAACACCAGTGCGCTGACGAGAAGCCAGCCGCCCCACAGGATCAGCGCCGACCGACGCCGATCGGTGCGCGGCGCGCGCCCGCGCAACACGAGTCCCACCATCAGTGCGACCAGCGCGGCCGGAATCAACCAGGCGATCTGACCACCCTGCGCGGCATCGAACATCCTGGTGATCCCGGTGCTGCCCCACATTCCGTTCCCGCCGGCAGGTAGCTCCCCGCCGGGCCCCACGCTGCCGGTCTCGTTGCCGTTCAACCGCCCGAGCCCGTTGTATCCGAGGGTGAGCTCGATGATCGAATTGTTCTGCGACCCACCGATCCACGGCCGCGAGTTCGCCGGCCACAGCTCCACCGCGAGCAACCACCAGCCCGCCGCGACCACCATCGCCGCGCCGGCGGCGAACAACTGCGCTACTCGTTTGCCGAGCTTCGGCGGTCCGGCGATCAGATACATCAGCGCCAACGGCGGCACAACCAACAGCACCTGCAACTGCTTGGCGAGGAACCCGAACCCGATGAAGCCACCGGTGAGCAGCAACCAGCGCCACCGCCCGTCCTCGACCGCACGCGTCATCGCCCAGGCTGCCGCGGTCATCAGCATCACGAGCAGTGCATCCGGGTTGTTGAACCGAAACATCAGCACCGCAACAGGAGTCACCGCCAGCACGGTGCCCGCGATCAACCCCGCGGCGGGTCCGAACGACCGGCGCACCGTCGCCCACAGCAACGCGACACTGGTCACGCCGAGCAGCACCTGCGGCACCAGCATGCTCGAGCTGTTGAGCCCGAACAGCCGCACCGAGAGTTCCATCACCCACAGCGAGGCGGGCGGTTTGTCCACGGTGATCGAGTTCGCGGCATCGGAGGACCCGAAGAAGAACGCTTCCCATGATTGCGAACCCGCCTGTATCGCAGCGGCATAGAAGTCGTTGGCCCAGCCGTTGGCGTTCAGATTGAGGAGATAGCAGATCAGCGTGCCGAGCAGGAGCGCGGCCAAAGCCGGATACTCCCAACGCTTTCGGGGCGGGGCGGGGAGCGCGGTATCGGTGGGCGAAGAGGAGGCGATCGTCGCAGTCATCGACGTACCTCCGAAACATATGGGCGCACTGCCGAACCCGAGCCGAGAGCGGTGTCACCGTCGGTGCCGGAAACGCGCGTCGCGGCGGGGCTGGTCCCGGCCTCTTGGCGATTGTTGTCTCGCAGGCCCGACGCCTGACCGAATTCGCGTCCCGCGTTCCGGAACACCCAGCGCAGGCCGACGAAACGGGCGAGTGTCGAGATGAGATTGGCGGTGATCAACACCGTGAGCTCCACTGCGACAGGCGCGTCGGGAGCCCAGCGATGCAGGGCGAACAGCGACCCGCTGGTGACCGCCAACCCGAACGCGAAGATGGCCAGACCCTGGAACTGGTGCGAAATCGCGTCGCCGCGTCCGCGCACGCCGAAGGTGAAGGCGCGGTTGGCGGCGGTGTTGCCCACCGCGGTCACCAGCAGCGACACCAGGTTGGCGCCCTGGCCGCCGATCAGCGGCTGTAACAGCAGATACAGCGCGATATAGGCCAGCGTCGAGCTCACTCCCACGATCGCGAACCGCACCAACTGCCCGACCATCCCGAGCGGCACCCCGGCGACCAGTGGTTCGCGCCCGACCGCGGCCCGCAACTCGTCCAGCGGAAGGGCCCCGGTGGCCAGCGCCCTGGTCAAGCGCCAGATCCCGCGTAGATCCTTGCGCGCGGTGTCGAGGATGTCGACCCGGCTGTCGGGGTCGTCGATCCAGTCGACGGGTACCTCGTGAATCCGCAGACCCGCCCGCTCGGCCAGGACCAGCAGCTCGGTATCGAAGAACCATTCGCCGTCGCGGACCAGCGGCAGCAGTTCGCGCGCGACTTCGGTTCGCACGGCCTTGAATCCGCATTGCGCATCGGAGAATCCCGCTCGCAGAGTGGTTTTCAGCAGCAGGTTGTAGCAGCGGGAGATGATTTCGCGCTTGGGTCCGCGCACCACGCGGGCCGACGCGTCGAGCCTGGTGCCGATCGCGAGATCGGAATGCCCGGACACCAGCGGCGCGATCAGCGGCAGCAGCGCGTTCAGATCGGTCGACAGGTCGACGTCCATGTAGGCGACCACCGCCGCGTCCGACCGGTCCCACGCGGTCCGCAAGGCCCGTCCGCGTCCTTTGGCATCCAGGTGCAGCACCTGCACGCCGTCGAGTTCCGCCGCCAGCAACTGCGCCACCGCGAGGGTGGCGTCGGTGCTGGCATTGTCGGCGATGGTGATGAGGGCGGTGAACGGGAATCCGGCACGCAGGTAGGCGTGCAACCTACGCACGCACAGGCCGAGGTCGACCTCTTCGTTGTAGACGGGTATCACTACGTCGAGCACCGGCGCGCGGCTGCTCTGCATGGCCTTCTGCTCGGCCTCGGTCTGAGTCATGACACCCAGACTCGATGGCCGCGCTGCCACCGAGCTGGGACCCAGCTGGGAGGTTACTGGGGATCGTGATCAGCCGCGACGCACGCGCAACACACTGTCGGCGCGCTCGCCGACCACACCGTCGGGGCTGGTCGAGGGGGTGTGGACCAATTCGGCGGTCTCCACCTGCCACTGCGGCCCGAGTTCGAGCTGCTCGAGTACCTGCTCGATGGTCGGGAAGACGTGCGCGTGCATTTCGCTGGAGGCCCAGCTCGGCGCCGCCGCGTGCGCGCCGATCACCAGTACGCCACCGGGAGCGACCGCGGCCGCCGCGCTGCGCATGATCGCGGCCCGCTCGTCCGGCCGCTCCACCGGTGAGTGCAGGAACTGCGCCGACACCAGATCGAAGGTGCCTGCGGGCAGGCTCTCCTGCAGATCGTGGCGCTCCCACACGATCGTCACCCCGGCCTCGGCGGCGCGCTGCGCACCGCGCTCCATCGCCGTGGCGGAGATGTCGGCCGCGGTGACCTGCCAACCGCGCTGAGCCAGCCAGATCGCGTCGGCGCCCTCGCCGCAGCCCAGATCGAGGGCCGTGCCGGGGGTGAGGTCGGAGACCTCACGCACCAGCAGCGGGTTCGGGTTGCCGGTCCAGATCTGCGCACGCTCGCGGTAGAAGTCTTCCCAGAATTTTTCGGCGTTCGGCACGGTCTCGGTCATCGATGCTCCTGGTCAGTCCGGGTAATAAGCTTCTCCGATAGTGCATCAGCCGCGCCGATTAGCGCCAGGAAAATTGCTGTTTCAGCAATAGTGTTCCCGCTCTCGGTGTTGGTGCGTAGGCCCCGGTACGGCGCGCCCTAGTATTACTGGCGTGACGCGCGGTTACCCCAAGACGGACGAGGCGCCGCGTCGTCGTGTCGACGCGCGGACCGAACGCTGGCGCGAACATCGGGTGCAGGTACGTATCGGATTCGTCGACGCGGCGTTCCGGGCACTCGATCTGCTCGGCCCCGAGGTGAGCATGGGCGATATCGCCAAGGAGGCGGGCGCGGCCAAGCCCAAGCTGTATCGCCATTTCGAGGACAAGACCGACCTCTACAACGCGATCGTGGACCGGGTACGCGACATGCTCTGGGAGCGCGTGCTCACCAGCGTGAATCTCACCGACGACTCGATGGCCGAACTCGTCCACGCCGCGGCCACCGAATATGTGGCGGTGGTCTCGGCACACCCGAATGTCTTCCGGTTCATGCTGCACAGCCATTTCAGCCAGCAGGCCAAGGAAACCGAACGTGCCCTGGTGGCTGCCCGTCAATCAGCGAGGCGCGCGGCCGAGTTCTTCGCCGGACTGCTGCCGATGGAATCGATCGACGTGGCCGGGATCGAATTGGTGAACTATTCGATTTTCGGCGCGGTCGCCTCGGCCACGGATTGGTGGCTCGGCGCGAATCAACGCGAGGTATCGGCGATGCCGGTCGAGCGCTTCATCGACTATCTCGCCGAGAGCATCGCGGCGCTGGCCCAGGCGCATGCCCGTTTCAACGGTGTCACCATCGACCCGTCGCAACCGCTGCGCGACGCCTTCGCTGGTCCGTCCCCGCACGATCTCTAGGCTGTTGCGTCACTGCGCGTATTCCGGCCGGACGCGGACGGGACTTGCGTCGGCGGCCGGCCGCAATGCGCGCAGCTGCGTTGATTCGACTCGCTGTGATTGCTCTGTCTGCGTCAGTCTTTCGCGCCCGGCACGAACTCCGTTGTTCTCGCCGATCGCGTCGTTGAGGTCGGCGGGGGTGCGATGAGTTCAGTATGAACCCGGGCACCGACAAGTTCGTGACGCCACGCTAGGCATCGGCGCGGAGTCTCCACAGTGGTGAGACAGGGCCGTGACCTGCGCCGAGGTCGTAGGAAGCGGCCAGGCAGCGGTAGGTCCACTCCTTCGCGAACTCGACCGCGTCGGGCACCGGGTATCCGTTGGCCAGTGCGCTGGCGATCGTCGCGGCCAGGGTGTCCCCGCCGCCGTGGTCGTTGCCGGTGGCGATGCGGGGCGCGCTGAACTCCCGGAACGTGTCGCCGTCGTAGAGCAGGTCGGTGCTGAATTCCGACGCGCGCAGGTGTCCGCCCTTCACGATCGCCCATTGCGCGCCCAGCGCGTGCAAAGCCTCGGCGGCCTTGCGTGCGGTGGCGTCGTCCACCACCTCGATGCCGGTGATCAGGCGCACCTCGTCGAGGTTGGGGGTAACGACGGTCGCGAGCGGGATCAGCGTATTACGCACTGCGTCAAGAGCTTCGGTGTGTAGCAGGGGGTCGCCGTGCATCGATGCCGCGACCGGGTCGACGACCAGCGGGATAGCGCCACCGCCGCCGATCCCGAGCTCGTGACACACCTCGGCCACCGCCTCGATGATCGCGGTGGAGGCGAGCATGCCGGTCTTGGCCGCGCCGATGCCGATATCGCGCACGACCACCCGCACCTGGTCGGCCACGATGTGTGCCGGGATCTCGTGAAAACCGCTGACGCCCACGGTGTTCTGCACGGTCACGGCGGCGACCGCCACGCACGCGTGGACCCCGCACAGCGCCATGGTTCGCGAGTCGGCCTGGATGCCTGCGCCGCCGCCGGAGTCGGTGCCCGCGATGGTGAGCGCGCGAACGGGGGTCTGGCCATCGGGGGTCAGTGGCAGCATCTTCACGCCTCAACCCTACGACCGCACGTGCCGCCACCGGACCCCGCCTGCCCACCGCAAATGAAAACCATTATCATTAACTCTCGTGACCAACTCCCTGATACCTCTGCCCGTCACCGTCCTGTCCGGCTTCCTCGGCGCGGGCAAGACCACGCTGCTCAATCACATCCTCGCCAACCGCGAAGGCCGCCGGGTGGCCGTCATCGTCAACGACATGAGCGAGGTCAATATCGACGCGGCGCTGGTTGCGGGCCAGGGGCATCTCGACCGCACCGAGGAGAAGCTGGTCGAGCTCACCAACGGCTGCATCTGCTGCACGTTGCGTGAGGACCTGATCGAAGCCGTCGCCCGCCTGGCCCGCGAGGGCCGCTTCGACCAGTTGGTGATCGAGTCCACCGGCATCTCCGAGCCCATGCCGGTGGCCGCGACCTTCGATTGGGAGTTCGACGACGGGTTCCGCCTCGGCGAGATCGCCCGGCTCGACACCATGGTCACCGTCGTCGACGCCTCGACCTTCCTCGCCGAACTGGTTCGGGGGCAGGCGCTGGCCGAGCGCAATCTCGAGGCGGGCGAAGGTGATGCGCGCTCGATCGCCGATCTGCTGGTCGACCAGGTGGAATTCGCCGACGTGCTGCTGATCAACAAGACCGATCTGGTCAGCGCCAACGCGGCCGCCACGGTCGAGGCGACCGTGCGCAGGCTCAACCCGCGAGCGCACGTGCTGCGCACCGAAAAGGGCGTTGTCGATCTGAGCGAGGTGCTGGCCACGGGCCGCTACAACCCGGTGGTCGCGGCCGAGTCCGATGGCTGGGCCGAGGAATTGGCGGGCGGGCACACTCCTGAGACCGAGGAATACGGAATCAGCAGCTTCACTTACCTCGCCGACCGTCCCTTCCATCCGCAACGCCTTGCCGATGCGCTGGAGCGATTGCGGGGGATGCTGCGCAGCAAGGGATTCTGCTGGATCGCGAGCCGTCCCGAACTGGCTGCCATCTGGTCGCAGGCAGGCCCGAACCTGACCTTCGAGCCCGGCGCCTGGTGGTCGGAGCTGGAAGTGCCTGCCGGACAGGAGCTGGTGTTCATCGGGGTGCGTCTGGACGCACCCGCTGTCCGCGGCGAGCTCGATGCCGCGCTGCTCACCGATGCCGAATTCGCGGCAGGTGCGAGCGAGTGGACCGGCTACCCGGATCCGTTCCCGGCCTGGGCCGAGCTGCACGAGCATCACTGATCGGTCTCTTCGGCGCGCGTACGGCACTGCGCTGGTGCATGATTCGAATGGGCCGCGACCCACGCGCCGATGAGGGGAGCGTGGGCCGCGGCACCTGAGCGGATCAGGCGAGCCCGGCGAAGAACTCGCGGATGTCGCCCACCAGCACGGCGGGCGCCTCGTGTGCGGCGTAGTGCCCGGCGGCGTCGTTCGCGCCGCCGGTTCCCGCGCTGACGTCGTAGGAATTCCAGCTGACGATCTTGCTGTTGTCGCGCTCGGCGAACCGGCGGATCGACTGGAAATCGCCCGCGAACATCGCCAGCCCGGTCGGGACCGTGGTCGGCTCGGTCGGCTGCTCGGTGGCGTGAGCGTCTTCGTAGTAGAAGCGCAGCGACGAACCGGCCGTCCCGGTGAGCCAGTACAGCGCCACATTGGCGATCACGAACTGCGCGTCGAGCGATTCACCGAGCAGCTGTGCGTTCCAGCCGAGCAGCCCCACCGGGGAATCGGCCAGTGCGTAGGCCAGAGTCTGCGGTTGCTGACTGTGCAGGGTGTTGAAGGCCATCTTGTTCTCGTGGAACCACTGGAGATGTTGCAGCGCGG
>JACIXH010000215.1 GCA_014360565.1 Nocardia sp.
GCCGCTTTGGCCAACGCCTCGGTGCGCTGTTCGGCGGTCATCGTAGGCAGTGCCATGTCTCCTCCGCTTCCACTCGTCACTCGAACATCTGATTGACGGACCGAGTAAACAGCACGAAATCGGCAGCACCAGTCCGACACACCGCGAGGATACGCCGATGAGTTTTGTGTGCCGAGCCCGTCGTAATCAATGAAGGCCCTGCAAGACGGACCAAACGGACGAAATGACGGCGCTGATCGAACAGTTCCCCGCCCCGTATCCGACCCCTCAGTGGCCTGAGTAACACCCTGGTGACCAGCAGCGACACACCAGCAGAAGCACTTCACGGGATCAAGGTTCAACGGCGAACCTGGAGGATCGACGAAGCTCCTCGGCCCGGGCGCGACGGTTTCCCGCTTCCGTCGTCACCGTCTCCCGTTCTGGTGCATCGAAGCTGTTCAGCTTGTGCGCCAGACATTTTCATCACCTTGCGGTCGAGTAATTCGGGCCCGCGGGTGTGCTACTCGGGCTCCATGCGCGACAATGACGCGACCCGGCGAACCCTTTTGCTACCTGGAGTTGCGATGCGCGAGGAACACCCGCTCGATCACGAGGTCACCGCTCTGCCCGTGCGGGTGGAACGGGCCAGGCGTCGCATCGCCTATCAGTCCGATCCCGCACTGACCGACGCGCTGTCCGAAGACGAACTACGCGCCGAACGCGAGCTCGCCGAGAAGATCCGCACCTATGAGCGCGACCAGCGCTGGAAGCAGATCGAGGCCGCCTCCTCGCACGCCGACCGTCTGCGCGACACCACCGCGGCGCTCGAGCGGGCCGAGATGTCGGACCTGATGCTGGCTCGCAAGGCCATCGCCGCCCAGCGCCGCGAGTCCAACCCGCGCGCCCGCCTCGCCTCGCTCTACAAGCACCGCACCTGGTCGCTGCGTGGGCTCGCGGGCGTGGTGATCGTGGGCATGTTGTGGTCGGCGGTCAACGTCCAGCACAACATCGCCCCCGGCGGGCCCAGCGACCCGCTCTACTGGGCCAGCTTCGGCCTGGAGGCGATGATCAGTGTGTGTCTGATCATCATCATGATCGGCACCACACGGGTGTCCGAGTGGGGCGTGATGGGCAACCGCAATCAGGTTGTGGTCGCCGAGGGGTTCCTGCTCACGCTGACCATCGCCCTCAACACCTATCCGCACCTGAGCGCGCAGCACTGGTACGACGCCGCTGTGCACGCGGTGGCCCCGGTGATGATCGGTGTCGCACTGCTCATCCACAATGCCGCCAGCGCCCGCTACAGCACCGCGATCGCCCGTGCCAGCGCGGACATCCCCGCCGACGACGGCGAGGATCTGCTGGCCGCGCCGAGTCTGGGCGATCTCGCCACCAACTAGCACCCGCGAGCACACAGCAAAGGGCCCCTCCGGATCAGATCCGAAGGGGCCCTTTGACGTTCGGTTGTTACGCGGACTTCTCGCGACGCTCGGGACGCTGCGGCTTGCGCGGCACGATCGTCGGCAGGACGTTGTCGATCACGGTGTCGGCGTTCACGACCACCTTGGCGACGTCGTCACGGCCGGGGATGTCGTACATCACCGGCAGCAGGACTTCCTCCATGATGGCGCGCAGCCCACGAGCACCGGTACCACGCAGGATCGCCTGATCAGCGATCGCTTCGAGGGCGTCGCCGGTGAACTCGAGGTCGACCCCGTCCATCTCGAACAGGCGAACGTACTGCTTGACCAGTGCGTTCTTCGGCTCGGAAAGGATGGTGACCAGCGATTCCTTGTCCAGGTTCGTCACCGAGGCGACGATGGGCAGGCGGCCGATGAACTCCGGGATCAGACCGAACTTGATCAGATCCTCGGGCATCACATCGGCGAAGTGGTCGTCGGTATCGACCTCCGCCTTGGAGCGCACCTCGGCGCCGAAACCGATGCCGCGGTGGCCGGTGCGGTCGGAGATGATCTTCTCCAGGCCCGCGAAGGCGCCCGCCACGATGAACAGCACGTTGGTGGTGTCGATCTGGATGAACTCCTGATGCGGGTGCTTGCGACCGCCCTGCGGCGGCACACTCGCCTGGGTGCCCTCCAGGATCTTCAGCAGCGCCTGCTGCACACCCTCACCCGAGACGTCGCGGGTGATCGAGGGGTTCTCGCTCTTGCGGGCGATCTTGTCGACCTCGTCGATGTAGATGATGCCGGTCTCGGCGCGCTTGACGTCGTAGTCGGCGGCCTGGATCAGCTTCAGCAAGATGTTCTCGACGTCCTCGCCGACATAGCCCGCCTCGGTGAGCGCGGTGGCGTCGGCGATGGCGAACGGCACGTTCAGCATCTTGGCCAGCGTCTGCGCGAGGTAGGTCTTGCCGCAACCGGTGGGGCCGAGCATCAAGATGTTCGACTTCATCAGCTCGACGGCCTCACCGCGGCTGTCGCGGCCCTTGTCGCCCGCCTGGATGCGCTTGTAGTGGTTGTAGACCGCGACGGCGAGGGTCCGCTTGGCGGTGTCCTGGCCGATCACGTAGTTTTCCAGGAAATCCCGGATCTCCGAAGGCTTGGGCAACTCGTCGAGCTTCACTTCGCTCGACTCGGCCAGCTCTTCTTCGATGATCTCGTTGCACAGATCGATGCACTCGTCGCAGATATATACCCCGGGGCCCGCGATGAGCTTCTTGACCTGCTTCTGGCTCTTTCCGCAGAACGAGCACTTCAGCAGATCGCCGCCGTCTCCGATGCGCGCCATCTCGTAGGTCCCTACTTCCTTGTCCGAGTGCGACCGTCGTCCCCCGATTGGGCCGGAAATACGTCTCGGTGCCGTCAATCAGAGCAATGGTCCCTGAGTCGACCGTACCTGTTGTGCGCGAATGAGGTCGACAACTCGCGCATGTTTGTTGTTCAGGGTTGTGCGGGTGCTCACCATTGTGAGCCACCCCGGGCGAAAAAGGCGGGCCCGCCGCCCAGATCAGGGCAGCGGGCCCGGGCGTGTCACTTCTGACCGCTGAGCTTCCGGTAATCGAAGACCTGGTCGATGATGCCGTATTCCTTGGCTTCCTCGGCGGTCAGGATCTTGTCACGGTCGGTGTCCTTGCGGACCTGCGCCTCGGACTTGCCGGTGTGGCGCGAGATGGTGACTTCCATCAGGCGACGCATCCGCTCGATCTCGGCCGCGGCGATCTCGAGGTCGGACACCTGACCCTGCACGCCGCCCGAGGACGGCTGGTGGATCAGGATGCGCGCGTTGGGCAGCGCGGCCCGCTTACCGGGAGCGCCCGCGGCCAGCAGCACCGCGGCGGCGGAGGCGGCCTGACCCAGGCAGACCGTGACCACGTCGGGGCGCACGTACTGCATGGTGTCGTAGATCGCCATCAGCGCGGTGAACGAACCACCGGGCGAGTTGATGTACATGGTGATGTCGCGGTCGGGGTCCTGGGACTCCAGCACCAGCAGCTGCGCCATGATGTCGTTGGCCGAGACATCGTCGACCTGGTTGCCCAGGAAGATGATGCGCTCTTCGAACAGCTTGTTGTACGGGTCGGAGGTCTTGACGCCGAACGAAGTCTGCTCGGTGAACTGCGGCAGGATGTAGCGCGACTGCGGGAGGCCCGCACTGGAGCCTCCGTGGCCGGCGCGCGGGTCGAAGAGGTTGGCCATCTTTATCTCCAAGCTTGTCTCGAGTGAGGGGGGACGGCGGCGGTTACTTCGCCTGGTTCGCGTGCGCGACCACATGGTCGATGAAGCCGTACTCGAGGGCTTCCTTCGCCGTGAACCAGCGGTCGCGGTCCGCGTCCTCGGTCACCTGCTCCACCGACTTGCCGGTGTGCAGCGACTGCAGTTCGTTGAGCTCACGCTTGGTGTGGGCGAACTGCTCGGCCATGATCGCGATGTCGGCCGCCGAACCACCGATGCCCGCCGAGGGCTGGTGCATCATGATCCGGGTGTGCGGCAGCGCGAAACGCTTGCCCTTGGTGCCCGCGGTGAGCAGGAACTGCCCCATCGACGCGGCCAGACCCATCGCGACGGTCTTGATGTCGCACTCGGCGAACTGCATCGTGTCGTAGATCGCCATGCCCGCGGTGACCGAGCCACCGGGCGAGTTGATGTAGAGCGCGATGTCCTTGGTCGCGTCCTCGGCCGAGAGCAGCAGGATCTGCGCGCAGATCTTGTTCGCGATCTCATCGTCGACCTGGGTGCCCAGGAAGATGATGCGCTCGCGAAGCAGCCGTTCGTATACGGAATCACTGAGGTTGAGTCCAGCGGTAGCGGCTGTCATGACCCCTGCCTGGTTGATCGTCACGGATACCTGCCTTCTCTTCTCACCGATTGCTACGGCCATACGAATACGGTTCGTCGTCACAAACACTAACGAAAGAGGGCGGCACCGAACTCCCGGCACCGCCCCTATTCGCTCAGAGCGCAATCTCGCTGCGCTCGGTTTTCACTCTGCGCGAGGCGCGCGGCGGCATCGTTTCGCTCGCCGCGCTACCGCACGTGCGCAATCAAATCACGCCGCCGAAACCTACTCGGCAGCGGCTTCGTCCAGCTCGACTTCAGCGGATTCCGCAGGGTCACCGAACATTTCGGTGGTGTCGACCACATTGCCGTCGGAGTCGGTGACCTTGACCTGGCCGACAACTCCGGCCAGCGCCTTGCCGCGGCGCACGTCGGCGAAGACCGCGCCGAGCTGGCCCGCCTGCTGCACCTGCTGGATGAACTGCTCCGGCGACATGCCGTAACGCTGAGCCTGGAACAGGATTCGCTCGGTCAGCTCCTGCTGGCCGACCTGGGTGTTCTCGGCCTCGGCGATCGCGTCCAGCAGCAGCTGGGTCTTCACCGACTTCTCGGCGGCTTCCTTGGTGTCGGTGTCGAACTCCTCGCGGGAGGAGCCCTGCGCCTCGAGCGCCTCGGCCAGCTTCGCCTCGTCGTGGTCGAAACCGTGGACGGCGTCGTGGACCACGGCGTCGACCTCGGCCTTGACGACGGCCTCGGGCAGCGGGACCTCGACGGTCTCGAGCAGGGTGTCGAGGACCTTGTCGCGGATCGCACCGGCCTGCTCGACCTTCTTGACGCGCTCGACGCGGCCCTTCAGGTCTTCCTTGAGCTCGTCGATGGTGTCGAACTCACTGGCCAGCTGAGCGAACTCGTCGTCGGCCTCGGGCAGCTCGCGCTCCTTCACCGACTGCACGGCGACGGTGATCAGGGCTTCCTTGCCCGCGTGATCGCCCGCCACCAGGGTGGAGGTGAACTCGGCGGTATCGCCGGCCTTCAGGCCGATGACGGCCTCGTCGAGACCCTCGATCAGCTGACCCGAACCGACCTCGTGGGACAGGCCGGTGGTGGCCGCTTCGGGGACGTCCTCGCCGTCGACGGTGGCCGACAGGTCGATCGACACGAAGTCACCGTCGGCGACCGCGCGCTCGACACCGGTGAGGGTGCCGAAGCGCTGACGCAGCGAAGTGAGCTGCTCTTCGATGTCGTCGTCGCCGATGGTGAAGGAATCGACAGTCACCTCGATGCCCGAGTAATCGGGCAGGGCGATCTCGGGACGCACGTCGACCTCGGCGGTGAACGCCAGCTCTTCGCCGTCTTCGATCTTGGTGATCTCGATCTCGGGCTGGCCGATGACCTTCACCTCGCCGGCCTGGACGGCCTCGGCGTACTTGTTCGGCAGCGCGTCGTTGACGACCTGCTCCAGCACGGCGCCACGGCCGACCCGGGTCTCGATCAGCTTGGCCGGAGCCTTGCCCGGACGGAAGCCGGGGATCTTGATCTGGTTGGCCAGCGCCTTGTACGCCTTGTCGAAGTCGGGCTTCAGCTCCTCGAAGGGCACCTCGACGTTGATCCGGACCCGGGTCGGGCTCAGCTGCTCGACGGTGCTCTTCACGGACATACTCCTTGGTTCGTAGTTCATGGTGGTGTCCCCACAGGGGGCGACGCGCCAAAGTCAGGCACGGCTAAGCCAGGTGCGGCGCATAATGCGCATCCCGACCAGGGTAGTTGACCGCCTTCACGCTCGCGCAATCGGCGGTTGGTTGGGGGGTGGAGCTAACTGCCGACCTGCACGGCATCGGTGACGAAAACCAGCGTCTCGTTCGGCGCGACACCGTTGCCGCCCTCCCCGTAGCCGAGGTTCGGCGGCACGATCAGCAGCCTGCGCGTGCCCTGCTGCACACCGATCAGGCCCTCGTCCCAGCCCTGGATGACCTGGCCGGTGCCGAGGGTGAGCCCGAACGGCTTGCCGCGCTGGAAGGAGCTGTCGAGCACCTGCTTGTCCGACCAGGTGACCAGCTCGTAGTTCATGGTCAGCGGCTGTCCGGCCACCGCGCCGGGCCCACTGCCTGCCACCAGATCCTTGGTGATCAAGGTCTTGGGCGCATCGCAGGTGTCCGGGATGGTGATCTCGGGCGTCTCGCCGAAACCGCCGCTGACTTTCACTTCGTCGGCGGTGCACTCGAGGCCCGTGCTCGCGGAGTTGCCCGCCGCGCTGGTGCTCGGCGAGCTGGTCGAATCCGTGTCCGAGCCGCAGGCCGCTGTCGTGATCGCGGCGGCCGCGACGAGTCCGATTCCGAAGATCCTGCCGAGAGAATGCATGGCCCGCACACTAATCGACCGCCGTTGCGGCGCCGGGAACCGGCACGACGGTAGGCTCGGCGGTGCGTTTCTCCACCGGTGCCGCCGGTCCGCGAATCGGCGCCCCGGGCAGGTCCCCGCGGTGCGGACGGCGCCGCGAACTCCGCGAATACGAGGAGAGTCCGCGATGACCGAGAACACGATGGCCGACACCGCCGCGGACAATGTCGGTGCCGGTCAGGGCGAGACCATCGCTCCCGAGCCCTATGTCCTCACCGATGCCCCCGGTCCGCTCTCGCGGGCCGAGCTCGTCGCGGTCGACGCGTGGTGGCGGGCGTCGAACTATCTGGCGGTCGGCCAGATCTATCTGATGAGCAATCCGCTGCTGCGCACCCCGCTGGTCGCCGACGACATCAAGCCGCGGCTGCTCGGCCACTTCGGCACCGTGCCCGGCCTGAACCTGGTGTGGGCCCATGCCAATCGGGTGATCCGGGATCGCGGGCTGAACGCGGTGTACGTAGCGGGCCCCGGCCACGGCGGACCTGGTCCCAACGCCTGCGCCTGGCTCGAGAACGCCTACGCCGAACTCGAGCCCGACATCGCCCGTGACGCCGACGGCATGCACCGCTTCTTCCACCGGTTCTCTTTCCCCGGCGGCGTGCCGAGTCACTGCGCGCCGGAGACCCCGGGGTCCTTCCACGAGGGCGGCGAGCTCGGTTACTGCCTGCTGCACGCCTACGGCGCCGCCTTGGACAACCCCGATCTCGTCGTGTTCTGCGTGGTGGGCGACGGCGAAGCCGAGACAGGACCGCTGGCGGGCAGCTGGCACGCGAACAAATTCCTCAACGCGGGTCGCGACGGCGCGGTGGTGCCGATCCTGGCGCTCAACGAGTACAAGATCGCCAATCCGACGATCTTCGCTCGCATCCCCAAGGAGGAACTGGTCGGACTGCTGCGCGGCTACGGCTACGAACCGCTGATCGTCTCCGGCAACGACCCGGCACCGGTGCATCAGGCGATGGCCGACGCGATGAACACCTGTATGGACCGGATCGCGCAGTTTCAGCGGTCCGCCCGCGAAGACGGTGACTCGACCCGCCCGCGCTGGCCGATGATCGTGATGCACACCCCGAAGGGATGGACCTGTCCCCCGGTGGTCGACGGCGAACGGGTCGAGGGCACGTTCCGCGCGCATCAGGTGCCGTTGCCGAACGCGCGCACCGACCCCGAGCACCGGCGGGTGCTGGAGCAGTGGTTGCGGTCGTACCGACCGGAGGAACTGTTCTCCCCGGACGGCTCCCCGGTGCCCGCCCTGGTCGAACAGGTCCCCGCGCATCCGATGAGCCTGAATCCGATTGCCAACGGCGGCTTGCGCATTCGCGATCTCGACCTGCCCGATTGGCGTGACCACTGCGTCGAGGTCGTGGCGCCCGGCGTGGGGCAGCACGAGGCGACCAGGGTGCTCGGCGGCTGGCTGCGCGAGGTCACCGCACGCAATCCGCACAACTTCCTCACCTTCGCCCCCGACGAACTGGCCAGCAACCGGCTCCAGGACATTCTCGAGGTGACCGGACGCGACTGGCAGGAGGAAGTCGGGCGCTGGGACGTCGACCTGTCGCCGGTCGGGCGCGCGGTCGAGGTGCTGTCCGAGCACATGTGCGAGGGCCTGCTGGAGGGCTACCTGCTCACCGGCCGCCACGGCATGTTCACCTGCTACGAGGCGTTCATCCACATCGTCGACGCGATGTTCAACCAGCACGCCAAGTGGCTCGATGCCAGCCTGCAGGTGCCGTGGCGGCGCAAGATCCCGAGCTTGAACTACCTGCTCACCTCGCATGTGTGGCGCCAGGACCACAACGGTTTCACCCACCAGGACCCTGGTTTCCTGGATGTGGTGGCGAACAAGAGCCCCGACATCGTGCGCGTATATCTGCCGCCCGACGCCAACACCCTGCTCTCGACCTACGACCACTGCCTGCGCTCGCTGCACTACGCGAATGTGGTGGTGGCGGGCAAACAGCCGGGCCCTGACTGGCTTTCGGCCGAGGCGGCGGGGTTGCACTGCACCCGCGGACTCGGGATCTGGGAATGGGCGTGTCACAACGACGATCCCGGCACGACACCCGATGTGGTGCTCGGCTGCGCGGGCGATGTGCCGACCCTGGAAGCTCTCGCTGCGGTGGCGATCCTGCGCGATCGGCTGCCGAGCTTGCGGATCCGGTTCGTCAATGTCGTCGACCTGATGCGGATGTTGCCTGCCGGCGAGCACCCGCACGGCTTGCCCGATCCCGAGTTCGACGCCCTGTTCACCACCGACCGTCCCGTGATCTTCGCCTTCCACGGCTACCCGTGGCTGATCCACCGGCTCACCTATCGCCGCACCAACCACGCCAACCTGCACGTGCGCGGATACAAGGAGAAGGGCACCACCACCACGCCCTTCGACATGGTGATGCTCAACGATCTCGACCGCTTCCACCTCGTGGTCGATGTGATCGACCGGGTTCCCGGATTGCGTGAGCGGGCGGCCGGTCTGCGCCAGGAGATGGTCGACGCCCGGTTGATCGCGCGACAGTGGACCCGGGAGAAGGGCGAGGACATCCCGGTCGTGGCGAACTGGTCCTGGCCCGACTCGGCGATCCCCACCGCGGAGTAACCAGGTTGCGACGTGGGCCCGGCGTGGCCGACGATGGACGGGATATGACCGAACCTCGCCGCACCGACCTGCTTCCCCGCGATCGCCGTGATCTGACCGGACCGTTCGACGTGATCGGTGACGTCCACGGCTGCCGCGGCGAACTGGAAACCCTGCTCGGCGAGCTCGGCTACGAGATCGACCGCGACGACCGCGGCCGCCCGATCGGCGCCGCCCACCCCGGCGGCCGCACCGCGGTCTTCGTCGGCGACCTCGTCGACCGTGGGCCCGACACCCCCGGCGTGCTGCGGCTGGTGATGGGGATGGTGGCGGCGAAGACCGCACTGTCGGTCACGGGCAACCACGACAACAAGCTGATGCGCGCCCTCGACGGCCGCAATGTCCGCATCGCCCACGGCCTCGAGCAGTCGCTGTCCCAACTGGCCGACGAAGACCTCGAATTCCGCACCGCCGCAGCCGTTTTTCTGCACGATCTGCCCGCCCACTACCTCCTGGACGGCGGCAAGCTGGTCGTGGCCCACGCCGGCCTGCCCGCGAGCCTGCACGGCAGCACCTCGGCCCGCGCCCGCTCCTTCGCCCTCTACGGCGCCCCCACCGGCGAGCTCGACGAGCACGGTTACCCCGTCCGCTACGACTGGGCGCAGGACTACCACGGTGCCGCCACCGTCCTCTACGGCCACACCCCGGTCCACAGCTTGATGTGGGTCAACAACACCCTCTGCCTCGACACCGGCGCGGTTTTCGGCGGCACCCTGTCGGCTCTGCGCTACCCGGAGATGACCACGATCTCGGTTCCCGCCGAACAGATCTGGAGCGAACGCGCGGGGATCACCCCGGGCGCGGCGGTTGGGGACTAGCTCCCGCCGCGATCCTTCTTGATCGTGCGCCAGCCGCCGGCGCGGTTGTCGGCGATGATCTGTTTCAGCATTTTCGCCAGTGCCCGTTCGTTGAGGGTCTGGCCCTCGTAGACCGCGACCGTTCGGGCGGTTTTGTTGTCGTGACCGCCGGTGATGATGTGGTCGGGGTCGGCGACGATCGCGCCGTCGTACAGGAAGATGTTGACGTGGGTTTTCGCGGCGAGCAAGGCACAGATGTTGCCGTCGAGGACGAAATAGGGCTGCACTCGGCGCTTGACAGTTTCGGTCACTGCGGGGTCGACGCCGTGGACGAGCTCGCGCACCTGCCGGCAGATCGTTTGCTGCCAGGTGGGTAGCGCGTCGATGTAGGCGTCCACGCGCGGATCGGCGGCATAGGTCACCGATCGATCTTGGCATCGATCGTCATCGAATCGTCAACGCGAAACCCGGGTGTGACATCGGTTCCCGGCGCGAGCGGGCTTACGATCGGCGCTGGACGACCCCACTCGTTGTTGAGGAGAGGTTCATGCGCCGAACACTGCTCGCACTGTCCGTGCTCTGCCCGCTCGCGCTCGCCGGTGTCGCGAGCGCCGATCCGGCACCGCCGGGGACCGGGACGTTGACGGTGCGAGCCTTCACCGGGTCGGAGCCGATGCCGGTGAACCGCGCCACGATCGAGGTGCGACCGTGCGATGCGAAGCAGGTGGTCGCCACGCTGGTGAGCGGAGCCGACGGGCACGTCACGACGACACTGCCCGTCGGCTGCTACGAGGCCGAGGTGGCGACGGTGCCCGGCGGCTGCGGGCTCACCGACACCGAGCCGGTTCGGGTCACCGTGGCGGCGGGCACGGAAGCCCGCGCGGACTTCCGCGTCGGCTGCGCCAGAGGACTCAATCCAGCTGTCCACCCGCCACGTAGAG
>JACIXH010000216.1 GCA_014360565.1 Nocardia sp.
CGAGCGCAGGGTCGGCTGCGGCTTGTTGACCATGAACAGCCCGATCCCGACCACCACCATCGCGGTGAACGCGCTGAACAGGGTCAACGGGATGTCGTAACGAATGTCGGCGCCGCGGATGGTGAAGCCGAGCATGGCGATGAAATGCATGACCCAGATACCGGTTCCACCGATGGCGATCGCGGCGCCGATGAGCCAGCCGACCCGTCCTTCCACCGCATTTCGACCACGAGCCGCGCACTGCAACCCCAGCAGGCAGCCCGTGACAGACATGAAATAGGCGAGAACGGGGGTGATCCAGCCGTAGCTGAAGTGATAGATGTCGAGCACGCGTGCAGAACCCTCAATGCCGATACCGCAGACTTGAGGCGGTAGAACGAAAAGCTGGATGTGACAATACGGTGAACATCGCCAGTCCGGGTCCTCCGCAGTGCAATCCGCCGGTGTGGGGTTCATCACGAAACGATTTCCGCGGCGATCTGGGGAATAAAAGCAGACCGTCGGGAATGTAGCTGCCGAAACGAAACGAGGCCCGTACCCACCGAAACGGTGAGTACGGGCCTCGGGTCGAGAAACCGCTAGTCGAGGTAGTCGCGCAGTACCTGCGAACGGCTCGGGTGACGCAGCTTGCTCATCGTCTTCGATTCGATCTGGCGAATGCGCTCACGCGTGACGCCGTAGACCTGACCGATCTCGTCGAGCGTGCGCGGCTGACCGTCGGTGAGGCCGAAGCGCAAACGCACCACGCCCGCCTCGCGTTCGGACAGCGTCTCCAGCACCGACTGCAGCTGATCCTGCAGCAGCGTGAAGCTCACCGCGTCGACGGCGACGACTGCCTCGGAGTCCTCGATGAAGTCACCGAGCTGGCTGTCGCCTTCGTCGCCGATGGTCTGGTCGAGCGAGATCGGCTCACGCGCGTACTGCTGGATCTCCAGCACCTTCTCCGGCGTGATGTCCATTTCCTTGGCGAGCTCCTCCGGCGTGGGCTCACGGCCCAGGTCCTGGAGCAACTCGCGCTGGATACGCCCGAGCTTGTTGATCACTTCGACCATGTGCACCGGGATACGGATGGTGCGGGCCTGATCGGCCATGGCGCGGGTGATGGCCTGACGGATCCACCACGTCGCGTAGGTCGAGAACTTGTAACCCTTGGTGTAGTCGAACTTCTCGACCGCGCGGATCAGACCCAGGTTGCCTTCCTGGATCAGATCCAGGAACGCCATGCCGCGGCCGGTGTAGCGCTTGGCCAGCGAGACGACCAGTCGCAGGTTGGCCTCGAGCAGGTGGTTCTTGGCCCGGTTGCCGTCGCGCACGATCCAGTTGAAATCGCGGCGCGTGGTGACCGAGAGCTTCTCGCCCGCCTCGGCGAACTCGCGCATCTTCTCCGCGGCGAACAGGCCGGCCTCGATCCGCTTGGCGAGCTCGACCTCCTCTTCCGCGTTGAGCAGCGCGACCTTGCCGATCTGCTTGAGGTAGGCGCGCACCGAGTCGGCGGAGGCGGTGAGTTCGGCGTCCTTGCGTGCTTGACGCAGCGCTTCGGACTCCTCCTCGTCCCAGACGAAATCGCCGGAAGCCTTGTCCTTCTCGGACGGCTCCGTGGTCTCGGCGACCTCGGCGGTGTCCTCGGCGACGTCTTCGACGACGACTTCCTCGCCGACGAGTTCGTCCTCGGCGACTTCGAGATCACCGAGATCGTCGACCTCGACCGACTCGTCTTCGAGCTGCTCCTCACCGCCTTCGCCCGAAGTCGCCTTCTTCGCGGCGGTCTTCTTCGCAGGCGCCTTCTTGGCGGCAGCCTTCTTGGCCGGCGCCTTCTTGGCTACGGCCTTCTTCGCCGGGGCCTTCTTGGCGGCGGCCTTCTTCGCCGGCGCCTTCTTGGCCGGGTTCGCAGCGTCGTCGGCATCGGCGTCGGAGGCCGAGTCGGCGGTCTGACGGGTATTCGTGGCTACCACGTACGCCCTTTCGTGACGGTCTCGTGCGGCGTCACGCCAGAGTGATTTTCCGGCGGAGCGGTCGGTCGGGTTGCACCGGCGATGCGTCGGCCGGGGGAAGTCGGCGCTCGTTCACCGACCTTCTCGCGACCGGCCGCGGCCGGAAGGTTTCACCGGCTCACCGCCGGACGTGTTCCATTGTAACGATCCAACCAGGGTACTCATGGCACGATGCCACCCAGGCGTTGCGTCACCCGCCGCGCGGGGCTACGGCGCGATGCCCGCATCGATGGCCATCGCCGCGCCGACGATACCCGCGGTGTTCTTCAATACGGCCGGAATCACGGGAGTCCGGTTGGTGAGCAAGGGAATCCACTGTTCGTGATCACGGCTGATGCCGCCGCCCGCCACGATCACCTTCGGCCAGAACAGCTCCTCCATGTGCCCCAACACGCGACTCACCCGCTGCGCCCACTCGGGATAGCTGAGGTCCTCGTTGTCCTTGACCGAGGCCGCGGCCAGATCCTCGGCATCGACGCCGTCGATCTTGAGATGGCCGAGTTCGGAGTTGGGAACCAGGACGCGGTCGTAGAGCAGCGCCGAGCCGATCCCGGTGCCGAAGGTGAGCAGCAGCGTGAGCCCGTGCAGATCGCGAGCGGTGCCGTAGGAGTCCTCGGCCAGGCCAGCGGCGTCGGCGTCGTTGAGCACGGTGACAGTGCGCCCGCCCAGCGCTTCGGCGAACAACGCGCGCGCGTCGGCGCCGATCCAGGCGTCGTCGATATTGGCCGCGGTTCTGGTGTGGCCGTCGAGCACGACGCACGGCATGGTGATGCCGACCGGACCCTCCCAGCCCGCCTGCGCCACCAGTTCGGCCGCCGCCGCGGCAACGGCGGCGGGCGTCGACGGCTGCGGCGTCGCGATCTTGATGCGGTCATGGGTGAGCGTGCCGGTGGCCAGATCGACTTCGGCGCCCTTCACCCCGCTGCCGCCGATATCGATACCGAATGCGTGCCCCCGAGCGGACATGGCTGAACCCCTTGCTGACGCGGTCGACGTGCTGACAGACACCAGCAAGAAGAGTAGCGGTTCTCACCCCTCGCGCGGCGCGCGAGGACATGTGATGCGATGGGTGGGTGCCCGAATACACCGAGCCCGAGAACGCGACCGCCTCCATCACATCCGCCGACTACGAGCAGTTGCGGCGCCTGGCCGTCGAGCTCGCCGAAGCGGCCGCCGCGCATGTGCGCGCCCGCAGGCCCGAGGTCTTCGCCGCCGACGGACCCGTCGAGGGGGCGGTGGCCACCAAGGGCCACGCCACCGATCCGGTCACCATCGTCGACACCGAATCCGAGCAGCTGATCCGCGGGCTCCTGGCCGCGCGCAGGCCCGCCGACGCGATCCTCGGCGAGGAGGGCGGCGGTGATGTGGGCGCCACCACCCCGGGAACCGTCACCTGGGTCGTCGATCCGATCGACGGCACCGTGAACTTCCTCTACGGGCTACCCGGCTACGCCGTCTCGGTGGGCGCCGTGGTCGACGGCAAGCCCGTGGCGGGCGCCGTGGTCGACGTCGCCGCCGCCACCACCTACAGTGCCGCACTGGGCGCTGGGTCCCACGCTGAGCGACCGGACGGCACTCGTGTGGCACTGCGCTGCAGTACCGAGGATTCGCTGCCTGTGGCGCTGGTGGCCACCGGCTTCGCCTACGGCAGCGCGCGCCGGGCTCGCCAAGCCGCGCTGCTCACCGAGATCCTTCCGCAGATCCGTGACGTCCGCCGGCTCGGCGCCGCCGCCATGGACCTGTGCCATGTCGCCGCGGGCAGGCTGGAGGCGTACTACGAACACGGCCTCAACGCGTGGGACTGGGCCGCGGGTGCCCTCATCGCCGCCGAAGCGGGCGCGATCGTGCACGTCCCCCCGGTCACCGTCGGCGGCGCCGCGGGCGAGCTGACGGTCGTCGCGGCTCCTGGCATCGCCGAGGACCTCAACGACCTGCTCGACCGAGTCGGCGCCCCGACGGCCCTACCGGACTGACCTCGGTTTCGGCCGCCTTGATCTGGACTGACCAGAGGGTGCGACGCAGGAGTGCCCGCCGGGAGGGAAGATCAAGGTTCCCAGGCCGAAACCCGCGGCGCCAGCCGCCGATAATTCAGCACTTGACTTCGCGGGCGGCGTCGAGGAGGTCGGGGTCGATCGATGACGAGCTCGACCCGGGGGCGAGGTTCTTCAGCGATCGGAGCACGGCTTCGGCGTCGGCGCCGGGGCGCAGCGATTCGCCGAACGCCTGCCCGAGGACCAGATCGACGGTGTCGTCGGTGCGCGGATCCTCGATCAGTTCCGCGCAGGGCGCGACCAGCTGCACCGAGGCGGCCGCGGGTCGGCCGTTCACGCCGAACCGGATCTGCCCGGGGCAGGTGAGGTCGCCGCTGACATAGACCGGATCGTTACCGACCTGTGTTCCCGGCGCGCCGGCGAAGCCGAGGTCGGCCAGTGCCGAGGCGATGTTGCCCGCCTGGCCGCTCTTGCCGTTGGCGTTGAACACCCGCACCTTGGACTCCGACAAAGCCGCCGGATCCACCTCCGCGAGCCGCGTCGGGCCCACTCGGGTACCCAGTGCCGCCGGTTGCGGCGCGTTGGTTGCCGTCGGCGTGCTCGGCGCGTTGCACGCCATCGGTTCGTTGCTGTCGTCACGGGTTCGAAACGCCGTGATCCAGACGAACAGGCTCACCAGAGCCAGCACGAGGACGAGCGCGAGCCAGAGCTCGGGCCGCCGCCGCGGAAAGGGTTTGCCGTCGCGATCAGTCGCGCTGCCTTCGGTGATCAGTGAAACCACGCGCTCACTCTACGAGCCCGCGGGCGGTGCGCGAGTCGGGGAGGTCTCGGCGAGTTTCCCAGCAGGTGACGATTCGCCGTCGGTTTCGGCACGGCGCGGGTTTGATTGCGACTTTCTCCCGTTCGTCCGCTATTGTCTGGCCGCCCAGATCGAATATTTACCGGTGAAACGGTGCTCGGTCGCGGGAACAACAAGGGCATGTCCTGCGTTTACCGAACGCTGTCGGAGTAGATCGCCAGATGATCGAACCTGATAGACGACCGGTGCACGTGTGAGGTGCACCACCGGCGGGGCGGTACGAACGCCGGACCCCTGCGGGGTTACGGCAATCGACCGATCCGGGATATACGGAGTAAGGACTGAGGGGAAGACGACATGGCAACCGACTATGACGCACCGCGGCGCACCGAATCCGACGAGGTGTCGGAGGATTCGCTCGAGGAGCTGAAGGCCCGCCGCAACGAGGCGCAGTCCGCCGTCGTGGACATCGACGAATCCGATACAGCGGAATCGTTCGAGCTTCCCGGCGCGGACCTGTCCGACGAGGTACTCAGCGTTCGGGTGGTCCCGAAGCAGGCGGACGAGTTCACCTGCTCGAGCTGTTTCCTCGTGCATCACCGCAGCCGACTGGCCACCGAGAAGGGTGGACAGCTCATCTGCATGGATTGCGCGCTCTGAGACAGCGCACGGCGCTTGCGGTCACCTGATCCGCAAGGCCTGCGCGATCTGATCCGCTAGGGATCAGCGAGGAAGGGTCAGCCCGCGCTCGGGAGTCCGAGCGCGGCCAAGACCCGGTCCGGCCTACGCGTACTGACCAACCAGTACGGCGTCGGGTCGTCCGGGTCGTCCAGAACCAGCAACGCCATCGGGCCGATCCAGGCCCGGTGTTGCACATAGGCGGCGGGGTCGAGTTGTCGACCCATCGCCGCACTCTTGGCCGTCGGCGCGACGGCCGCGGCGCGCGCGACGAAGCTCACCGGCAGGTGGGCGCGGTCGACGCGCAGTTCCGCCGTGCCGTCGTCGGCCACCGTGACCTCGAGGCGATGCCTGCTCATCCACAACAGAATCCAGACCGGGACCGGCGCCAGCAATAGATACGGCAACCAGGCCCGTAGCCCTGGCGCGCCCATGTGGATCTCGGCCGCGAGCAGGCCCGCGATCGCGAAGCCGACGGGCCACCACCACAGCGGCACCCACAGCCGCTCGGAGTAGGGCGAGCGACCCTGCGCGCTCGGCGCGCGATGGTCGCTGTCGGTGGTCGCGGTCGTCGATGAACGGGGCTGGTCGGGCACCCCTCAACACTAGGTCACCGCATCAGGGCTGCGACGAGAAGGTCCGGCCTCGACCGCGTAGTCTCGACCGATGTGAACGCACTTGCACCGATTCCGCTGCGGCGGCTCGATCCCGGCATCGCTGTGCCGACGCGTGCCCATCCGGGTGACGCGGGCGTCGACCTCTGTACCACCGAGGATGTGATCATCGAACCGGGCGAGCGGGTGCTGGTCGGCACCGGGATCGCGATCGCGCTGCCGATGGGCACGGTCGGTTTGATCCACCCCCGATCCGGACTGGCCGCGAAGGCCGGTCTGTCGGTGGTGAACACACCCGGCACGGTCGACGCGGGCTACCGAGGTGAGATCAAGGTGTGCCTGATCAACCACGACCCGCGCGCCGCGATCGAGCTGCGCCGCGGCGACCGCATCGCGCAGTTGCTGGTGCAGCGGGTCGAGTTGGTCGAATTCGCCGAGGTCGACGATCTCGACGAAACCGCGCGCGGCAGCGGCGGGTACGGGTCGAGCGGCGGGCACGCCAGCCTGGCCGACAAGGAGGCGTGATGGGTCTGTTCGGAAAGAAGAAGCGCGACCGCGACGCGGACTATGTCGAGTACGACGAGGTCGACTACGACGAGGCGGACTACGACTTGGACGCCGACTCCGACGAGTACGACACCGACGAGTTCCAGCGCCCCGACTTCGCGCGCCTGGACTTCGACGACGCGCCGACCGACGAGCGCATCTACGGCAACTTCGACCACGCCCCCGATGCCGCCGCGGGCCCCTACGACATCAGCGAGGTCTCCGACGAGGCCATCTCGCGGCGCCTCGACCTGGGTTCGGTCCTGATCCCGGTGCCCCAGGGTGGGCAGTTGCAGGTGGAGATGAGTCCCGACGGCACCCCCCAGGCGGTGCACCTGGCCACCGAGCACGGCAGGCTCACCGTCGCCGCCTACGCCGCGCCGAAGTCGGCAGGCCAGTGGCGCACTGTCGCGGCGGATCTGGCCGAGTCGCTGCGCGGTGACGGCGCGAGCGTGGCCGTGGAGAAGGGTCCGTGGGGCCGTGAGGTCAAGGCGATCACCGAGGGCGCCGATTTGCGCTTCATCGGCGTCGACGGCCCGCGCTGGATGATCCGTCTGGTCGCCGCCGGCCCCAAGGGCGCCGTCGACGACCGCAGCCCGCTGATCACCGCGGCCCGCGCGGTCCTGGCCGACGCCGTGGTCCGCCGCGGCACCGACCCGCTGCCCGTGCGTGACCCGCTCCCGGTCGTCCTGCCCCAGGAACTGGCCGAACAGCTCGCCGCCGCGCACCAGCAGCAGGTCGAGGCACAGCAGGCGGCCCTCGAAGCCCAAGCCGCCGCGGCAGCTGCCCCGCCCCCGTCGGCCCTGCCGCCGAAACTGCCCGATGAGCCACGCCGTGGCGCCGACGGCTCCGCCATGCAGCAACTCGGCCTCAACTAGCTGCTGCGCCTCTCCACGACTTTCGCCGGTCGTGGAGAGGCGGTTCGGCCACTGACCTGGCCGGCGGTCGGAAGGTGCTGGGCGTGCCCGGTGTGTGACCCATGTTCTCGCGAAAACGGTTGTCGCGCAGGGTTGCCCGTTGTCTAGTGGGCAGTGGGCAGCGTGTGCTGTGAATCGGTGAGCAGTGCGTCGAGTTCGGTGAAGCCGGCGTGTCCGAGTATTGCCGGGTCCTTGCCGAGGTCGGTCAGCGTGATCCGGTGCAGGCGGGCTGTTGGCAACGTGGACGCCCACTGTTCGGCGACAGCGATCGGGTGCACCGGATCATCGCTTGCCCCGACGACCGCGACCGGTACGTCGTTGGCGGCCAGTGCCGCGAGCGACGGCCAGCTATAGCCGGCGGCCTCGTCCAGGGCCGCGGGGAGGTGCGGCCACTGCCCACGCCACGACTGGGCCAGTGCGTCGGCCAGCCATGGCGGGCTCGATGCCCGCATCCGGGCGATCACCGCGTCCAGCCCGTCGGCGCGCAGTTGCTCGGCGGTAACCGAGGCGCTCAACGCCGCTGGGCACGTGGCGGTTTCGGCGCCGGTCCAGGCGGGTAATGCTGTGATGACACCAACAACCGCGGTACGGTGCTCGGCTGCCCAGTCGAGCGCGATCGCGGCGCCGAGGGAAATGCCCGCGGCCAGGACCGGACCGCGCGCCGCGGCCTCGTCCAAAGCCGCGGTACAGCTCCCGATCACGGCCTGTGGGTCCGGCTCGACAGCGTGGAACATGAGTCCGCGCGCGCGGGCGGCGGGCCCGAACGCGCGGGCCGCGAAATCGGCGTCGGAGCCGGTCCCCGGCAGGGCGACCACGGTGACCTGGGGTGGGGTGCGCAACACCGACGCAGCGTAGCGGCCGTGCGTTTGCCCATCTACAGTGGCGGTGTACGGCCAACTAGCGGGAGAAGCGTGCCATGTCGTCATCCACGGGCGGACACAAGTCGGGATCGGGCCCGGATTCAGGATACTTTCGACGACTCGGCCGCCGCCTCACCGCCGACATCGACCAGCTCGACGCCGAAGAACTGGCCGAGACGGCCGATGCCTCCGGTGCCCGGCGAGCCAAGGATTGCTGTCGCGGTGAAGAGGCAACGATTCTGGGCAGGCTCCGCAGTGTCGAGGCGTGTCCGAAGGCGGCCGGTGCCACCGTGCAGGCCGAGTTCTTCGACGGCACCGACGCCATCACGCTGGTCTGGATCGGCCGCAGGCGCATTCCCGGTATCGAACCGGGCAGGCGCATTCTGGTGCGTGGCCGGGTGGGCGACCGCGACGGTCGTAAAGTGATCTTCAACCCCTACTACGAATTGCGCGGGAACAGCTGACGTATGCCCTCCAGCGACGAGTACCGCGTTGCCGCGGACCCCGAAGCCACCGTGGCGTTGCCCGTGGTCACCGATGAATCGGTGGACCCGGATGTCGACGCCGAGGTCGGCAAGGCCGAGCAGACCTTGCTCGATCAGCTCGGTGGTCTCAGCGGCCTGATCTATTCCACCCTGCCCGTGTTGGTGTTCGTTCCGGTGAACTCCTTCGCCAATCTCACCGTGGCGATCTGGGCCGCCCTCGGGGTGGCCGCGGCCATCCTGATCTGGCGGCTCGTCCAGCGCAACCCCATCCAGCCCGCGATCTCCGGGTTCTTCGGGGTCGGCTTGTGCGCGCTGATCGCCCAGCGGGTGGGGGAGGCCAAGGGCTTCTTCCTGTTCGGCATCTACACCAGCCTGGTGTACGCCGGCGTGTTCGCCCTGTCGATTCTGCTGCGCCGACCGCTCGTCGGGGTGATCTGGGGCGCGCTCAACGGCCACGGTCACCGCTGGCGCACCGACAAGCGCATTCGCAAGCTCTACGACCTGGCCACCGCCGTGTGGGTGGTCGTGTTCGGCGCCCGCTACCTGGTGCAGTCGCAGCTCTACGACACCGACCACACCACCTGGCTCGCCGTGGCGCGCATCGGCATGGGCTGGCCGCTCACCGCGGTCGCGCTGGTCGTCACCGTGTGGGCGGTGCGTCGCGCGGGCCATCTGCCCGCGGCCAAGACCGGCAAGGCCGACAAGTCCGGGGCCGGAACGGAATCCGTGCCCGCGTAAGGGTGCACAAGTGAGCAGCCGGAGGTGGTGAAGTACCCACCCTGGGGTGCCTGGTTGCCCGACCCCGTTCGTCGCACGATCAATGCGTACCGAAAAACACGCGATGATCGTGAGAGGAACGGCGACCATGATGGCAACCGAGCACCGTGACGAGCGACCGGCCGCCGCTACCCGACGCGGCACCGCCAAGGCCCCGGCGCCCGTGCTGTCGGAGAGCAAGCGCATCGGCGCCGAGCTCGACGCGCTCATCGGCCCGGCGGCTCGCGGTGATCGTGACGCCGTCGCCGAGATCGTGCGCTTGGTCCATCCGCTGGTCCGCCGGTACTGCGCGGCCCGGATGGGCGCCACCGGCCACCTCACCGTCACCGCCGACGATGTCACCCAGGAAGTCCTGATCGCCACGGTGAGCGCGATCCCGCGCTACCGCGATCAGGGCAAGTCGTTTTTGGCCTTCGTCTACGGCATCGCCGCGAACAAGGTCTCCGATGCCTTCCGCCGCGGCAAGCACACCGCCTACCCGACCGCTGACCTGCCCGACAGCGCGAGCCCGTCGGCGGGCCCGGAGGAATGGGTGCTGGCTTTCGAACGCCGCGCCGCCACGCTCGAACTGATGAAGGTGCTCGCGCCGAATCACCGCGAGGTGCTGGTGATGCGGATCGTGCTCGGCTGGAGCGCGGCGCAGACCGCCGAGGCCATCGGAACCAGCCCCGGCGTGGTCCGGGTGATGCAGCACCGTGCGCTCAACAAGCTGCGCGCGCAACTGAAAGTGGCGTAAGAGCTTTACGGTCGCACGCCGTGGGTGGCCAGGGTCAGCCGCAGATCCTCTTCGGCCTCCACCGAGGTGACGAACAGCAGTTCGTCGTCGCCTTCGAACGGATCGTCGGGTTGGGGCACGATCACCCGGCCACCGCGCAGGATCGTCACCAGCGCGGTATCGCGCGGCATCGACAGTGTGCGCACCGGCTTGCCCGCGAGCTGGGTATCGGAGGGCAGGGTGATCTCGACCAGGTTGGCCTGCCCCTGACGCAGCGTCATCAGCCGCACCAGATCACCCACCGACACGGCTTCCTCGACGAGCGAGGCGAGCAGCCGCGGCGTCGACACGGCGACATCCACGCCCCACGACTCGTCGAACAGCCATTCGTTGCGCGGATCGTTGACCCGCGCGACCACCCGTCGCACCCCGAACTCGGTCTTGGCCAGCAGCGCGTGCACCAGATTCGTCTTGTCGTCGCCGGTGGCGGCGATCACCACCTCGTAGGTCTCGAGGTCGGCGTTCTCCAACAGCGACAGCTCGCAGGCGTCGGCGTGGACCCAGACGGCGTCGGGGATGGCGGCCGGG
>JACIXH010000217.1 GCA_014360565.1 Nocardia sp.
CACCGTGTCCCAGTCGAATTCGCGGGAGTTGATGCCGCGCTCACGCATCCAGTCGTACTGGCCGTGCATGACGTTGTGGCCGATCTCCATGTTGTCGAGGATCTTCGACACACCGAGCGCGGCGACACCGGCCAGCCAGAACGGCGGCAGGAAGCCGAGGTACATCAGGCCGCGGCCGGCGATCTCGAAGCCACGCTGGGTCTTGATGATGTTGTAGATGTAGTCGCGGTCGCGTTCGCCGAGGTCGTCGACGACGCGGGCGCGGATCGCGTCGAGCGCGGCGCCCAGCTCTTCGACCTGCTCCGGGCTGAGGATGACCGGGCCGTCTTTGCCTTCGGTGAGGATCGTCATGGCTATATCTCCCCTTGTGGTATCTGGGTGTCGATCAGAGTGCGATGTCGACGTCGCCGACAGCGGTGTTGATGCAGACCTGGATCTGCTTGTCGGGCTCGGCGTCGAGTTCGCCGGTACGGATGTTGCGGGTGCAGCCGGAGACCTTGGTTGCCGTGCAGGAGAAGCAGATCCCCATCCGGCAGCCGTATTCGGGGGTCAGGCCCGATGCCTCGGCCTGCTCGAGCAGCGTTGCTCCGGTGTTGTCGGCGGCGACGTCGCTGTCGGAGAAGGTGACGGTGCCGGTGGCCTCGGACGGGTCCGTAGGGATCGTCGTGAGGGTGAATTCCTCGCTGAGCACCCGATCTTGGAGACCCTCGGCCTCGAAGATCGTGTGCACCGCGCGCATCAACGGCGGCGGCCCGCACACGAAGGTCTGCGCGTCGGCGAACCAGGGGGCGACCCGCTCGAGCTCGTCGTAGTCGAAGAACCCACTGCCGGTGGAGGTTTCGCCGTCGATCACCGTGCCCGGTTCGACCGGGTAGCGGTATTCGATACGGAAGTTCGCGCGCCGCTGCGCGATCGAGGACAGCTCCGCACGGTGCGGCACCATCTCGGGCTGACGGGCGTAGTGCAGGAAGGTGACCTGCCCGGTGTATCCCTCGGCGTCGAGGGTCCGCAACATCGACAGTACCGGCGTGATGCCACTGCCGCCGCTGACCAGCAGCACCTTGTCCGGCCGCTGCTCGGGCAGGTGGAACACCCCGGACGCGGGCGCCAGGTCGACGACCATGCCCGGCTTCGCGTTGGCGTGCAGATAGTTCGACACCAGCCCGCCCGGGTGCGCCTTGACGGTGAGCTGTAGGTAGCGCTCGCCACTGCTCTCCGGGTCGATCGGCGAGTAGCACCGGGTGTGGCGCACACCGTTGATCGAGACACCGATCTGCACGTACTGGCCGGCGGCGTGGCCACGCCACTGCCGCGAGGTACGCAGTGTGAGCGTCACCGAGCCGGGCACGGCGTGCGATACGTGGGTGACCTCGGCACGCAACTCCCGCGCGGTGAGTCCAGGGCGGACGAGCTCCAGGTACCGGTCCAGCGGGTGCGGCGTCGTCAACGTCTGCACCAGATCGATCAGTCCCACCATGTCGTGTTGCCCCTTATCGCGAAGTACCGGCGAAGTCCTTCGACATGCGCTTCAAATTTCAGTGCACGTCTGTACACTCACTAGTGTGCCCGATGACCCCGGGCCACTGTCAACCGGCAATAATGTGAGGCGGACAACATAATGACGAAGGCCGCTATGGTGAACGGATGTATGCTCACCGATGTGACTGAGCAGGCGGGAACCCGTAACGAGCGCAAAGCCAACACTCGGGCAGCCCTCCTCGACGGCACGTTGACCTTGGCCTCGGAGCGCGGTTTCGCGGCATTGAGCCTGCGGGAGATCGCCCGGTCGGCCGGCATCGTGCCGACCGCCTTCTACCGCCACTTCGCCTCGCTCGACGACCTCGGCGCGACCATCGTCGACGAGGGCGTCACCGCACTGCGCTTGGCGTTGCGCGAGGTCAGGCGCAAGCCCGACGCGCATCTGGCCGATACGGTCCGCTTCGTCTTCGAGCAGGTGCGCGGCAAACGCGCCCTGTTCGGCTTTCTCATTCGCGAGCGTCATGGTGGGCCTGCTCCACTGCGTCAGGCGATCGCGATGGAGATGCAGTTGATCGTGCGCGAGATCGTCGCCGATCTGTCCCGGCTGCGCGCACTGGATTCGTGGAGCACCACCGAGCTGGAGATCGCCGCGGATCTCCTGGTCACCACTGTCACCGACGGTATCGCGGCGTTCGTCGCGTCCACCCCCCGTGAGGAATCGGCGATCGTGGAGCGCACCGTGATGCAGATGCGCCTGATCGCGTTGGGCATCGCGGGCTGGGAGCCCACCCGCCTCCCCGAGGCGTGAGCCGGTCGAGGCGGCGCGGATCGAGCCGGGCCGCCCGGTGACGTGTCGCCGAACTCTGGACGTACCCGGCGGGTTGTCTATGCCCTTACGAGGTTAGTTGCCCGGATGTAATTCGGAGCACAGGTGTTCACACCGAATGGCGACGTCGGTTTCAGTGATACCGCACAACGCTGTTCACTCGGCGCGCGACGGTGCGCGGACCGGCAGCAGTACCAGCAGACCGGCGGCCAGGACGACGAGAAGTCCGGCGATACCCGCGCGGTCGCTGTGGAAGACAGAGACGAATACGCCGAACAGGGCGGGCGCGAGGAATGACACGGCCCGGCCGGTCGTGGTGTACAGGCCGAACAACTGACCTTCCCGTCCCGGCGGTGCCAGGCGGGCCAGGAACGAACGGGCCGAGGCCTGCGCGGGACCGACGAACACGGTGAGCGCGAGGCCGAAGATCCAGAACATCGCCGATCCCGACACCAGCAACAGCGCGAGCCCGCACGCGAGCATCCCGACCAGCGACCCCACGATCACCCGTTTCGGCCCGATCCGGTCGTCGAACCGGCCCGCCACGATCGCGGCCGCCCCGGCGACGACATTGGCGGCGATCCCGAACAGCAGCACGTCGGCGGCGGCGAATCCGTACACCGTGACCGCGAGCACCCCGCCGAAAGTGAAGACTCCGGCCAGACCGTCCCGGAACACCGCGCTGGCCAGCAGGAAGTACACCGTGTGGCGGTCCTGTCCCCACAGCTCCCGCACGTCGCGCCAGAGCACCCGATAGGAACCGAGGAAGCCGACCTTCGCCGCGCCGGGGTCGGCGCCGGTGCGCGGCAGCTCGGGCACCGCGAACAGCACCGGCAGCGCGAACACCGTGAACCACACCGCCGCCAGCACGATGACGAGCCGGACATTGAGTCCCTGATCGGTGGGCATCGCGAGCACGCCGCGGGTGTCTCCGTCACCGGCGAGGAATCCCACGTAGCAGAGCAACAGCAGCACGATGCCGCCGAAATACCCCATCGCCCAGCCGAATCCGGACACCCGGCCGACGGTGGCCGGGGTCGACACCTGGCGCATCATCGCGTTGTAGGGCACGCCGGCGAGCTCGAAGGTGGCGGAGGCGAAAGCGAGCAGCGCCAGGCCGAGCCACAGATCGTGGTAGTCGTCGCGCACGAAGAACATCAGCGACATCGCGCCGACCGTCAGCGCGGTCAATGTCGCCAAGGCCCGTTTACGTGAGCCGACCGCGTCGAAGTACTGCCCGCAGACCGGCGCCGTCAGCGCGACGACCAGTCCGGCGCCCGCCAATGCCCAACCCAGCCACGCACTCGCCGGGGTCGTCCCCGGCAGATCCTTGCCCACCGTGTCGGTGAGATACACCGAGAACACGAAGGTGAGCGTCACAGCCTGGAATGCCGAGGACCCCCAGTCCCACAATCCCCACGCCACTACCTGCGCGCGCCCGGCCGCCTCGCCGACGGTCTCCGACGCGTTCACCTCGGTCATGAGCCGAAGCGTAATGGCGATCCTCCACACACGCCGTCAATTCATATGAACCTGGTTGCATAGTACCGAGTGTTCCGGATACTCTCGTCCGATGGCACTGGAACACGCGCTACTCGTCTCGCTCACCGAGCGGGCCGGCTCGGGGTACGAGCTCGCGCGCCGATTCGACAAGTCGATCGGCTACTTCTGGAGTGCCACCCATCAGCAGATCTACCGGGTTCTCAAGCGCATGGAATCCTCCGGCTGGGTCACCGTCGAATCGGTGAACCAGCAGGGCAAACCCGACAAGAAGGTGTACTCGGTGGCCCCGGCCGGTCAGGCCGAGATAGCCCGTTGGCTCGCCGAACCCACCGACGCCACCCCCGCCCGCGACGAACTGGGCGTGAAGATCCGAGCCGCCGCGTACGGCGATATCGACGCGGTGTGCGCCGAGGTAGCGCGCCATCGCGCCCAGCACGCCCAGCGCCTCGACGAGTACCGCCTCAGCGAAAAGAAATTCTTCCCGGCGCCGGACCAGCTCTCCGGCACCGCTCTGCACCAGTATCTGGTCCTGCGCGCGGGTATCCGCGCGGAGTCCGGCTACCTCGAATGGTGCGACGAAGTACTGCAGGCCCTGCGACCGCGAAAAGGTGAACATCGCCCATGACTGCCTATCCCCACTTGTTCGAGCCACTCGACCTCGGCCACACCACCCTGCGCAATCGCGTGGTCATGGGCTCCATGCACACCGGCCTGGAAGACCGCGCCTGGGACACCAACAAGCTGGCCGCCTACTTCGCCGAACGGGCGCGCGGCGGCGTCGGCCTGATCATCACCGGCGGTTACGCGCCCAACCGAACCGGTTGGCTGTTGCCGTTCGGCGGCAAGCTCACCAACAAGACCGAGGCCTACCGGCACCGCACGATCACCAAGGCGGTGCATGCCGAGGGCGGCAAGATCGCCATTCAGATTCTGCACGCGGGGCGTTATTCCTATATGCCGACCAGCGTTTCGGCATCGGCGATCAAGTCGGCGATCAATCCGTTCAAGCCGCGGGCGCTGTCGTCGAAGGGCGTCGAGCGCACCATCGACGATTACGCGCGCTGCGCGAGCCTGGCCGAGTTCGCCGGGTACGACGGCTGCGAGATCATGGGCGGTGAGGGCTATTTCCTCAACCAGTTCCTGGCGCCGCGGGTGAACAAGCGCACCGACAAGTGGGGCGGCACACCGGAGAACCGGCGCAGGCTGCCTGTCGAGATCGCCCGGCGCATCCGTGCCGCAGTGGGCCCCAGCTTCATCATCGTGTTCCGGTTGTCGATGGCCGAACTCGTCGAGAAGGGGCAGACCTTCGACGAAATCGTCGCTTTGGCACAAGAATTGGAAGCCGTCGGCGTCGACATCCTCAATACCGACATCGGCTGGCACGAGGCGCGGGTGCCCACCATCGTGACCTCGGTGCCGCGTGCGGCGTTCGTGGAGTTCACCGCCAAGATCGCCCGCAAGGTGAGCATCCCGGTCTGTGCTTCGAACCGGATCAATATGCCCGAGGTCGCCGAGGAGATCCTGACCCGCGGCGACGCGGCGCTGATCTCCATGGCCCGTCCGCTGCTGGCCGACGCCGAATGGGCCAACAAGGCCGAGCAGGACCGGGCGGACGAAATCAACACCTGCATCGCCTGCAACCAAGCCTGCCTCGACCACGCCTTCGGCAACAAGAAGGTGTCGTGTCTGGTCAACCCGCGTGCCGGCAGCGAGACCACCCTGAATCTGCTGCCGACCCGGCGTGCCAAGCGGGTCGCCGTCGTCGGCGCGGGTCCGGCCGGACTGTCGGCCGCGGTGAGCCTGGCCGAACGCGGCCATCACGTCGACCTCTTCGAGTCCGACGACAAGATCGGCGGCCAGTTCGACATCGCCCGCCGCATTCCCGGCAAGGAGGAGTTCGACGAGTCGATCCGCTATTTCCGCCGCAAGATCGAGCTCACCGGCGTGCGGCTGCATCTCGAAAAGCGGGTCACCGCCGAGGAATTGATCGCAGGCGCCTACGACTCGGTGATCCTGGCGACCGGTGTGCGCCCACGCATCCCCAACATCCCCGGCATCGACCACCCGATGGTGCTCTCGTACGCCGAACTGGTGAAGCAGGAGAAGCCGGTCGGCAAGAAGGTCGCGGTGATCGGCGCGGGCGGCATCGGCTACGACGTGAGCGAATATCTCACTGTCGAAGGGCATCCCACGCTCAAGCTCGACGAGTGGAAACAGGAGTGGGGGGTCGATGCCGAGAACGAACAGGTCCCCGGCCAGCTCGGCAAGCCCAAGCCCTCCCCCGCCGCCCGCGATGTCGTGCTGCTGCAACGCAAGTCGACGCCGTTCGGCAAGGACCTCGGCAAGACCTCCGGCTGGGTGCACCGCGCGGCCCTCAAGGCCAAGGGCGTCGAGCAGATCGGCGGCGTGAACTACGACCGGATCGACGATGCCGGGCTGCACATCAGCTTCGGCGACAAGCACGAGAACCCGCGCGTGATCGAAGTCGACAACGTGATCGTCTGTGCCGGACAGGAATCGGTGCGCGAACTCGAAGAGCCGCTGCGCGCCGCGGGTGTCGACCTGCACCTCATCGGCGGCGCCGACCTGGCCGCCGAGCTCGACGCCAAGCGCGCGATCAACCAGGGCACCCGCCTGGCTGCCCGCCTGTAACCCCTCCGACCCGGTCGTCCGACGCGACGGACGACCGCCCGCACCGCCCCGCGCCGAACTCGCATCCGGCGCGGGGCGGTGCTTCGTCGTTGGCACCGACGGCCGTGCCGTGCACGCTGATGCGCGCTCAGCGCGCGGCCACCTCGCGAATCAAGGCACGCATATCGCGCCCGTCGGCGGTGTCATACCAGCGCAGATGACCGAGAAGCCAATCTTCATAGGCGATTTCGGCATTGCGCAGGTCCTGGGCGATGGTGAGGAAATAGTCGATTTCGGAGAGCTCGTAGCCGATGTGGACCAGCGGGAGCAGGTCAGGGAGCAGAGTGCGTTCCGCCTGCGACAGGGGTCGGGTTGATTGATATCCCTGGATCAGGGCGGTGATCTGGTCGGCGCGGACATGCGCGGGTCCGCCTTCGCGCAGCGAAACCCAGTCGACCGCGGTGCGTTCGATGGCAGTGGCGAGGTCGAAAACGGCTGTCGTGCGGTCCGCCAACCCGAAATCGATCACCGCGCTCACCTCGTGGTGGTTCCAGAGCAGGTTGGTCCCGTGCCAATCCCCCTGCGTCCACAGCGGCACGACGCCGGTGAGATCCGCCCGCCAGTCGCGAACTTCCGCGCGCCAGTCCCTGTTTCCCAGGAACCGTGCCACAGCCGGGCGGCGGGCGATGTGCCACTCGAACGCCCCCACCGCATCGCCGTGCAGGCTCGCCAGCAGTGGCCGAGCCGGGCGAGCGGGCGCATCGAACCCCGCTGCTGCGACGTGTAATCGGCCCAGCGTCGCCCCCGCGGCCATCGCATCGCCGAGATCGCGATAGGGCGACCAGGAGAAGTCGGCGCGGTAGCGGTCCGAACCCGAACCGGCGCGATGAACCTCGTAGACGAACCGGTCCGCTGCGCTGTCGACTGTTTCGTCGTCGCCCTGCGCGCGGGAAGATGCTCGGGGCCCGGACGTAGCCTCTGTGCCGGGCGCGATCGGCTCGCCGGATCTCGGTAGGTGACGCCGTGAGCGAGATGCACCGATGGCCCGCACTTCGGGCACCGGAATGCGCCGGTCCCGCAGATGCGCCATGAACCGATGCTCCTCACCCAGCGCCACCGTGTCCCGCAAGGCCACCGGCATCCGCTTGACGACGAATTGCTCCCCGCTCGTCAGCCGCACCCCGGCCGTCGACGACAGTGGCCGCATTCCACGCCATTCGATCGCGGCAGGCGACCCACCCCACGTCGCGGCGAGCGCGCGCGCGATCTCGTCCTCGGTCAGCGTGGGCCAGGTCGGGGCGGCCAGCGGCTCGTCACCCATCCCGAAAACCTGCGCGTCAGCCATCCGCGAATCCGACAGTGCGCGCAGGCGCGGTGTCGAGCGCCGACGGCGCCTCCCGCTCGGTGCGAGGCCGGGACGAGTCGGTAGCCATCACGCTTCTGATGCTATTGCCGTCCGCTGTTGCCGTGGATCAGCACCACCCGTCGACGCGCGCACCGCACCGCAGGCACCGATCCCCTAAGCTCCCCTCGTGAGCTTGCCCTCCCCCACTGCAGACAATCGCGCCGTCGTCACCGGCGCGTCCTCCGGCATCGGTACCGCGCTGGCGGCCGAACTCGCCGGGCGCGGCTATTCGCTGATCCTGGTCGCGCGCCGCGGTGAGATCCTCACCGAGCTGGCGCAGCGATTGACCCTTGCGCACGGCATCACCGCCGAGGTCCGCCCGGTCGACCTGGCCGATCGCACCCAGCGAGCCGGCCTCGTCGACGAACTCGCGGTCCGCGACATCGCTGTGCTGTGCAACAACGCGGGCGTGGCGACGTTCGGCCCGGTCGCCGAGCTCGACTTCGCCTACGAGCGCATGCAGATGGAACTCAACGCCACCGCCGTGCACGACCTGACGCTGGCCGTGCTGCCCGGCATGATCGAGCGCAAGGCGGGCGGCATCCTGATCAGTGGTTCGGCCGCCGGCAACATGCCGATCCCGAACAACGCGACCTACGCGGCATCGAAAGCGTTCGCCAACACCTTCTCGGAGTCGCTGCGCGGCGAGCTCAAGGGCAGCGGAGTCAACGTCACCCTGCTGGCTCCCGGGCCCGTCCGCACCGAAACCCCTGCCCCCGAAGAGCAGTCGATCGTCGACAAGATGGTCCCGGACTTCCTCTGGGTGTCCTCGGAATACACCGCCAAGGTCTCCATCGACGCGCTGGCACGCAACAAGATGCGCATCGTCCCCGGCCTGATCAGCAAGGGCATGAGCGTGGCCGGTAACTATGGCCCGCGCGCGTTCACGGCCCCGGTCGCCGGCGCGTTCTACAAGAAGCTGGGCAACTGACCGCACGTCGACCCGGTTCGGCACGGATTTCGACCGATGGCCCGGCGAGTGTTCGCCCGGCCTGATCTCATCTCCGCCGCCGGGTGCCGAAAATGCTGCGGCTGATCTCGCGCCCGGCCGCGCTCGCCGCCGAACGCAGAAAACTCTTCACCGCCGGATTCTTCATGATCCGGTCGGCCGCCGAGTCGTCGGCCTGCTGCGAATGCCCCGGTGCGGGAGCGGCTTCCGGCGCCGGTGCGGCCGCCGCCACACTGGCCAGCAGCATCTCGTAGGCCGATTCCCGGTCGATGCTCGGCCCGTACTTACCCTGCAACCCGCTCGAGAGCGCCTTGGCCTTGATCCCCTCCTCGCCGATGGTGTCCATCAGCGAGCGCGGCGGCGCGATCTTGGTCCAGGCGACCGGCGTCGGCGCACCGGTTTCGGAGAGCACCGTGACAATCGCCTCGCCGGTGCCGAGCGAGGTCAGCGCCTCTTCCAGGTCGTACACCGCCGACTTCGGGTACGTGCGCACCGTTTTCGACAGCGCCTTCTGATCATCGGGAGTGAACGCGCGCAAGGCGTGCTGCACGCGGGCGCCCAGCTGGGAGAGCACCGGGTTGGGGATGTCGGTGGGCAACTGGGTGCAGAAGAACACACCGACACCTTTCGAGCGGATCAGCTTCACAGTCTGCTCGACCTGCTGCAAAAACGCTTTGGACGCGTCGGCGAACAGCAGGTGCGCCTCATCGAAGATGAACACCAGCTTGGGTTTGTCGATGTCACCCACTTCCGGCAGGGTCTGGAACAGGTCGGCCAGCACCCACATCAGGAAGGTGGAGAACAACGCCGGGCGCGCGGCCTGCTGACCGAGCTCGAACAGGGTGATCACGCCGAGTCCGCCGGCGGTGCGCAGCAGATCGGCCGGATCGAGTTCGGGTTCGCCGAAGAACGTGTCGCCACCCTCGGCTTCCAGGTTCACCAGCGACCGCAAGATCACCCCGGCTGTCTGCGAGGAGACGCCACCGATGCCCTTGAGGTCTTCCTTACCCTCGGGACTGGTCAGGTGGGTGATCACCGCGCGCAGATCCTTCAGATCCAGCAGGGCGAGTCCGCGCTGATCGGCCCAGTGGAAGATCAGGCCGAGCGTCGACTCCTGGGTGTCGTTGAGGCCGAGCACCTTGCTCAGCAGGATCGGGCCGAACGAGCTGATCGTCGCCCGGATCGGCACCCCGATGCCGCCGGTGCCGAGCGAGACGAATTCGGTGGGGAACGAGCTGGGCGCCCAGTCGGTCGCGCCGGTCTCCGTGGCGCGCGTCCTGATCTTCTCGGTGTCGGCGCCCACCTCGCTCAGCCCCGACAGGTCCCCCTTGACGTCGGCCATCACCACGGGAACGCCCGCCCGGGACAGATGTTCGGCGATGCCCTGCAGGGTCTTGGTCTTACCGGTGCCGGTAGCGCCGGCGACGAGTCCGTGCCGGTTCATCATCCGCAACGGAATACGCACGCGCGCAGCGGGATCGGCCACACCGTCGACCATCACCGAGCCGAGTTCCAGCGCAGGCCCGGCGAACGCGTAGCCAGCGGCGATTTCAGCACCCGATCCGGCCGCGACGTCGGACGCCGAATCGGCGGCGGATCGCGTGTCGCTCGGGGCTGATTCCTCGGCGCCCGCGCCCGGTTCGCCGTTGGTGGCCGCCGATTCCGTGCTCGCTGCCGCAGCCTCCTGTTCGGCGGCCTCCGCGGCTGCCATGGCCTCGGCGGCAACCCGCGCCGCGTCTTCGGCGGCCTTGCGTGCCGCTGCCGCCTTCTCCTGTGGGGTGGTCATTCGCGCGTCCTCCGTCTGCTCACTGGCACGTACGCAAGAAAAGCTCGAAACGTCTGCGGACAATTCCAGGCAAACTGTATCCGGGCCGGTCACCTGGGTGGCGAACATCCGCCGATGTCGTCGGCAAACCCGGTCCGCCTCGCCCACACGACACACCTGCCGTCCCGGTTCGCGCCTACCCCGCTAGGGTGGCGCGGTGTCCGACAAACTATTGGTCTGGATGGATTGCGAAATGACGGGGCTCCGTCTCGA
>JACIXH010000218.1 GCA_014360565.1 Nocardia sp.
CCGGCCTGGCCCGCACCGCGCCGAACCGGTTGTCCTGGTGGACTTTCGCCTGGACAACCGGTGCGGTCCGCAACGTCAGTCCGGCCACAGCTGCCGGCGCAGCAGGTACTTCTGCACCTTGCCGCTGGCGGTCCGGGGGAACTCGACCACCAGGTGGAGCTCCTCGGGCCATTTCTGTTTGGCGAGTCCGGCCTCGGCGAAGTGTGCGCGCACATCCTCGAGTGTGGGGGAGGCGGCGTCGCCATCCATGCGAAGTACGGCGGCGACGTGTTCGCCGAGCCTGGAATCGGGCGCGGCGAGTGCGACACTTTCGGCCACGCCGGCGATGCCGATCAGGATGTCCTCCACCTCGAGAGCGCTGACATTCTCGCCGCCACGGATGATGAGGTCCGCGGTGCGGTCTGTGATCGTGAGGTAGCCGTCGGCGTCGAGTAGGCCGACGTCGCCGGTGTGATACCAGCCGTCCTCGTCGAAGGTGGCGGCCGTGAGGGCCTCGTCGGTGTAACCGAGGCACAGATCCGGCCCGCGACTGAGGATTTCGCCCTCGGCGGTGACGCGGACTTCCACCCCGGGCTGGGGCGCGCCGTCGGTGTAGAGGCGCTTGGCGCTGGGCCCGGTGAACGCGGAGGCGGTGATCGACGGATGCTCGGTGCTGCCATAGGAGCGGGCGACCACGATGCCCAGTGCGGTGAGCCGCTCGGTGACGGCGACCGGCACCGGAGCGCCGCCCATGCCTGCGTACTTCATCAGCGACAGATGGTCGGGCGTGAACTTGGGGTGGTCGACCAGGCTGGTCAGGTAGTACGGCACTCCGCCACCGAAGGTGACGTCGTGGGTGGTCATCAGATCGAGGATGTGGTCCGGGTTCCAGGCGTCCACCATGTCGATGGCGATGGCGTTCAAGACCGGAACCAGGAAGGCGTTGAGCATGCCGATGAAATGACCGACCGGTGCGGCGATCAGCTGGGCCGCCTGATCGGGGGGACGGCGTGCGGCCAGCTGGCGCGTCTCGCACACCAGGGTCTGGTGTGTGTGGACAACGCCTTTCGGCGCGCTGGTGGTGCCGGAGGTGAAGGCGATCAGCGCGGTGGCGGCGGGATCGACCGTCGCCATGCCGTCCCAGGGCTCGTCGGCCAGCAGGGTCTGGAAATCGTGGCTGTTCTCGTGGCCGCCGACGACGCCGACGATCGGCACCCCCGCGTAGACCGCGGGGTCGTAGGTCAGCTTGCCGAACCGCTCGGCCGTGATGAACACCTGCGGACGGACGGCCTCGAGTATGTGGCCGACTTCCCTGCGGCCGTAGATGTGCACGATCGGGACGACCACGGCGCCGAGGAACGACGCCGCCCAGAAGGTGGCCGCGGCCTCCACCCAGTTGGGCAGCTGGAAGGCCACCACATCGCCGGCACCGACACCGCGCGCGCGGAGTCCGCCTGCCAGCCGCCGGGCGACCCGTTCCACCTCGCCGATCGTGCCCGACCAGGGCCGGGTGGTCGAATGCACCCGAAAGTGGTTGTCCGGCGCGGCTTCCACTCCGCGAGCGAGCAGATCCGAGATGGTGTCGCGGGTCCACCACCCCTCACGTTCGTATCGTTCGACCAGTTCAGGGGGGATAGTGCGCATAGTTGAGCTCCAATGTGCCCGGCACAGTTCGGGCGGATGCGAACCGCCGAACCGCCGAACCGCTGAGGTGACGCGGGGACGAGAGCCGGGTTGCCCTCCGGCGAACTCTGGAAGTAGAGCCTGACTCTGATCTAGAGTAGAACATAGTTCTTGTCGCGGGAGAATATTGCGACCCTCGATCGGTGTCATCATCGGTACTGCGGCCGAATTGGGCGTACATCAGGCTATCTGCCTGCGGAAATAAGATTCTTTTTCAATTCCAGCAATAGGATCGAAGAACGAGAATATAGTTCTCCCCACGTGGTTGGAGTCACTCGGAAGCCGTTCGCTCGCCCGAGCTTTCGGCAGCTCGCCACACAGCTACAAGCCAACACTGCGACCGGCAGGCAGAACTCGTGCAGAGCGGTCGGGTGTATCTGGGAGGTGAGATGGGATGACGAACTCAGTCGTCAGGCGCGTCGGCCGAGGTGTTCTCGTGGTGCTTCTGGTGACCATGGCCGTCGTAGCGTTGCTGAGCTTCGCTCCGGGCTCGGTGGCGCAGGTAATCCTCGGTGAGGCCGCGACGCCGGAAGCGGTGGCCGCGTTGAACCGCGAACTCGGACTCGACCGGCCGTGGTGGGCGCAGTACGTGTCCTGGGTCGGCAATGCCGTCCAGGGAGATCTGGGCACATCGCCACTGTCGGGGCAGTCGGTGACGGCGGCGATCGGCGAAAGACTGCCGGTGACACTGCAATTGGCAGGCATGGCACTGGTCATCGCACTCGTCGTCGCGGTGCTGCTCGCGGTCGTGTCGGCGGCGCGGGCCGGAACGATGGCCGACCGCGGAATCACGGCGTTCTCGTCGGTGCTTCTCTCGATTCCCGCTTTCGTCGCCGGGCCGGTGCTCATCTACTTCTGCGCGGTCGAGCTCGGCTGGTTTCCGGTGACGGGGTGGAACCGAATCGGTGACGGGCTCGGCGATAACCTGCGCGCCGCCCTGCTGCCCGCCATCGCGATGTCGTTGATGGAGATCGCGGCGTTCCACCGGCTGCTGCGGACCGATCTGATTTCCACGCTACGTGAGGATTTCGTCGGCGCGGCCAGGGCCAAAGGCATGAGCGAGTGGTACGTGATGTTGCGCCATGCGCTGCGCCCGTCGTCGTTCTCGCTGATCACACTCGCCGGTATCAACCTCGGACGGTTGATCGGCGGCACGGTGATCGTCGAATCGCTGTTCTCGCTCCCAGGACTCGGGCAATTGCTCGCATCCTCGATCGTTTCCCGGGACCTCATCACCGTGCAGGGGATCGTGGTCGTCATCGCGGTCGTCTACGTCGCCGTCAACATCACGGTCGACGTGAGTTACGAACTCATCGACCCTCGGGTCAGGAAGGCGGCCCCGGCATGACACTGGCCGAAAAGCCACGTGCGGTGAGGACGGACCCGCCGATCACGACGAAGCCCGACGTTCCCCGGGTGCGCAAGTCACGGTCGATCCTCGTCTACATTTCCTACTTCTGGCTGATCGCGACGATTGTGCTGGCGGCGTTCGCGGATCTGCTTCCGCTCGCCTCGTATTCGGTCCCCGTGGGCCGTCCGCGGCAACCTCCGCAGTTCGGCTCGCTGGACCTGCTGCTCGGCACGGACAGGCTGGGCCGGTCGATGCTGTCGCGGAGCGTGCACGGGGCTCAGGTGTCGTTGCTGATCGGTGCGATCGCCGGCCTCATCGGATCAGCCGTCGGCTCGTGTATCGGACTGCTGGGCGGCTACTTCCGGAAACGGCTGGACTCGGTGGTCCGATTGCTGAGCGACACGATGCTGGCCTTCCCTCCGCTGATCCTGCTGATGGCCTTGACCGCCGTCCTCACTCCAGGTCTGCGCACTCTTCTGCTCGGTCTCTCGGTTCTGATCATTCCTTCGTTCATCCGGCTCGCCCGGGCGAACACACTGGCGTGGGCCGTCCGAGAATTCGTCGTGGCGGCGCGGAACATGGGCGCCGGGCACGGGCGGATCATGATCAAGGAAATCCTGCCCAATGTGGCGCCACCGCTACTCGCGTATCTGCCGATCGTCATGGCCGCGCTCATCGTGGCCGAAGGGTCGTTGAGTTTCCTCGGCCTCGGCATCCCGCCACCCACACCCAGTTGGGGCGGAATGATTTCCGATGGCAAGGAGAATATCGCCACGGCGCCGCACATGGTTTTCGTTCCCGCGGCGATCATCTTCTGCACCGTGTTCTCGCTGAATCAGGTGGGTGATCACCTGCGCGCCCGGTTCGACCGCACGATGCGCGACTGAGGAATTCGCATGTGCGCTGTCCCTTTCGTCAACTCAGAGCTTTGTCCAGACCCCGATTGCCGCAAGTCCTTCGAGAGGCCATAACGTGTTCCGAAAAAATCGTCGCTATCGCTTGCTGGCCACCTGCTGTGCCGCACTCGTAGTCGCTGCCTGCGGTGGTGGCGGCAACCAGGCCACTATGGGGCCGGAGGGTGATCCGGTTCCCGGTGGGACAGCGCGCATCATCCAAGCCAGCGAACCGCGCACCCTCGACCCGGCCGTCATGGGCAATTCCTGGGCGATCAATTCCGTTCTCGGCAACGCGTTGTACGGGACATTGATGATCGATGATCCGGAGCAGGAGGCCATCGCATTCATGATGGCGGAGAGCTTCAGCACGCAGGACGGGGGAACTACTTTCGAGCTGCGGCTGCGGCCGAATCTCCAATTCTCCGATGGCACCCCGCTCGACGCGGCCGCGGTCAAATTCAACTGGGACCGGATGAAGGAACCGTCGAACGGATCGCCCTACGTCGAGGACGCGATGATGATCGCGTCGAACAAGGTCGTGGAACCGACCGTCCTCGAGGTCACGATGCGTTCGCCGATTCCGCATTTCGCCTACGCGATCGTGGAAACGTCGATGAACTGGATCGCCTCGCCGGCGGCACTGACGGCGGGCCGGGAAGCGTTCGACGGCGAGCCGATCGGTGCGGGACCGTTCGTCCTGGAGCGGTGGGCCAGGCAGGACGTCATCGAATTGGTGAAGAACCCGACCTATTGGGATGCGCCCAAGCCCTATCTCGACCGGATCCTGGTGCAGACGAACCCGGATACCTCCCAGCGCTACAACACCTTGATCAGCGGAGGCGCCGACCTGGTCATCGACTCCAGCATGGGCGTGCAGACGCGGTTGCGAGAGCAAGGGTATCCGTCTCAGGTGTCGCCGCTGCACGGTGGACAGCACCTGACGCTGAACACCAGGCGCGCACCGTTCGATGATGTGCGCGCACGCCGGGCGGTCGCCGCCGCGATCGACGTGCAGACCCTCGACCTCGCCCTTCAGGACGGGATGGGAGAGGCGGCCACTTCACTGTTCCGCGAATCCTCGCCGTATTACGCGGGCGACCTCACGTTGAACGAGACCGATCACGAACTCGCGCAACGGCTCTTCGACGAACTGGCCGGTGAGGGTAAGCCGGTGTCGTTCACCTTCGTCGCCACTCAGCAGTCGGAGAACCGGACTCTGGCAGAGAGTATTCAGGCTCAGCTCAGCGCTTTCGAGAATGTCACAGTGAATGTCGAGATCGTCGATATCGTGACCTTGTTGCGGCTGCGGCAGACGTACGGATTCGACATGATGGTCGGCACCGCGCATTTCACCGATCCCGATCCGCGGTTGTGGACCGCGTTCCATGGCGCCTCGGCACGCAATACGTCGGGAATCAACGACGAGCAGCTGAATGCGGCTCTCGATCTGGGCCGCACCTCCACGAATCTCGAAAAGCGCACAGCCGCCTACCGCACCGTTCAGGAGCGGTTGAACGAGCTGGTGCCCGCCGTTTTCACCATTCGGACCGTCGCGGCAGCCGCGACCGGGAAGAACGTCGGTGGACTGCGGATGTATACGGCCGGATCGGTATTGCCCGAGGAGTTGTGGATCGCCGAATAGCGGACCACGCGAGGAGAACCTGCCATGACTACGAAACCGGCACTGCGAGTGCGGAATCTACACACATATATCGGGACTCCGCGCGGCGTGGTGCGCGCGGTGGATGACGTGTCCTTCGGTATCGACCCTGCCGAGGCATTGGGGATCGTAGGCGAATCCGGGTCGGGGAAGTCGGTGCTGGCCCGGACGCTCATGGGCCTGCTCCCGCCACGCGCCGGGTGTTCGGGCGAGGTGGTGTTCCAGGGTCGCGACATCTTGACGCTGTCCAAGAAGGAAAAGCTCGGCGTCTGGGGCAAGCAGATCTCGATGGTCTTCCAAGACCCGGGCCGCTCGCTGAATCCGGTGGTACGGATCGAGCGTCAGCTCACCGAGGGAATGCGAAAGCACCTGGGAGTCAGCCGATCCGAGGCTCGAGGCCGGGCGCTCGAGCTGCTGGGTGAAGTCGGGGTGCCGGACCCGGAGCGCCGGCTGCGCAACTACCCGCACGAGATGTCGGGCGGCATGCGCCAGCGCGTCATGATCGCGATCGCGCTCGCGTGCGAGCCCGACCTGCTCATCGCCGACGAACCGACCACCGCGCTGGATGTCACGATCCAACGCCAGATTCTCGACCTGCTGCGCCGGGTGCAGCGCAACCGGGGGATGTCGCTTTTGCTGATCAGCCACGATCTCGCGGTGGTCGCGGGGCGTACCGATCGGGTCGCGGTGATGTACGCGGGCCGATTGGCGGAGAGCGGCGCGACCCGCCGCGTGTTCGAAACACCTCGGCACCACTACACCCGTGCGCTGCTGGAGGCCACCCCGACGATCGACCACGAGCGGTTCACGCCGTTGCGGTTGATCCCGGGCTCCCTGCCCGATCCCACGGCGCCACCGGCGGGATGCAGATTCGCCGCGCGCTGCTCCCACGCCGCAGGCGAATGTCGCGACGATCCAGGACCGGCGATGACCGAGATCGCCACCGACCACCGCGTCGCCTGCCTACACCCGCATCCCGCGCCGGCGATGACCGCACCCGGGGGTGATCTCGGTGGCCGGTAGCGGAACAGCACATCTGCGAGGCGATGCCGCGCTGTTGAGCGTGCGGGATCTCGTGGTGGAATTCGAGACCGACGGCGGTACGGTTCAGGCGGTATCGTCGGTCAGCTTCGATGTTCTGCCCGGTGAAACCCTGGGCATCGTCGGTGAATCCGGATGCGGCAAGTCCACGACCGGACGCGCGGTGCTTCGCCTCGACGACATGACCTCCGGACAGATCTCGTTCGCCGGTGAGCGGATCGACGAGGCCCGCGGGGCGCGCATGCGCGAGCTCCGGCGGGACATGCAGATGATCTTTCAGGATCCGGTCGCTTCGCTGAACCCGCGAAGGCGAGTGAAAGATATCGTGGTCGAAGGCCTGGCTGTCGCCGGTGCGCGCGCCGACGACCGGCGGTCGCGAGCGGCCGAAGTGCTTGCCAGAGTCGGGATGCCGGACCAGCGGTTCGCCGATGCGCTGCCTCGCCAGCTCTCCGGCGGCCAAGCCCAGCGGATCGCGATAGCGCGCGCGGTAGTGCTCAACCCCCGGCTGTTGATCTGCGACGAACCGGTGTCCGCGCTGGATGTCTCGGTTCAGGCGCAGATCCTGAACCTGATCTCCGAGCTCAAGACCGAATACGACCTCACCGTGGTGTTCATCGCGCACGACCTCGGCGTCGTCCGCACGGTCAGCGACAATGTGATGGTCATGTACCTCGGCAAGGTGTGCGAATACGGTGACGCGGTCGCGGTTTACGACGCTCCCGCCCACCCGTACACCAGGGCGCTGCTCGACTCGGTTCCCTTGACCGACCCGGAAAAGGGCTTCGCCGGGCCCGCGCTGGTCGGAGACGTCCCGTCGCCACTGGCCCCACCGCAAGGCTGTCGATTTCGCACCAGGTGTCCGCAGGCGCAAGACCGGTGTGCCGCTGAGGAACCCGAGATCCGCGAGGTTCGGCCGGGCCAGTTCGTGGCTTGCCATTTCCCGATCCAACCGAAGACGGGTATGGAGCAATGCGGGACCGCCGATTGATCACAGTGGAGCCGGGCGTCCGGATTGCGGTCGAGATCGCGGGTGAGGGGCCGCCGCTGATTCTGATACCCGGGGCCGGCGGAATCCGCGCCACGTGGGACGCATTGTGGCCACGGCTCGCCACCGGCCGACGCTGCGTGCGATACGACCTGCGTGGTTGTGGCGAATCCGAGGATTCGACCACCGCCGGCTTCCGCCACGCCGACGACCTGGTATCGGTGCTCGACGAGCTCGGCATCGATCGGGCCGACATCATTGGTGTCTCCATGGGTGGCCGCATCGCCATCGACCTCGCTCTCGATCATCCCGGTCGGGTCGGCCGATTGGTATTGCTCAGTCCCGGCCTCGCCGACTGGGATTGGTCACCGGCATGGCAGCGCAGGTGGGAGGAAATCGCCCGAGCGGCCCGTTCCGGGGAGCTCGACCGTGCCCGCCACCTGTGGTTTCTCCATCCGCTTTTCGCGACCGCTCGCCGCGACCCCGGCCTTGCACAGACACTGCGCAACTCCATCGCCGTCGACAACTGCGGTAGCTGGCTCGAAGCCGACCGCGAGCGACCACCTCCGAACGCGCACATGGAACGGCTCACCGAGCTGAGAGCTGCGACCTTGCTGATCACCGGATGCGACGACATCGAGGACTTCCGGGTCATCGCGGCGATCCTCGAGGCGGCGGTACCCGATATAGTCCGTCGCGATCTGCCTCGTACCGGGCACCTCGTGCACCAGGAACGGCCCCGCGAAACCGGTGACGCGGTATCGGCCTTCCTCGGTCCGGCCTGATCGATCATGGCGCCGGAGGAAGCGCGGCTTGGACCTGTCGGCGAGCATCGACGGCGGGTGCCACTCGATCGGCTGAACTGGGAAAACAAGGTCGAATCGCTGGTCGCTGAGACCTGAAAAAGACAGTGGCGGGACAGGACTCGCAAATCGACTTCCTCCGGTACTATCGCCGACGGGGGAGCACGAGATGAACGATGGTCTTCGGCTGCCTCATACCGATATACGACCATCTCCAGGGGATGAAAACTTGATCGACATGACACCGAACCCCACCTCGCGCCGCCGGTTCACCCGGCGGTCCGGCATCACCTCGGTCGTCGCGGTGGCGGCCGTCTGCGCGGCCCTCGTAACCGGCTGCACCACCGAGGATTCGGCCACCACGGCGGGACCGGCGCCCACCGGTGCGCTGCCCGATGGCGCGCAGATCGTGAAGGAGTCGGCGAAGACCACGCAGACCCTGCACACTGTGCACCTGACGATCGACGTCGAGAATCTGCCCGATCTGCCGGTGGAAACCGTGTCGGCCGACGTCACCAACGAGACCCAGGGCTCGGGTGCCGCGATGGGCGAGGCGAAGGTCAAGCTCACCCCCGAAGCGTCCTTCACCGAGGCCAAGTTCCTGGTGGTGGACAAGGTTCTGTACACCCAGAGCGGCGGCCGCTACGTGCCTGCGGGCCCGGCCGAGAAGGTCTACGATCCGGGCGTCATCCTGGACAAGGACAAGGGCATCGCGAATGTGATCGCCAATATCCAGAACGCGAAGACCGAGAGCCGCGAGGTGATCGACGGCATCAACACCGTCAAGGTCTCGGGCACCATCGACGCCGCCGTGATCGATCCGATCGTGCCGCGGATCGGCCAGAACTCGGGCACCATGCCGATCACCGTGTGGATCCAGGACACCGCCCCGCCCGCCTCCGATTCGACCAAGCCCTCGGATGCCGCGTCCACCGGCGACGGCCCGAATCTCGTTCGCGCCGTGGTGAAGAAGGACCAGGGCGAGGTCACCGTCGGCCTGTCGAACTGGGCCAAGCCGGTCAACATCGTCAAGCCCGCCGGCTGATATTCGCCGGTAATACCGGATCAACCCACACCGGTCCGGGGTCCGTGGAGTCTGGCACGCCGTGCCCTCCACCGCCCCGGACCGGTGTGTCGTCTGGGTGTCGCTCGCGGTAACCGAATCATGAACGCACGAATGCGCATCCAATAAGAGAATGTTCAGCGAGATGCAAGGCGCCACAAGGACTATACGTGTCGGGACGCTGGTCGGCAGGCAACACGCATCGGACGCCGATCGGACACGGAGGAAGAACTAATGACGATCGATGATCGACCTGATGAAGCGGAGCGTGAGCTCCCGCCACCGCCCGGTCCGGGGGGCCGGCCTCCGGTCAACAACGTATGGGTTTATAACGGCAGAGCCTACGACCTGAGCGAGTGGATCTCCAAGCATCCCGGCGGTGAATTCTTCATCGGCCGCACGAAAAACCGCGACATCACCTCGATCATCGGTTCCTACCACCGTGATCCGGAAAAAATCGCGCGGATGATCGAGCGTTACAGTCTCGATCGCGCTGCCACGCCCGAGGACATCCATCCGAAGAACAACGCCCCCGACTTCCTGTTCAAAGACGGCTTCAACAGCTGGGACGACACCCCCAAGTACAAGTTCGACAACAAGTCCGACCTGCTGCATCAGGTGAAGGCCCGGCTGAAGGAGCCCGAGCTGGCCGCTCGGCTGAAGCGGATGGACCGCGCGTTCGACATCGTCGTCGGCGTGCTGATCTTCGCCTACATCGCCGTGCAGGCGCTGCGACTCTACGACACGAGCTGGATGCCGTTGCCCGCCTTCGTGATCGCGATGGTGCTGCTGCGCAGTTCGCTGGCGGGCTTCGGCCACTACGCGATCCATCGCGCGCAGAAGGGCTTGAACAAATACGCGGTCAACGCGTTCGACATGAACTATGTCGCATTGTCGTTCGTCACCGCCGACGGCCACGCGCTCCTGCACCACCCGCACACCCAGAGTGAAGTCGACATCAAGAAGAACGTCTTCACCATGATGATGCAGATCCCGCGCCTGTATCGGGTGCCGGTGCACACGGTGCACAAGTTCGGGCATCTGTTGACGGGCATGATCATTCGGCTGCTCGACGTCTGCCGGCTCACCCGCAAGGTGGGCATCAAGGACATGTACGGCAGCTGGCGTGGCGCGCTGCCGCACTTCATCGGCTCGTTCGGCATGCGGTTTCTGCTGGTGGCCGAGTTCGTCGCCTTCGCGATCGCGGGCGACCTGCTGGCCTGGGGTCTGCAATTCGTGATCACGCTGTGGATCAGCACCTTCATGGTGGTGGCCAGCCACGACTTCGCGATCCCGACCGAGGA
>JACIXH010000219.1 GCA_014360565.1 Nocardia sp.
CGAGCATCCGCCGAACCGAGGGTTAGAGGCCACCACCCACCATGCGCATCCCGTTCGATCCCCGGCGCACCAAGCGCAGGACGAATCCCGACGGCACCATGTCGTTGGTCGAGCACCTGCAGGAATTGCGCACCCGGCTGCTGCTGGCACTGGCCGCTGTCGCGGTCGCCACGCTGCTCGGCTTCTTCTGGTACGCGCACACGCTGTTCGGGCTCGAGAGCCTCGGCGAGATCTTGCGCGGTCCCTATTGCGCGCTACCCGAATCGGCGCGGGCCAGCCTGAGCCCCGACGGCGCGTGCCGATTGCTCGCTACCGGGCCCTTCGACCAATTCATGCTCAGGTTGAAGGTCGGCTTCACCGCCGGTGTAGTGATCGCGACGCCGTTCTGGCTCTATCAGCTGTGGGCGTTCATCACTCCGGGCCTGTACGCGAAGGAGCGCAAGCTCGCGGTCGGTTTTGTGGTGACCGGCACGGTGTTGTTCGTAACGGGCGCGGTACTGGCCTACATCGTGGTCTCGCACGCGCTGTCGTTCCTGCTGACCATCGGCGACAACGTCCAGATCACCGCGCTCAGCGGTAATCAGTACTTCGGTTTCATCGTTCAGTTGCTGATCATTTTCGGCGTCAGCTTCGAGACTCCGTTGATCATCATCGGGCTCAATCTGGTCGGAGTGCTGCCGTACGCCAAGTTGAAAGCCTGGCGGCGCGGCATGATCTTCGGCCTGTTCGTGTTCGCCGCGATCGTCACACCGCAGGACCCGTTCTCGATGCTGGCGCTGGCCCTCGCGCTGACCGTGCTGTTCGAGTTCGCCGTGCAGTTCTCGCGGTTCAGTGATGCGCGCAAGGCCCGCAGACAGGCGAAGGAAGGCTGGGGCACGCTCGACGACGAACAGGCCTCACCGCTGGAGACGCCCGAACCGGTGACGCCCGCCGATCCGATGGGCGAGCCGGAGAAAACCGCGCGCCCGGTGTCGGACTACTCCGATACGCTCTGAGGGGTGACCGACACTCCGGGGCTGCCCAGCGAACTGGCGAAATTCGCCGGCGAGATCTCCTTCGAACTGGACCCTTTCCAGAGCACCGCGTGCGCGGCCTTGGAAGACGGGCACAGCGTGCTCGTGTGCGCCCCCACCGGTGCGGGCAAGACGATCGTCGGCGAGTTCGCCGTGCACATGGCGCTGGCTTCGGGCGGAAAGTGTTTCTACACCACGCCGATCAAGGCCCTGTCGAATCAGAAGTTCGCCGATCTCACCGCCCGCTACGGCCGCGACAGCGTCGGGCTGCTCACCGGTGATCAGTCGATCAACCCCGGTGCGCCGGTGGTCGTGATGACCACCGAGGTGCTGCGCAACATGCTCTACGCGTCCTCGGACTCGCTGTACGGGCTGTCCTACGTCGTGATGGACGAGGTGCACTACCTGGCCGACCGGTTCCGCGGCGCGGTGTGGGAGGAAGTGATCCTGCACCTGTCCCCGGACGTGCGCCTGGTGAGCCTGTCGGCGACGGTGTCCAACGCCGAGGAGTTCGGCGCCTGGATGGAAACCGTGCGCGGCGACACCACGGTGGTGGTCGACGAGACCAGGCCGGTTCCGCTGTGGCAGCACGTGATGGTCGGCAAACGGATGTTCGACCTGTTCGACAACAAGTCCAGCGATCGCAAGATCGTGGTCGACGAAGACCTCGTGCGGTTCATCCGCCAGCGCGAGAACGCCGACCGGATGCACGGCTACGGCGGTCCACGCGGGCGCGGCGGGCGCGGCGGCAACTTCCGTCCGCTGCCGCGACCGGAGGTGCTGGCGCGGCTCGACGAGGAAAACCTGCTGCCCGCGATCACGTTCATCTTCAGCCGCGCGGGCTGTGACGGCGCACTGGCCCAGTGCCTGCGCGCCCGGCTCGATCTGAGCCGTCCCGGCGACGCCGAACAGATCGACGCGATCATCGACAAGCACACCGGCGACCTGCCCAAGGACGATCTGGAAGTGCTCGGCTACTGGGAGTGGCGCGACGCGCTGCACCGCGGCCTGGCCGCCCATCACGCCGGCATGCTGCCGGCCTTCCGGCATACGGTCGAGGAACTGTTCGTTCATGGCATGGTCCGGGCGGTGTTCGCCACCGAGACCTTGGCACTCGGCATCAATATGCCCGCCCGCACCGTCGTGCTCGAGCGGCTGGTGAAGTACAACGGCGAAACCCACGCCGAGCTGACGCCCGGCGAATACACCCAGCTCACCGGGCGTGCGGGTAGGCGCGGCATCGACGTCGAAGGCCACGCGGTGGTGCTGTGGCAGCCCGAGGTCGACACCAGTGCGGTGGCCGGGCTCGCCTCCACTCGTACTTTTCCGCTGCGCAGCTCGTTCCGGCCCGGCTACAACATGTCGATCAATCTGATCGACCGGATGGGCGCCCAGGAAGCTCGGACCCTGCTCGAAAGGTCGTTCGCCCAGTTTCAGGCGGACCGGTCGGTCGTGGGGCTGGTGCGCGGCATCGAACGCAACGAGGGCGCGCTGCGCAAGCTGGAAAGCCAGCTCGGCGGCGTCGGCGGCGATTTCATGGAGTACCTGTCGCTGCGAGACCGGATCAAGCAGCGCGAGCGCGATATCCAGCAGCAGAGCCGGGCGGACCGGCGCGGCGCCGCGGTGAAAGCGCTGATCGGTCTGCGGCGCGGTGATGTGGTGTCGATCCCGGTGGGCAAACGTTCCGGGCTCGCGGTGATCCTCGAACCCGACCAGACGCCCGGCGATCCGCGTCCGCTGGTGCTGACCGAGGACCACTGGGCGGGCCGGGTGTCGGCGGCCGATTTCCCGGAGCCCGCCGAAGCGCTCGGGCACATGGATCTGCCGCGCCGGGTCGATCACCGAACCGCGCGCATCCGCCGCGATTTGGCTTCGGCGTTGCGCGGCACCGGAATCTCGACTCCGCGCCGGGGCAAGCGCCACGATCGCGTTCGCGGCGGCGAAGATCGTCAGCTGTCGACGCTGCGGCGCAGTCTGCGTTCCCACCCCGCCCACGATCGTCCCGATCGGGAGCAACTCAGCCGTACCGGCGAGCGGTATTCGCGTCTGGCCCGCGAGACCGAGACGATGCGCCAGAAGGTTGCCGCCACGACCAATTCGCTGGCACGCACCTTCGATCGGATTGTCGGGTTGCTCGAGGACCGCGGGTTCGTCGCTCACGGTGAGGTGACCGCCGACGGCAGGCGCCTGGCCCGGATCTATGCCGAAAGCGATCTGGTGGTCGCCGAGACCCTGCGTCAGGGGCTGTGGCGCGGCCTGGGCCCGGCCGAGCTCGCCGCGGTGGTATCGACACTGGTCTACGAATCGCGGCAGGAAACCGGACTGCTGACACCGACGGGCCCGACCGATCCGATCCGCCGGGCGATCGCGGCCACCATCGACGTGTGGTCGCAGCTGCGCTCCGACGAGTCGCGGCACAAACTGCCGCCGACTCGCGAACCCGATCTGGGATTCGTCACCGGTGTGTACAAATGGGCGCGCGGCGACGCGTTGGCCGAGGCGTTGCTGGCCAGTGGCGACCAGGGCACCACGATGTCGGCGGGTGATTTCGTGCGGTGGTGCAGGCAGGTGATCGACCTGCTCGATCAGATCCACAACACCGCCGACGACCCCGAGATCGCGTCCACCGCCGCCAAGGCCGTGCGTGCCGTGCGGCGGGATGTCGTCGCGGTGGACGCCGCGTAGTCGAGACGTCTGTGATTTGATTTCTTCGCGTACCGACCGTGAGGCGGATGTCGTGCGAATGCGGCAGGCCCGGCGCGGGGGGCTACCGTATGGACTAATGATGCGAGTGGAGGCGAGTGGATGAGCGGCCCTTACGGACCGAACAACCCCGGGGAGGGGAACAACGATCCCACCCAGCACTGGGGGGGTCAGCAGGGGGTCGGCGGCGCCGGTCCCACCCAGCACTGGGGTGGCGCGCAGCAGCCGCCACCACAGGGTGCTCAGCCCACCCAGCAGTGGAACGATCCGAACGCGCAGCAGCCGCAGCAGCAGTGGGGACAGCAGCCCCAGCAGCCGCAGCAGCAATGGGGACAGCAGCCGCAGGGTGGCGTGCCGCCGCAGCAGCCGACCGGGCCGCAGCAGCAGTGGGGCCAGACCCAGCCGCCGCCGCAGGACTGGAACAACCAGGGCGCCGGCGCGCCGCAGCAGTGGGGTCAGCCCGCGCCGCAGCAGCAGTGGGGCCAGCAGCCCGCGCCGCAGCAGCAGTGGGGTCAGCAGCCCCAGCAGCCCTCCGGTGGTAAGAGCAAGGGTCTGATCATCGGGCTCATCGCCGCGGGCGTGCTCGTGGTCGCCGCGGTCATCGGTCTGCTCGTGGTCTTGTTGTCCTCCGACGAACTCGACAACGCGGCGGTGCAGGACGGTGTCTCGCGCGTGCTGAAGGACTCCTACGGCATCGCCGATGTCTCCGATGTCAGCTGCCCCTCCGGCCAGACCGTGGAGGTCGACGCGACCTTCACGTGCGACCTGAAGGTCAGCGGTGAGGCGAAGAAGGTCACCGTCAAGATCACCAAGGACGATGGCACCTACGAGGTCGGCCGCCCGAATTAGGCGCTCGTTCTACGTTTTCCGGGCCGTCCGCGAAGTCTGCGGGCGGCCCGGTGTCGTTCGGGTCGAGCCTCCGGTGTGGTCGACGAGAGTGGCCCCCGCATCGCTGAGCGCGGGGGTTCGATCCGATCAGGCGGTGTGGACTGCGGTCAGCGCGGTGACGAGGCGGGTGATCGGGCTCTCGGCGTTGTACGCGGCGGCCAGGGCGAGCAGCCGATCGGGATCGGCCGGGGTGACCGGCAGGACATCCGGGCGCGAGAGGATCACCTCGGCGTCGCGGACCACCCGCACCACCGGTGCGGCGACCTTCAGATAATCCTGGGCGGCAACCAGTTTCGCGCGGACACCCTTGGCGATATCGGAACCGGGATCGGCGGCGGCGGCGATCAGCGCGTCGAGCGAGCCGAACCGTGTGATGAGGTGGGCAGCGGACTTGTCGCCGATCCCCGCCACGCCGGGCAGACCGTCGGAGGCGTCGCCGCGCAGTGTCGCCATATCGGCGTACGCAGGCCCCGCGTTCTGTTCGGGCACACCGTATCTCGCCGAGAGTTCGGCGGGCCCGAACAGTTCGGCCTTGGCCAGACCGCGACCGACGTAGAGCACACGAACCGGCGGGCCGGGCTCGTCGCGGACCAACTGGAGCAGATCGCGATCACCGCTGACCACGACGACCGGGTCGGTGCGTTCTCGGCTCGCGAGCGTACCGAGGACGTCGTCGGCCTCGAGGCCCACCGCGCCGCCGGTGGCGATGCCCGCGGCTTCGAGTACCTCGAGGATCATCTCGACCTGCGGAGGGAGGGTGTCGGGCACCTCTTCGGCCCCGGGCGCCGCGTCGGTGCTGCTATCGAGCCGGTGCGCCTTGTACGAGGGCACGAGGGCCACCCGGAACGGCGGCCGCCAATCCAGATCGAGCCCGACGACGAGCCTGCTCGGGCGATGCTTGGTGACCAGCGAGGCCACCATGTCGGTGAACCCGCGCAACGCGTTCACCGACCGTCCGTCGGCGCCCCTGAGCTTGTCGGGAATCGCGTAGTAGGCACGGAACCAGAGGCTGGCGCCGTCGAGGATCAACAGGGGTCCACGGGTGCTCTCGTCAGCGGTCACACCGGTGATTGTGCACCGAAGCACCGACACTGCGTCCACGGCCGTGCCGATCGGCCCTGTGCCGCGGATCGGTAGCTACGAGCTGTCCCGCTGAGGCCACCGATTCGGCGGGTGGCGGCGCGGGGCGGGTAACGTCGGGTCCTATGAGCGCGCACACGAATGCCAGGTTCGCGGCGGAGGTCTACGGTCAGCGGCTGGAGCGGGCGGTCGAGTTGATGCGCGCGGCGCATCTGGATGCACTGCTGATCACGCCGGGCCCCGACCTGCGCTACCTGATCGGTTCGGCGGCGGAATCCTTCGAGCGGCTCACCTGCCTGGTGATCGCCGCCGACGGATCACCGCCGGCGGTGGTCATCCCGAAACTGGAGCTGGCCGCACTCGAGGATTCCGCGGCGCGCGAGCTCGGGCTGCGCATTCTGGACTGGGTCGACGGTGTCGATCCGTACCAATTGGTCCGCTCGATCCTGCACGCCGGTTCCCGCATCGCGGTGGCCGACGCGATGCCCGCCCTGCACCTCATTCCGCTCGCCGAATCCACGACGGGGCTGCCCGCCTCGGCGACGCCGGTGCTGCGGCAGTCACGAATGATCAAGGACGAGGCCGAGATCGAGGCGCTGCGCCGCGCGGGTGCCGCGATCGACCAGGTGCACGCCCGGATGGGGGAATTCCTGGAGGCCGGACGCACCGAGGCCGAGGTGGGCGCGGATATCTCTGCCGCGATCATCGAGGAAGGCCACACCGAGGCGGCGTTCGTCATCGTCGGCAGCGGCCCGCACGGCGCCGACCCCCACCACGAGGTGTCCGGCCGCGTCATCGAACACGGTGACGTGGTCGTCATCGACATCGGCGGCCCGGTCGAACCCGGCTACTACTCGGACTCGACCCGCACTTACGTCCTCGGCACCCCGAGCCCGGTGATCGTCGAGCGGATGTCGGTCCTCGAGGCGGCCCAGGCCGCGGCAGTCGCGGCCGTGCGCCCTGGGGTCACGGCAGAGTCCATCGACGCGGCCGCCCGCTCCGTGCTCGCCGACGCGGGTCTCGGTGACGCCTTCATCCACCGCACCGGCCACGGCATCGGCCTGTCGGTGCACGAGGAGCCCTACATCGTGGCGGGCAACGACCTGGTGCTCGAACCGGGCATGGCGTTCAGCATCGAACCGGGGATCTACTTCCGCGGCGAATGGGGCGCGCGGATCGAGGACATCGTGGTGGTGACAGACAACGGCGTGGAGTCGATGAACAACCGGCCACACGGTCTGACGGTGCTGTAACGCAGACCGTGCTGTGTTATTCGGACGCGGCGTGTTTCAGCGTGCTCGACGACAACACCCGGCGTACCTGGATCGCGACGACGACCCGTGTCGGGTTCTCGCGGGGCACCCGGTAACGCTGCGTGTAGCGGCGGACCGCCTCGGCGACGTCGGCGCTGTCGTCGAGCACGGTCGCCGGTCCCTCCAGGGTGAGCCAGCGCGCCCCGTCGACCTGGCTCACCGCCGCGTAGCCGCCGCGTCCGGCATTGCGCGCTTTCACCGACGCGCCGTCGGTGATCACCCGGGCGATCCCGCTGCCGGGATCCCAGGTGAAACCCACCGCGACCACGTGCGGGGTGCCGTCGGCCCGCAGGGTGGTGAGCGTGGCCAGATGCCGTTCGGTGACGAACTCGAGGGCGGCGGGGGAGAGCTCTGCGGTGGCTGTCGGCATGCTGGAGACGGTAGCCGGGCCGATGAACGGCCGATTCCGCGGGCATCGGCTCGCGCGACCGAGCCCGCGACCCTCCTCGCGGGGATGACAGACTGGCGCTATGGCAATGCAGCAGAACAAGGGGCCGGTGCTGGTCCTGGGCGGGCGCAGTGAGATCGGGCTCGAGGTGGCGCGCAGATTGGCACCCGGACGGGTGGTGATTCTGGCCGCCCGCCGGGCCGACGCCCTGGCCGCCGAGATCGAGCAGGTGCGCGCGGCAGGCGCGACCGCCGTGCACAGCGTGGAGTTCGACGCGGACGAGACAGCCACCCACGCACCGCTGCTGGACAAGCTCGCCGCCGAGCACGGCGGCATCGCGACCGCGGTGCTCGCGTTCGGTGTACTCGGCGATCAGGACCGTGCCGAACACGACCCGGCACACGCGGTCGCGGTGGTGCACACCGACTTCGTCGCCCAGGTCAGTGTCCTCACGACGCTGGCCACCACGATGCGTGCGCAGGGATACGGCCAGCTCGTGGTCTTCAGCTCCATCGCGGGCGTTCGGGTGCGCCGGGCGAACTATGTGTACGGTTCGGCCAAAGCCGGCCTGGACGGCTTCGCCAGTGGCCTCGGCGACGCCCTGCACGGCACCGGCGTGCAGTTGCTGCTGGTGCGATCGGGCTTCGTGATCGGCCGCATGACCACCGGCATGGACCCCGCGCCCATGTCCAGCACCCCCGGCCAGGTCGCCGACGCCGTCGTGCGCAGCCTCGGCAAGGGCGGCACCCGGGTCGCCGTCCCGGGCCGCCTGGCGCCGGCCTTCTTCGTGATGCGCCTGCTCCCGCAATCCGTCTGGCGCCGGATGCCACGGTGACCGAACCAGGAAACGCGCTGGATTGGACCGGCCGCCCGATCGTGGTCGCCGGAATCGGGGCCGACGGCTGGTCGGGGCTCGGGGACAACGCCCGCCGAGCCATCGGTGCCTGTGATGTGGTGTTCGGATCCTCGCGCCAACTGGCGTTGCTCCCGCCCGGCGAGATCGACCGCGTGCCGTGGCCGACGCCGCTGCTACCCGCCCTGCCGGAGCTGTTCGCGCGCAACGTCGATCGCCAGATCGGTGTCCTTGCCAGCGGCGACCCCATGTTCTACGGAATCGGCGTCACCCTGGCCCGCCGGTTCGGCCCGGCGGCGTTGCACGTGTTTCCGCAGCCTTCCTCGGCCTCGTTGGCGTGTGCCCGGCTCGGCTGGCCACTGGCTGAAACTCCGGTGGTGAGCGTGGTTGCCCGGCCATTGCCCACCGTGTTGCCCGAACTGTCGGAAAATCGTCGGATTCTGGTGCTCAGCGAAGACGAACAGACACCGGCCCGCATCGCGGAACTGCTGCGCGACAACGGGTTCGGCGCGTCGGCACTGACCGTCCTCGAACAACTCGGCGGCCCCGCCGAACGCCGTCGCACCGGGCCCGCTGCCACCTGGGACCACCCGGCCGGTGACCCGCTCAATATCGTCGCCATCGACTGCCGCGCCGACCCCGGCACTCGCCGCGACACCCGCCTGCCCGGTCTGGCCGACACCGCCTTCACCGGCGACGGCCAACTCACCAAAGCCGAGGTCCGCGCCCTCACCGTCACTGCTCTGGCCCCCGCGCCGGGGGAAATGCTCTGGGATATCGGCGGCGGTTCGGGCAGTATCGCCATCGAATGGTGCCGCACTCATCCGCTGTGCCGCGCCGTCACGTTCGAACGTCTGCCCGCTCGCCGGGAACAAATCGCGAGCAATATTACTGCCCTCGGGGTGCCGGGAATAACGATCCGCGGCGAAGTGCGCTCAGAGTTAGCCGAAGAAACGATTCCGGCGCCCGACGCCATATTTCTCGGCGGCGGCCTCACCCAGGACGCCATGTTCGAGCGATGCTGGGAACGCCTGCGCCCGGGCGGTCGCCTGGTCGCCAACGCGGTCACCGCGGAATCGGAAGCGCTGCTGCTCGACTGGTCGGCCGGATTCGGTGGCACCCTGCGCAAATTTCAGATCTATCGAGGTGAGCCGCTCGGGGGGTTCACCGCCTGGCGACCGCACTTGCCGGTCGCTCAGTGGATTGTCCGAAAACCCGCTGGTCGACGGAGCGCGCCCCCGTAGTCCCGATCACGGGCAGATCACGCGCATATCACGGTGATTCCGTTGTCATGAGGTCCGTGCGCCGCAAAAAGTTCGGACCGAACGTGTAGAACCATCGACTCGAGGGTAGGGTCGTTGCCGTTCCGGGTAATCCCCCCGGTCCGTTTCCATGATGGAGAGTTACATGAAGTACTCGACGTTCGATGGCGATGCCGGTGCCGATGATTCCGGAGGGCTGTCCTGAGAGTTCTGATCCTCGGTGGCACCGGTGAAGCCAGGGAGTTGGCGCGCAGAGCCTGCGGCGAGCGTGGGCTCGACATCGTGTCCTCCCTCGCCGGCCGGGTCGCCAATCCGCGGCTGCCGGTCGGTGCGGTCCGCGTAGGTGGGTTCGGTGGTGTCGAGGGCCTCCGAACCTGGTTACGTGAGAACGCGATCGATGCTGTCGTGGACGCGACCCATCCCTTCGCCGCGCAGGTGAGTGCGCACGCGGCCGCCGCCGCCGCCGATCTGGGTATCCCCGCGTTGCATCTGCGCCGCCCTGAGTGGGTGCAGCGGCGCGGTGACCTGTGGACCCGGGTACCCGATGTCGCGTCGGCGGCTGCGGCCCTGACCGAGCGCGACGAACAAGTCCTGCTGACCATCGGACGACAAGGCGTCGGCGCGTTCGCCGGCTGCACCGGGCACGGCTTCGTCATCCGCTCCATCGACGCACCCGATGTGGCGCTGCCGCCGCGCTCCAAACTGTTGCTGGCGCGTGGCCCGTTCACCTTCGACGAGGAACTCGTGCTGATGTCGCGTCATCGCATCGATGTGCTGGTCACCAAGAACAGCGGCGGCGAGCAGACGGAGGCGAAGATCTTCGCGGCCCGCACCGCGGGGCTGCCGGTGATCATGATCGACCGGCCGCCGTTGCCGGTGGGCGCGATTACTGTGGCCGAGGTCGACGACGCTGTCGAATGGCTGCGCGAGTCCGCGGCGCATCGGGTGCGCTGAACTCGGTCGTCGTCAGTCGGGCCGCGCGGTGCCGAATACCGCGGCCGGGGGATTCGCCGCCGCGAATATCGTGGGTAGCTGGTCGAACCAGTGCAGGACCGCGCGCTCGTAGGCGATCCCGAATTCGAGCGTGGCGCGCTGGTGCGGCGCCAGCGC
>JACIXH010000022.1 GCA_014360565.1 Nocardia sp.
CGCCGGTCATCGAACCGCCGGGGAAGCAGGCGCGCAGACAGTCGATCACGCCGGCGTCGGGACGTAGAGTCCCGCGCACGGTGGACACCAATTGGTGCAGGGTCGAATAGGTTTCGGTGTCCATCAGCTTCGGCACGTGGACCGAACCGACTTCGCAGACGCGGCCGAGGTCGTTGCGCAACAGGTCGACGATCATCAGGTTCTCGGCGCGGGTCTTCGGGTCGTCGGCCAGCGCGCGACGCAGGCGCTCGTCCTCGTCGGTGGTCCGCCCGCGCGGGGCCGTGCCTTTGATCGGTTTGCTCTCGACCAGTTGATCCCGGTCGATCTTGAGGAACCGCTCCGGCGAGGAACACGCCACATCCAGTCCTTCGAAGCGCAGATAGGCGGCGTAGGGAGCCGGGTTGCAGCGGCGCAGCCTGCGGTAGAGGGAGAGCCCGTCGTCGGGCGCGGCGGCGGCGGCGACCGCGTCGGTCAGACAGATCTCATAGGACTCGCCCGCGTGCAGCCGGTCCTGGCACACGGCGATGTCGGCCAGGTAGCGGTCGCGGCCACGCACCAGGTGCGCCTGCACCGCGTCGGGATCGGTGGGCACCGGCAGATCGGCGGGATTGGCCCAGGTCGGCAGATCGTCGAGGGCCGTGGAAGTCTCGCGCAGCCACCGCGCGGCCGCGCGCTCGGTATCGGGTTCGCTCAGGGCGAGCAGGTGGGTTCGTCCGGCCTCGTGATCGACGACGATCAGCCGGTCGGCGAAAATCCACTGGGCATCGGGGGTGGGGGAGCGGTGGGCGGCGCGCGCACCGCAGTCGGCCTTCACCTCGTACCCGAGATACCCGACATAACCACCGGCGAAATCGAAAGGCAGCGGTGGGGTTTCGCAGTGTCTGGCCCTGAGCTCGCGGTTGAGATAGTCCAGGACGGTGCCCGTGACGGTGCGGGTGCCCGCGGCGTCTGTCACCGTGACGGCGCCATCGCCGACCCGGTAGCCGACGATTTCGGCGTGCGGCCCGCCCGCGTCACCGAGGAAGGAGAACCGGTCCAGACCGGGTTCGACGTGTTCGCTGTCCAGCCAGAAGGCGGTCGGAGCCGAGGCGTGCAGGCGAAGGAAGATCGCTTCCGTGTCGATCGCTCGTTCGATGACCTTGTCCTGCAAGCGAAACGATCGCACCGGTGCGACCGGGACCACTGCCGAGGGGCCGCGCACGACCACCGGCGCGCTCACCTGCACCCGCGCCTTGGTGAGATCGGCGAAGTTGCGCAGCAGCGCGGCCCCGAACTCGCTCGACACCGACTCCGGATGGAACTGCACACCCCACTGCGGGCGCTCGCGATGGCGCACTCCCATGATCACCCCGTCGCTCGTCGACGCGGTCACCTCGAGCGTCGCGGGCAGCGGCTCTCGCGCCGCGAGCGAGTGGTATCGCACCACGGTGAAGTCCTGCGGCAGACCCGCGAACAGGTCGCGATCGTCGTGGGTCACCTGATCGAGAAAACCGTGCCGTGCTCGGGGCGCGCGCTCCACCGTCCCACCCGCACCGAGCACGATTCCCTGGTGGCCGAGGCATACACCGAGCAGCGGCAGGTCGGTCCGGGCGATCAGCTCCGTCGAGATCCCCATGTCGCGGGCGCGGTCGGGGCGCCCTGGTCCGGGCGAGATCACCACATTGTCGAACAGTCCCGGATCCACCGGGTCCGCGTCGTTGCGCACGACGGTCGGCTCGCTCCCGTTGACCTCGCTGATCAGCTGATAGAGGTTGTAGGTGAACGAGTCGTAGTTGTCGATCAAGAGCGTGCGCATCGTGGCAGAGACATTACGCCGGGCATCGGGGTGCGCATTCCCGCGCAGTCCCCACCGATCTCCGGGCAGAATATGCGCCATGGCTGTTTCTCAACCTGTCGATGTTGATCCGGCGATCGCCGATTTCGCGGCAATCGGGCGGTGGATGGACGAACAGGGCTTGCCCGGGGCGGAATTCGGTGCGGTGACCGCCATCGGTGGCGGCACACAGAATGTGATGCTGCGGTTCACCCGGGGCGGGCGCGAGTATGTGCTGCGGCGCGGGCCCAAGCATCTGCGCGCCAAGAGCAACGAGGTGATCAGCCGGGAATCGCGGCTGCTCGGTGCGATCGCCGGGACCGAGGTGCGATCGCCGCGGGTGATCGCTGCCTGCGACGACGAGTCGGTGATCGGCGCGATGTTCTATCTGATGGAACCCATCCACGGTTTCAATCCGCAGACCGAACTGCCTGCCCTGCACGCCGGTGATCCCGAGATCCGCCGGCAGATGGGATTGTCCGCGGTCGAGGCCATCGCCAGACTGGGCTCGCTCGACTATCGAGCGCTCGGCCTCGACGACTACGGCCGCCCGGCGGGCTTCCTCGAACGTCAGGTCCCGCGTTGGCTGCGCGAGCTCGACTCCTACAGCGCCAACGAGGGCTACCCCGGCCCGCGGATTCCCGGTGTCGAGCAGATCGGCGACTGGCTCGAACGCCACCGGCCGACCGACTGGCTGCCCGGCATCATGCACGGTGACTGTCATCTGGCGAACATGATGTTCGACTACGACGGGCCCGAGGTGGCGGCGATGGTCGACTGGGAGATGTCGACCATCGGCGACCCACTGCTCGACCTCGGCTGGCAGCTGGCGACCCGGCCCGAGCCCGGCACCGTCGGCGCGGGCCTGATGGGCACGCTCGGCAGCGTCGGTGGCCTGCCGAGCGAAGCGGAGATGATCGAGCACTACGGCAAGTTCTCCGATCGCGACCTCAGCGCTGTCCCCTGGTACACCGTGCTGGCCTGCTTCAAGCTGGGCATCGTGCTCGAGGGCACCTACGCGCGGGCGTTCGCGGGCAAGGCGCCCAAACCGGTCGGTGACTTCCTGCACGCGGTGACGCTGGAACTGTTCGAGCAAGCCGCTCGGCTCGCTGAATGATGCCCGGATCTCACCGGAAGTTGGCGTGATATCGATGGAACGCAAGAAGCAGACATCTTAGGCTGATTCCCATGATCGTTCCCGACAGCAAGAACTGGACCTGGGTACTCGAACGTCCCTGCTCCGAGTGTGGATTCGACGCCGAGCACACCGCGTACTCGGCCGTGCCCGAGCTCGTTCTCGACAGCAGCGCCCGGATCGGCTCGGCGCTGGAACGCGACGACGCGCGGGTGCGTCCCGACGAGGTGACCTGGTCTGTTCTCGAATACGGCGCACACGTGCGCGATGTGTGCCGGATCTTCGACACCAGGCTCGCGCTGATGCTGGCCGGTGACGGCGTCGAGGCGCCGCGGTTCGAGAACTGGGATCAGGACGCGACCGCGGTGGCCGACCGCTACGGCGAGCAGGACCCCGCTGTCGTCGCGCGGGAACTGGCCGTTGCCGCCGATCGAGTGGCGGCAGCGTTCGGCTCGGTGCCCTCCGATCGGCTCGATCTGCGGGGTGCGCGCAGCGATGGCTCGCTGTTCACGGTCACTTCGCTGGGTCGGTACTTTCTGCACGACGTCGTGCACCACGTCCACGACGTGCGCGGATAGAAATTTCTCGAGAAATTTCTAGAACGTGTTTCAGAAATCGGCGATTTGTCGTTAGGGTGAGTGCAATCACAACGAGGCACGAGCTTGGCGAGAGGTCTACCGGCATGAAGACGAAGGGCGCGATCCTGTGGGGCACCGATCAGGAATGGTCGGTCGAGGAGATCGAGGTCGGCGACCCCGTCGCCGGTGAAGTACAGATCCGGATGGAAACGGCGGGCATGTGCCACTCCGACCATCACATCGTCACCGGCGCGACGCCGATGCCGGGCTATCCCGTGATGGGCGGGCACGAGGGCGCGGGCGTCATCACCAAGCTCGGCCCGAACTGCCCGGCCGACCTGGCCGTGGGCGACCACGTCATCCTGTCGTTCATCACCGCGTGTGGCCGCTGTCCCTCGTGCGTCGCCGGCAATATGGCGCTGTGCGACCTGGGCGCCGGACTGCTGATGGGGCAGGCGATTTCGGACGGCACCTACCGCATCCAGGCGCGTGGCGAGAACGTCATCCCGATGTGTCTGCTCGGCACGTTCTCCCCGTACATGACGGTGCACCACACCTCCGTGGTGAAGATCGATCCCACCATCCCGTTCGAGGTGGCATGCCTGGTGGGTTGTGGCGTGCCGACCGGGTTCGGTTCCTCGACCCATGTGGCGCAGGTCCAGCCGGGCGAGACCGTGGCGATCGTGGGTATCGGCGGCGTCGGCATGAGCGCGCTGCAGGGCGCCGTGCTCTCCGGGGCCTCGAAGGTCATCGCCATCGACCCGAATCCGTGGAAGCTCGAGCAGGCGCAGAAGTTCGGCGCCACCCACACCTACGAGAGCATGGCCGCCGCGATCATGCCGATGATCGAGCTCACCGAAGGGCGGATGGCCGAGAAGGTCATCCTCACCATGGGTGAGATGCACGGCGAGTATGTCGAAGAGGGTCTGATCCTCACCGGCAAGGCGGGCACTCTCGTCGTCACCTCGATGGGGCGCATGGAAGACAGCGACGTCAAGATGAACAGCTTCCTGCTGTCGATGTTGCAGAAGACGGTGAAGGGCTGCATCTTCGGCGGCGGCAACGCCCGCCAGGACGCGCCGCGTCTGCTCGCGCTCTACAAGGCGGGTCAGCTCAACCTGGACGACATGGTCACCCGCAGCTACTCGCTGGAGGAGATCAACCAGGGCTACAAGGACATGCTGGACGGCAAGAACATTCGCGGGATCATCCGCTACACCGAAGCCGACTGGTAGTCAGCTCTGGGTGGCCCGCTCGGCGAGGCGGACCGCGACCTGCGCGATCAGGTCGTACGGGATCGGTTCGCCGAGGGGGAATTTCAAGGTGCCACGACCCGAGTTGTAGGGCTCGACGGCATGCTCGAGCGCCGCGTCCCCCTCAGGGACGGGGTACACGCTCACGTGGGACTTCCAGCCCGCGAAGAAGATGAACACCCGGCCGTCGATGGTGGCGGCCGGGATGGCGTAGCTGATCCGCTCGCCCGTGTCGGGCACCGCACGGTGGATCGTTTCCCGGATTCGCTGTAGGACGGCGCGCTGCGCAGGCGGTTGCGCCGCCAGGTAGGCGTCGACGGAGGTAGGGGTGCCCGCCATGGTTCCTCCTGCTGGGTAGGCAGCAATTCTAGGCCCTGACCAGCACCTCCTTGGGATGGCCCGCGGCTTCGAGGCGGCCGTCGCGTAGTAGCAGGCAGTGGTCGGCCTGCTCCGCCTCGGCCATGTCGTGGGTTGCCTGCACCACGGTGACGCCGCTCGCGCTGATCTCGGCCAGCGCACGGGAGATCTCGGCGCGCGAGGCCGCGTCCAAGCCGGTGGACGGCTCGTCGAGCAACACCAGGTCCGACTGCTGGGCCAGCGCCTGGGCGAGCAGCGTGCGTTGTCGCTGACCGCCCGAGAGGGTGTCGAGCCGCCGGGTCGCCAGATCGGTGAGTTCCATCCGTTCCAGGCAGGCGCGCGCGATCGCACGATCCTCGGCGGTGAGCCGCCGCCACGGGCCGCGATGCGCCCAGCGGCCCATGGCCACCGCCTCGCGCACCGTCATCGGCAGCGTTGCCGGAATCGCGCTGTGCTGCACCACGAATGCGGGCTTGTGCGTGGTGTGTCGGTGCACGCTGCCCGACTGCGCCGTCACTGTGCCCGCGAGGATGCCGAGCAGGGTCGACTTCCCTGAACCGTTGGGTCCGACGATCGCGGTGATCCGGCCGCGCGGGATGGTCGCCGATATCTCCGACAGCACGGATTGCCCGGCGTAGCCCGCGCTCAGGGCTCGATCCGGAACGCTGCGTCATCTGTGTGTTGCATCTCACCTCAATTGAAACGATAATCATTTTCAGTATATCGTTCGGCGCTATGGAATGGCTGATCGCCCCGTTCGAGGTGGCATTCGTGCAGCGAGCGATGTGGGGTGGGCTGCTCGTTTCCTGCGTGTGTGCCCTCGCCGGAACCTGGGTGGTGGTGCGCGGCATGGCCTTTCTCGGTGACGCGATGGCGCACGGGATGCTGCCCGGAGTCGCGGTGGCTGCCCTGCTCGGCGGGAATCTGATCGTGGGCGCCGCGGTGAGCTGCACCGCCATGGCCTTCGGCGTCTCGCTGCTCTCGCGCAGTAAACGCTTCGCGGCCGATACCGCGATCGGGTTGCTGTTCGTGGGGATGCTCGCGGCCGGGGTGATCTTCGTGTCGCGGTCGCAGTCCTTCGCCGTGGATTTGACCGGGTTCCTGTTCGGTGACGTGCTCGCGGTGCGCACCGTCGATCTCTGGTATCTCGTTGCGGCGCTGGGGCTGGCGCTGGTGATCGCGGTGCTCGGGCATCGGTCGTTCGTCGCGCTGACCTTCGATCCGCGCAAAGCGCACACGCTGGGGCTGCACCCGAAAGCGGCGCAGGTGGCCCTGGTCGGGCTGCTCACGCTGGCGATCGTCGCCTCGTTCCACGTCGTCGGGACGCTGTTGGTGTTCGGGTTGCTCATCGCCCCGCCCGCCGCGGCGGTGTACTGGTCGGATCGGATTCCGGTGGTGATGCTGATCGCCGCGCTGATCGGTGGCTTCTCCACTGTGGCGGGACTGGTCGTTTCGTGGCATGTGGGAACCGCGGCAGGCGCGACCATCGCGGCCGTGGCGGTGGGGTCGTTCTTCCTGTCCGCGATCTTGTCGGCGGTGCGGGAGCGGTTCGGGAAGGTCGGGGCCGTGTCGGTGGCCGCGCTGGCCGCGCTGCCACTGGTGGGATGCGCGCCCGCGGAGCAGCCCGCGGCGGTCGAGGAGCCCCCGCACGGGTTCGTCGCAGGCGCGGAAGAGATGAGTGAGGCACAGACGCGCCTGGTCTTCGCCGATGCGGCCGGAGCTGTGCGGGTGATCGATCTGCTGACCGGGCAGATCACGCCGATCGATACTGCGACGCCGAAACCCGGTGGGGCGCAGGCGGAGCCGAGTCCATCGAGCAGCGGCGCGCCTTCCGGTGGGCAGGCGCCGACCGTCGGCGCGGTCGGTGACGGGCGCTTCGCGTATCTGAGCGCGGGTGCGTCGGTTCGGATCGTGGACAGCGGGGGGTGGACGGTCGAACACGGCGACCACCGGCACTACTACCAGGCACCGATCCGCGACATCGGGGTGGTCGATGCCGGTGCCGGTGCCGGGGTGTCCGGTGCCTACAGCGATGCCGCCGTCGCGTCGGTCGTGCTCGACTCCGGGTCGACGATCTTGTTCGACCGCCCTGTGCTGGACAGCGGTGTGGCCCAGCCGCCACGCGGGTCGAGGGCATCGCGGTGCCGTATGCCGAGCGGATCGTGGTCGCCGACGGCACGGGTCGAGTCGAGGTACGCGGGCGTGACGGCGCGGCGGGACAGGTACAGGCCGCCACCTGCCCACAGCCGCAGGGGCAGGCAGTCACCCGGCGCGGTGTTGTATTCGGTTGTGCCGACGGCGCGCTCGTGGTGGCCCAGCGCGACGGCGCTTTCGTCGCCGAGAAGATTCTCTATCCGGCGCCGACCTCGGACCGGGCGAGCGCGTTCACCCATCGCCCCGGCAGCACCACGCTGACCGCGCTGGCGGGCCGTGACGGCGTGTGGACGCTCGACATCAGGAAGAAGACCTGGACGCGGACCGCGGTCGACGATGCGGTCGCGGTGAACACCGCGGGCGAAGGCTCGGCGCTGCTGGTTCTCACGCGCGACGGTGTCCTGCACAGCATCGACCCGGTGTCCGGCGCGCAGACAGCGCACCTCGCCGTTTCCGGCGGGCCTGTCGAAGGTCAGCCGGTGATCCGGATCGATCCGGATCGCGCCTACGTCAATGACATCGGTGGACGCAAGGTCCACGAGATCGCCTACAACGACAACCTCCGTGTCGCGCGCACGTTCGCACTGGACATCGCGCCGTCGCTGATGGTGGAGACAGGTCTGTGAAGCACGCATTTCCGGGCAACCGTTACCCGGCGCCGCGGCGTCGCCATCCGAGCCCCGCTGTCGGCGCGGGAATCGCCGGTCCGACCGACCGGCCTCGTGACGAGGTCGCGCGTGGTCATGGCGCGGTGATCGTCGCGAGCCTGCTGTCGGCGTGTGGATTCGGAGCCGATCAGTCGGGACGACGGCGCCGAGCGCCGATGCGCCGGGTGATCGGGTTGATCGCCGCGGCCGCGTTGCTGGTGCCCGTGGTGACCGCGTGCACCAGCGAGGCAGAGCGCTCCGGGATCGTGGTGACCACGAACATCCTCGGTGATCTGACCCGCGCGGTGGTCGGTGACGCGGTACCGGTGACGGTGTTGATGCAGGCGGGGGCCGATCCGCATTCCTTCGCCATCTCGGCACGTCAGGCCGCCGATATCGAGCGGTCCGCGCTGGTGGTACACAACGGGCTCGGGCTCGAAGAGGGCATAGCCCGGCATGTGCAAGCGGCCGTCGCGGCGGGCGTGCCGACGCTGGCCGTCGCCGAGCGGGCCGACCCGATCCAGTACACCTCCGACGAGTCGGCGGGACAGCTCGATCCCCACTTCTGGACCGACCCGCGCCGGGTGCGCATGGCCGTCGAAGCGATCAGCGCCGAGGTGCTGGCCCAGGTCGACGGCATCAATGCCGAAGCGGTGCAGGCCAATACGCAGCGCTATCTCGGTGAACTGGACGAGCTGGACCGGTGGATGACCGATCGGTTCGCCGCCATCGCGGCCGAGCGCAGGCAACTGGTCACCGACCATCACGTGTTCGGTTATCTCGCACAGCGATTCGGGTTCCGAGTGATCGGCGCGGTGATACCGAGCGGCACCACCCTGGCCTCGCCGAGCGCGTCGGATCTCGACGATCTCGCGACCGCGATCAGGACCGCCGGGGTACCGGCGATCTTCGCCGATTCCGCACAGCCGGACCGGCTCTCACGCGTATTGGCCGAACACACCGGATTGCAGGTGCAGGTGGTCGCCCTGCACACCGAATCCCTCACTCCGCCCGGTGGGGGTGCGGCCACCTATCTCGAGATGGCGCGCGCCAACACCGAAGCGATCGCCCGTGGTTTATCCGGGCCGACAACGTAATTCACGCACGAAGAGATGGAGCAACAGATGAACAGGTCGCGGACCAGCACGATGGTGGCGATGTCGGGCGCACTCGCCTCGGTGGTAGCGCTCAGCGGCTGTGGCGCGGATGACACCGCCCACGACCACGAGCGCACCCCGGGCGCCGAACCGATCGCCCTCACCTACGACGGCGGCATCTACGTCCTCGACGGCGCCTCCCTCGCCCAGGAAGGCGAGGTGAAGCTCGAGGGGTACAACCGGCTCAACCCGGCCGGCGACGCCGACCACCTGATGGTGTCGACCAAGGAGGGCTTCCGCGTCTTCGATGCCTACGCCGCCGAGTTCACCGGAACCGACTACGCCGCGGCCAAGCCCGGCCACGTGGTGCGGCACGCGGGCAAGACCGTGCTGTTCGCCGACGGCACCGGCGAGGTCACCGTCGTCGACACCGACAAGATCGACAGCGGAAAGTCCTCGGAGGTCTACAAGGCCGCCACCGCGCACCACGGCGTCGCGCTCGAACTGAGCAATGGGAACCTGCTGGTCACCCTCGGCACCGAGGACTCGCGGGTCGGCCTCATGGCCCTCGACAAGGACCGCAAGGAGATCGCCCGCAACGAGGACTGCCCCGGCGTGCACGGCGAAGCCGCCGCCCAGGGTGAGGCCGTGGTGGTCGGCTGCCAGACCGGCGCCGTCGTCTACCGCGACGGCAAGATCACCAAGGTGACCAGCCCGACCGCCTACGGCCGGATCGGCAACATGTCCGGCAGCGAGGTCTCCCCGATCGTGCTGGGTGACTACAAGCAGGACAAGGAAGCCGAACTCGAACGCCCGCGCCAGATCTCGCTGGTGAACACCGCCGACGGCAGCCTGCGCCTGGTCGATATCGGCACCAGCTACACCTTCCGCTCGCTGGGTCGCGGCCCGCAGGGTGAGGCCCTGGTGCTCGGCACCGACGGCAAGATCCACGTGATCGACCCCGTCGCGGGCACCGAGGTTCGCACCATCCCGGTGATCGGCACCTGGGAAGAGCCGCTCGACTGGCAGGACGCCCGCCCCGCGCTGTTCGTTCGTGGCGGCATCGCCTATGTCACCGATCCGGCGTCCAAGCAGGTGCACCGCGTGGACCTGACCGACGGCAAGATCACGGCCACGGCCACGCTCGCCGCCACCCCGGACGAGATCACCGGCGTCGCCGCCCACTGAGGCCGGTGCGTGTCCGGCTCGTGCGCCGCGGGTCCTTGGCCCGGCGCCGACCGGTCTGTGCGTCCGATCGGGCCCGTCACAGTCGAATGCTGACTGGGCGCGGCCCGATCGAATCACTGTGTCGGCGGCGTCTGTCCCCCGGATCGAACCGGATGACGCTGCCCACAGCTCGGGCCTACCGCCCGGCGCACTGCACGACGACCTCGCGTAGGTTGCGGCTGCGGACGTCGTCGAGGATCGCCATGCCGAGACGGTTCATGGTGTAGCCGAAGCCCAATCCCGTAGTCGGATCGGCGAATCCGAAGGATCCGCCCAAACCGGTGGTGCCGTAGGCGCGCTTGTCGGAGCCGAAGCGGAAGCTGCCGCGCGACTTGCGAAAGCCCAGGTGGTAGCGGCTCTTGGTGTGCAGGACCAGGTCGTCGGCGGGCACATCGTCGGCGGTATCGGCGGCGGCCAGCAGATCGAGAACCTCGTCACCGATCGGCAGCGCCCCGGTGCGGCCTGCCGCGGCTCCGTAGACCTTCGCCAGCGCGCGGGCATTGCCGACGCCGTTCATGCCGGGCCATTCGATGTCGAGGAACTCCCGCCGCGCGGCACGTGCTGGAGCGCCGGGACGCGGATTGGTCAGCGCCGCATAGGAATACCCGCGCTTGGCGTAGACCTCGCCGCCGATACGCAGCGGCAGATCGCGCCACTCATAGCGCCAGATGTCGAGTCCCTTGGTCGCCGAGAGCTGGGCAACGCGCTCCATCGGCTCGTTCGCGGGCAGGCCGATGAACAGATCGGCGTCTGTGGGGCGCGCGATCTCCTCGGCGAAGAAACGTCCGAGGCTTCGGCCCGCCGGATCCACCCGTCGCAGCAGTTCGCTCTGGTACAGCCCCAGCGTCAGTGCGTGATAGCCGTGCCGGGTGCCCGGCGCCCACGTCGGTTTCTGCGCGGCGAGCAGTTCGCCGAGCGCGTCGCGGTCCGACAGCTCACCCAGTTTCACGATTCGGTCCAGCCCGGACAGCCCGGCCTGATGGTCGATCAGCTGACGCACCGTGATCCGCTCTTTGCCGTGCGCGCCGAACTCCGGCCAGTACTTCGCCACCGGCGCCTCGTAGTCGAGCAGCCCGCGCGAGACCGCCGTCGCGATGGTGAACGCCGCCATCCCCTTCGAGGAGGAGAACACCGGCACGATCGTGTCGCGCTCCCACGCCACCTCGCGCCTGCGATCACGATGGCCTGCCCACAGATCCACCAGCGGCTGCTCGCCGGAATAGACGGCGACGGCGGCGCCGATCTCGCCGTGGTCGGTGAAGTTGCGGCGGAAGGCGTCGGCGACGGGGCCGAAACCGGCCGCCACGTCGCCGTGGATCGATGGTGCGGGGCTCATGGTGTCCACGATCGTAGCCGCGTCTCGTACGCTGCCGATATGCGATCGTTGCAGCAGGTTCAGCACTGGCCGGTCAAGAATGCCGCCGCCGCCGTGGTCACGGCCGACGGTGTATCGAGCATCGGTGACACCGAGCAGGTGTTCCGCCTCGCCTCGGTGACCAAACCGCTCGTCGCCTACGCCACGCTCGTGGCGGTCGAGGAAGGCGCGATCGAACTCGACCAACCCGCGGGCCCGCCCGGCTCGACTGTGCGCCATCTGCTCGCCCACACCTCGGGCATCGCGTTCGCCACTGCCGAAGTGCTCGCCGCGCCGGGCGTGCGGCGCATCTACTCCAGCGCGGGGTTCGAACTGCTCGCAGATTTCCTCACCGCGCAGACCGGCATCGAATTTCCGCAGTATCTGCGTGAGGCGGTTTTCGAGCCACTCGGTATGCGCTCGGCAGTCCTCGACGGTTCCGCGGGCCACGCGGCCAGCGCCTCCGTAGCTGATCTCACGCTATTCGCGAGCGAGTTGCTGGTACCCCAATTGATATCTCAGCAAACATTCGACGACGCGACCTCGGTGCAATTCCCCGACCGCAACGGAGTGCTGCCCGGATACGGCCCCCAGCGACCCAACGACTGGGGATTGGGATTCGAGATCCGCGACGGGAAAACCCCGCACTGGACGGGGTCGGCCAATTCCGCCCGCACCTACGGGCACTTCGGACAGTCCGGCACGTTCCTCTGGGTCGACCCGGAAATCGGGGTGGCGACAATCGCGTTGACCGACCGGAATTTCGGTGACTGGGCCAGAACGGCGTGGCCGAAATTCAGCGATTCCGTTATCGCAGAGACACATAACACGCAGTAAAGTAACACGCGCAACACCGCGCACTTCAGTACACTCGTGCCACGCCAGACCACGACGGGCCGTTGGGGAAGACGTTCCTTGTCGAGGCTGGAGGTGTTGGTAAGTGCGCGCATCGAGTCAGTTCGCTGACGCGACGGCGGGTGTGGTTTACATCCACTCATCGCCCGCCGCGTTGTGCCCTCACGTGGAATGGGCGCTGTCCACCGCGCTCTCGTCCCCCGCGAAATTGCGCTGGAACACCCAGCCCGCCGACGGACAACTCCGCGCCAGCAGCGATTGGATCGGCCCCGTCGGCACCGCGGCCCGGATAGCCCAGTCGTTGCGCACCTGGCCGGTTCTGCGGTTCGAAGTCACCGAGGACCCCAGCGAAGGCGTCGACGGCGAACGCTACAGCTTCGTGCCCACCCTCGGCCTCTGGCACGGATCCACCGGCGCCAACGGCGATGTGATGCTCGGCGAAATGCGATTACGCGCTTTACTGCAAGCCGCCGCCGAACTCGACTCGCACGGAAACTTCGACCTACCCACCGAACTCGACCGTGCGCTGGGCTCGCCCTGGGATGAGGACCTCGAGGCTTTCCGGCAGGGAACCGACAGCGTTGGAGCGGAAGTCACCTGGCTGCGGCGAGACGTGGGCTGACCGCTTTCGATGTGAGGGCTGTTCGAGGTGGGGGCGCGGGTCAGTCGGCGAGGTCCATGCGGAGGAACTCGGTGATGCGCAGGAGCTTCGGTGGGCGGGGGATTTCGGGTGGGAGTATCTGGAACGCTTCGTCCCTGCCGATGATGCGTGGTGCGGTGAGAGCTACCTCCCGGCCGTCTTTGCGCAGTCGCGCGGTACCCGCGGCCACAATGTTGCACACCCAGTCCGAGCCCGAGCCGTAGACCAGGACGAACAGGTAGCCGCCGTCGACGGGGTGGGCGTCGAGTGGGGTGTGGTAGATCGTTCCCGAGGTGCGGCCGGTGTGGGTGAGTACCGGCCATTTTCCGCCTGCGACGGCGCGCTTGTTGAACACGCGCTTGTTGATGTGTCCCCACCAGATCGGCATAGGCATGGGCTGCTCCCTTGTTCGGGACGGTGTGACTTACACCTGTAAGGCTGGCTTACGGTTGTAAGCTTGTCAATATTTCGCACCGAGGAGGTCCCATGCCCGTACGTCGGCCGCTCAGTCGCGATCGTGTGCTGGCCGCTGCGATTCGGGTCGCCGATCGTGGGGGAGTGGAGGCCATCACGATGCGGCGGGTGGCCCAGGAGCTGGGGGTGGAGGCGATGTCGCTCTACAACCACGTGCCCAACAAGGACGCGATCCTCGACGGGGTGGTCGACTCGGTGTTCGCGGCGATCGAGTTGCCCGAGGCGGGCCATGCCGATTGGCGGGACGCGATTCGGGGCAGGGCGCGTTCGGCGCGCGCGGTGCTGGCCCGGCACAGTTGGGCGCTGGGGCTGATGGACTCGCGCCGAAATCCTGGGCAGGCGACGCTACGTCATCACGACGCGGTCCTCGGAGTCCTGCGGGGCGCGGGATTCTCGCTGCCGATGGCGGCCCACGCTGTCTCGCTGATCGACAGCTACGTCGGAGGGTTCGTGCTTCAGGAGGCCAACTTGCCGATATCGGCGCCGGGCGACGTCGAGCAGGTCGCGGGCGACATTCTCGCCGACCTGCCCACCGACGAGCTGCCCCATCTCACCGAGATGATCCTCGACCACGCACTGCGACCGGGATACGACTATTCGAGCGAGTTCGATTTCGGACTGGATCTGATCCTGGACGGGCTCGAGGCGCGGCGAAGCTTGCCCTGACGAGGTCTTACCTGGCCGGGGCCCCGAACCCGGCACCACCATCACCGTGCGCGGTGGTTGCGTCGACGGCGCCGAGTTCGCGTTCTCCGAGTTGGTCACGGTGAACGTGCCGAGCGGTATGCCGTCGACCGCCAGCCTCGACTTCTAGCAGCTTCGACCGCCGGCAGGTTCGAGGCCAGCCGCTGTGCCGAGGTTGTGGTCAGCTGACCGCGCGCCGGGCGGGGAGGGCGACGTGGTCGAGATCGTGGGCCATGACCGCGCCGGGGAAGGCGGCCTGCTCCATGAACAGGTGGTCCTCACCAGCGGTGTAGCGCTCCGAGAAATGCGTCAGAACAAGAGTTTTCACGCCGCACGCGCGAGCGACCTCGCCCGCCTGCCGCGCCGTGAGGTGGCCGCGTTCGTGCGCCTGATCGGTCTCGGTATCGAGAAAGGTGGACTCGATGATCAGCATGTCGACGCCGTCGGCGAGCGCGAATACGTTGTCGCACAGCCGGGTATCCATGACGAATGCCACCTTCTGGCCCGGCCTCGGGGTCGAGCATTCCTCCAGCAGCGGCCCGGACAGCGCCCGGATCGCGGCACCGGAGATGGCGTGCTCGCGCAGCTTCTCGGGGAGATATGTCCGGCTGTCCGGCTCGGCGAGGCGATATCCGTAGGTGGGAATGCTGTGGGCGAGCGCGAGCGCGGTGAGGGTGAAGCCGTTGCCCTGCAACGTTTCTCCCGGCCCGCTCACCGGGTGCTCGACCAGGGTGGGCGAGCCGTGATAGCTCGTCGCGTGTTTCAGTCGTTCCCAGTACTCGGCGCCCTCGGCGGGATAGACCGCATGCACGGCATGGGGCACGCCGTCGCGACCGAGCCGCTGCACGATGCCGGGGACGCCCAGCGAGTGGTCACCGTGGAAATGGGTGACACACAGCCAACGCAGTTCGGTCGCGGAAGCGCCCGCATGTGTCATCTGCCGCTGCGTCCCATCACCGGGATCGAACAGCACCCCCTGCCCGTCCCAGCGCAGGAGGTAACCGTTCTGGTTGCGGCGGCGGGTGGGCACAGCCCCGGCTGTGCCGAGGACGACGAGTTCTCGTGTCGACATCGCCTCATCCTGGTCGGTCGCCGGGACGGTGTCACGTCGTTCGGTACGCGGTGGTGATGGGGGCATGCGGACGAGCGGGATGGTGGGATGGACCGGGTGTGCCACTCGCCGAGGCTCGCACTGATGACACAGCTTCCGGAGGACGACAATGGATCTGTTCGACTACGACGCGGAACTACGCCTGCACAATGCGCACCTTCGCGCGGCCGCGAGGGTCGGCGCTGGCGATCGCGTGCTCGACATCGGTTGTGGCACAGGGCAGACCACGCGCCAAGCAGCCCGGGCCGCTGTCGAGGGGAGCGCGGTGGGGGTCGACAACTCGAAGGTGATGCTCGAGCGGGCCCGTCGGATCAGTGCTGACGAGGGGCCGCCGAATGTCGATTTCGTGCTGGCGGATGCACAGGTGAATGCTTTTCCACCGCCAGCTTTCGACCTTTGCATCAGCAGATTCGGTGTGATGTTCTTCGCCGATCCACTGGCCGCGTTCACCAATATCGCGCGCGCGCGTTGCGTCCAGGAGGTCGTCTCGCCTGGCTTGTCTGGCAAGGCCACGACCGCAACGAATGGGCAACCGTATTCAGCGACGTCCTTGCCGCGTCTATCGCCGCCCCTGCGCGCGGTCCCTTCTCGCTCGGCGACCGGTCTACCGCTGAATCACTGGTGACATCAGCGGGTTTCACCGATATAGCGCTCACTGACATCGCAGAGCCCGTCTACTACGGACCTGACAGTGCGGCTGCCTACGGCAACCTGCTTCGCCTGACGGGGTTCACGGCGTTCCTCGCCGGCCTCGAGTCTGCGAAAGCCGAGCAGGCCCGTGCGCGACTGCGCGAGGTCCTGAGCGACCATCAGACCGAAAGCGGAGTGTGTTTCGATTCGCGCGCTTGGCTCATCACCGCTCGCCGTCGTCTTTGAACATCGGCCGCTGACGAAGAGGGCGAGTGGGCCCGGCGGCATCGTGCGGACAGATTTTCCGGATGTGGGTGAATCCTTTCGGGGCGACGGTGCCTCTTATGTGTGTCGCGACGCCCGTCGGGACAGGACACGGAGGTCTGTTGTGGTCATCGGTATCGGTGTTGTCGTCGGTTTGGTGTTGGTCTGTACGTGCATGGTGGTCGTGAAGCGCAAACGAGCTGGGCGTGGGTGAGTCGCGGTGGCCCGATGAGCGATTGATCGTCGCCGCGCAGGGTGGTGACGTGGAATCGATCGCGGCGCTGGTATCGGGTTCGCATCCACATATCCAGCGCTTCGCTCATTCCCTGTGCGCCACACCGGAAGACGCCGAGGACGCGGCGCAAGAGGCGCTGATCATCCTGTATCGCAAGATCGGGATGTTGCGCGCCTCCGGTGCGCTGGCGTCGTGGATGTTCCGGATCGTTCGCAACGAGTGCCTGCGTCGCGCACGGACGAGTCTGTCTGGCCGAATCCCGGTGCGAGACAACATTTCGGCCGCTTCGGCGGAGGACGAAGTGCTGCGGCGTCTGGAAGCGGGCAGGGTGGCGGCGGCGGTCGCCGGCTTGCCCGCCGACCAGCGCAGCGTCCTGATCATGCGCGACATCCAGGGCTACAGCGGGCGGATGGTCGCCGATGTGCTCGGGCTCAGCACGGCGGCGATGAAATCGCGGCTGCACCGGGCACGGGCGGCAGTTCAGCACGCACTACAGGCGATGCCCGATGAGGCTCCGGGAGGAAATGATGAGTGATGATTTCGCGAGCAAGTCCCTGTTCGAGCACCTGGTGCGCGGTGGGGTGGGCTTCGGTGCGCTGGTCGGCTCGATGGCGCTGATCCCGGTGATCGGGCCGGTCGGTTTGTTGTTGCTGCCGGTGGGTGTGGTCGCGTTGCGCGGGTGTCCGATGTGCTGGGCGATCGGGCTGACGCAGACCCTGTCGAGAGGCAGGTTGCGGCGTTCCTGCGCTGACGGTCAGTGCAAGCTGACGGTCAGCGACACCCATCGGGTTGCTTCCTAGCTGCCTGCGAGCGTATTGCGCAGCTAGCCCCCGAACAGTAGATACAGCCCGGTGAACGTGAAGCCGACCATGGTGAGCATCAGGGCCAGCTGGCCGGTCAGTCGGTGACGCGGTGGAAGAAGCCGGAGGCAGCGGTCGTGGGCGGCGGCGACGCCGAGGATGTGGCCGACCAAGACGGCGAGCACTGTGCAGGTGGCGAGCGCACTCGGATGACTCGACAGCACGTAGGCGACGTCTCGGTCGGCCAGGCCCGCGATGTTCCACCCCCGGTCGAGTGGGTCCGCGAACAGCAGCACCGTCGCCTGCCCTTTCTCGACGAGGAACGTGAGGTAGTGAGCGATCAGATAACCCGCCACGATCGGGGTGAGACTGAGCGCCAGCCGTCGTGGTAGCAGCGCGCGATCGGCGGGGCGCAGGCCGCCGGTGGCACGCGCGGCTATGGAGAACAGCCCACCCACCACTCCGATGAAGACCAGCAGTCCCGCCGTGCGGACCAGCGTCGCGTCGACGACCGGAGCCCGGTCGTCGACCAGTTCGCGCCAACGGGGGAAAGCGGAGAAGCGGTCGAAGGCGGTGGATCCGAGCAGCGTCGCCGCGACCGCGACAGATCCGGCGCGCCCGGGAGTCCCCGCGAGATTGTTCAGCGGCATCCGCAACACCGGTCGCCCCGCATGGTCGCTGCCGAAGGCGCTCAGGTGCGCCAGCAACGTGCTGTACACCTCTAGGGGATCGGCCCGCTCTGCCCAGACGGTGCCGAACAGCGCGAGCCCGATGGAGGTGACGACCAGATAGCCGAGCAGCCAGATCAGCACCGAACTCACCGAACCCGGTGCGCGCCAAGCCAATTCCAGCCATACGAAAGAGAACAGGCCGAGGGCGGCGGGAAGGTGACCCCAGTGCTCCCGATAGCGGACAAGCCCGTGCTCGGGCGGTCGCCGCAGCAGTAGGCAGCCGAACCGATGGATCGCCCTGACCGGGGAGACGATCTTCCAGACCGGCCCGAACAGCAGCGACGCCACCATCACCGCGACCCAGACGCCGACGTACAACACTCCCGGCACCGGATTCAGCGCCGGATCCGACGCGCCGAACACCGCGGTGACGATCACGCAGGCGGTGATCGCCACGCTCGCCACGCCGATGACCGTCCGCGTCGCACGTGCGTCGATCATCCGGCGCAGCGGCGTGGGTAACGCGAACCCCGGCGAGTCGGGGTCGAGTACCGGCCGACGCCAGGTGAGAAACAGCAGCGCGAACGAGAAGGTCAGAGCCCACGCCGCACCGATCAACGCGTAGGTGAGCGGGATCGGCAGGTCCGCGCCGCCGCTGAGGCCGTGGGCGAGCGGGTTCACTGCCGCACCAGCAGCGTCGTCACCGTCCGTCCGAGGTGGTGCAGTTCGATCTCCACTCGGCCCGGCACCGTCACGGTGAAGTCGAACTGCTGTCCGGACGCCGCGGCGACGGCGAAGGTGTGCGCGGGGGCGGAATGGACGTGCAGTTCGTCGGTGGTGTCACTGTCCACCCGTAACACGATGGGTTGCCCGACTTCGGCTTCGGTGCGCGTATTGGCCGGGGTCACCGCGCCGCTCGCGATCCGGATGTCGATGGTGCGGGTACTCGCGGGTCCCTCGACCGAGGTGGGCCCCTGCTCGGGCGGCTCGGCCGTCGCGCAGCCCAGCAGCAGCGAACCCGCGGCGACCGTGGCCAGGCCGCACCGGAGTCTGCGCTGTGTCACGGGTTCTCCTCGGTGTGGTCGGACTGCGCGTCTTCGTTGTCGCGTTTCTCCGCGCGCCTGTCGCGCAGCGCGATGAACAGCACCAGGGCGACCAGTGCGACCGCGGGCAGGAAGGCCGGGATCGCCAGCAGAAGGGAGTGATCGGCCAGGATGTCGACGTTCTCCTGGCCAATCATGTTTCGGCCGTTGCCTTGTCGCCCGGTGTGCGGCCCGCCGCCAGATAGCGGTCGTTGACCCGGGCCGCACCCCACGACATCGCCGCGATCAAGGCCAGACTGCACGCCAGCACCACCAGGCTTGCGAGGCCGATCAGCCAGGACGGGTGGTCGAAGGACCGCTCGCGCTGCAGGACCGAGATCTCCTCGACGAACGGTCTGGTGAAGGTCGCGGTCGCGGGTACCTCCGTTGCGCCGATGCCGGGGTCGAGCGGCATGAAGATCGGGAGCGCGGACTGCATGCGCCCGTCCTGTACGCGCAGCACCGTCTTCCAGGTGCCGTGCACCGGCACCGGGCGGGTGGAAACGAAGTGGTCGTCGGCGACGCGGCGCAGCCTGTCCACGACGAGGCCGTGGCCGGGACTGTCCTCGCCGATACCGCCCTGCCAGGACAGGATCTGCACCCATTCGGGATCGGAACCGATCAGATCCGCCGGCGTGAGCCGGATGTCGGCGGTGACCATCCGCCCGCCTTGTTCGGGATCGGCGTCGGTCAGCGTGACTGTCGCCGACGCGTTCTCCGGAACCCGGATGATCAGCCCGTTCGCGGTCGCCGCGGCCGCGATCACCACGGCGGCGACGACGAGTGTGCGCCGCACCGCGGGCTTGGGCAGCGCCTCGCCGCGCAGGACTGTGCCGAGCATCGCGCCGATCACACCGCCTGCCACACCCACCGGCACCGCCATCGCGAGCAGTTCCGGCCACATCCCGCCGACCCACGGATTGACGAATACCCGCTCGATCCACCACGATTCGAGCCAAATGCCGACCGTCGCCACACCGAGCCCGGTGAGCGCACCCCACCAGAGCGGACGGCGGATCAGCGGCGCGACGGCGAGCAGTTCGACCACGATCGCGGCACCGAGATAGAGCGGAAACACGTTGCGCGGCGCATCGAATCCGGAGCCCACCAGGATCGCGACGATGAATCGCACACCGAAGGCGAACGCCACGAGCACGAGCGCGCTGAGGGGGCCCAGGGTCAAACGTGCCGAGATCAGGGCGATCGTGGCGGCGAAGACGATCAACATCGGTTGCAGCACCAGCCGGAACTGCTCGACGCCGAAGTCGAACTCGACTCCGAACACCGACAGGCCGATCACCAGGCCGCCGAAAGCGAAGGCCTGCACCGCCCACAGCATCCGCCCGTCGGCCCGTTCGGGCTCGGGCCGGTTGTATCGGCCTTCGAGTTCGAGCACGAGCACACCGATCAGCGACAGACCCGCACCGCCGATGAGCATCAGGTGCGTGGGCCCCCAGAGAGTGACGTCCTGGCCGAACAGCCGATGCCAGATGTCGTCGAGGGGAAACCCGATCAGTGCGTACAGCCCGGCGCCCGCGATCAAGATGCCGCCGACGGGGGCGTACCAGTCGCGGGTGATCTTCACCGCGGCTCTGCCCGGCTTCTCGTCGAGCGGCAGGATGACGGCCAGCATGCCTGCCATGAACAGGAAGAACAGGCCGACCAGGATGAAGTAGTGCGCCGGGTTGGCCAGCGGACCGGCGTCGCGGCCGTTGCCCACATGCAGGCTCACGTCCCAGATGAAGCCGAGAAACGCGGTCAGGATGGTGGCGAGGAACATCGCGATCGGCAGCGCTACCCAGCCGGGGCGGTTCATGATCCGACCGCTGAAGTCGGCCAGTCGCTGTAACCAGGTGATCCGCCGCGTGCGATGCAGGTAGGCCACCCACAGCAGAACCGCACCGACCACCACGGCCGCACCGGTCATCACCGCGACTTGATCGAGCGCGGCACCACCGCCTTCGGTGCCCTGCGCGACCAGAATTGTGGATGGATCGATCATCACGGCGGTCCTCCGATGTCGAGCGTCCGGCTCTGCGGGGTAACGAACAGTATCCCGAAATCGGCGCGCGTCCGATACCCCGCGCCTTACTACCGCGCATTCATCGAGTTTTTGTCGACCGAAAGGTGAGTGACGAATACTTCACATTCTGGCGATGGTGAATTGGCGGGTTATCGAGGTCGCTCTGCCCGTATCGGCGGACGGGTCGAAGGGAGTCCAGGCATGAAACCACTTCGATGATGCGCCAAATCTGAATAGCCGCAACAACTTTCGACGCGACTGCGGCCGCTACATTCGCCATTACGCCCCTTCGGCCGACTATCGCGTCGGGCCGAGATCCGATCGTGCTCGTGCACGAATGGGAAGGGCGGAATGGCACTGGGGCCTGATGGTTTCCCGTATCGAAAACGCGCCGCCCGATTGCTCGCCTTCAGTTACGGGACCCCCAATCGAATAAGGCGAATTGAAAGTCGAGGCCGATGGGCTGTAGCGGACTGACGGCGCCGTCGGGGCGCGGAGACACCGAAACCCCGGACAAAGCCCGGGGTTTCGGTAGACCTGGATTGTTCGCCGACTCAGACGGTGGCGATGATCGCCGACCCATGACCGAACAGGCCCTGATTCACCGCGATGCCCGCGCGGGCGTTGTCCACCTGGCGACCCTCGGCCTGTCCACGCAACTGCCAGGTGAGCTCGCAGATCTGGGAGATGGCCTGTGCGGGGATCGCCTCACCGAAGCAGGCGAGGCCGCCGCTGGGATTCACCGGCACTCGTCCGCCCAATGTCGTCGCGCCACTGCGCAGCAGAGCCTCGGCTTCGCCCGTCTCGCAGAGCCCGATGTCCTCGTACCAGTCCAGTTCCAGCGCGGTCGAGAGGTCATAGACTTCCGCGAAGGACAGGTCGTCGGGCCCGATCCCGGCCTCCTCGTAGGCCGCGTGCGCGATGGCCGACCGGAAGGTGTGTGACGGGGGCTCGACGGCCACGGCGGAATCTGTCGAGAAATCCGGCAGATCGAGCACGGTCTTCGGGAACGTCGGCGTGACCGTCGACAGTGCTGAGATGCGAACCGGATCGGCGATGCCGTGGCGACGCGCGTAGTCCATCGATGTCAGCACCAGCGCGGCCCCGCCGTCGCTGGTGGCGCAGATGTCGAGCAGTCGCAGCGGGTCCGACACGACCGCCGAGGCGGAGATCTCCTCGACCGAGACTTCCTTGCGGTAGCGGGCATTCGGGTTGTTGAGGCCGTGCCGGGAGTTCTTCACCTTGACCGCGGCGAAGTCGTCGAGGGTGGCGCCGTGCAAGGCCATGCGGCGGCGGGCGTAGAGCGCGAAGTAGATGGGGTTGGTCGCTCCGAGCAGATGGAATCGCAACCAGTCCGGGTCGTCGCGGCGCTCGCCACCGACCGGCTGGAAGAAGCCCTTCGGGGTGGTGTCGGCGCCGACCACCAGGGCCACCTCGCATAGCCCGGCCAGGATCTGGGCGCGCGCGTTGGCGATGGCCTGCGCACCGGAAGCGCAGGCGGCGTAGCTACTCGAGATCTGCGCGCCCGACCAGCCCAGCGCCTGAGCGAAGGTCGCACCCGCGACGAATCCGGGGTAGCCGTTGCGGATGGTGTCCGCGCCGGCGATGTAGCCGACGTCGCGGTGGTCCAACCCGGCATCGGCCAGCGCCGCACGCGCCGCCACCAGGCCGTACTCGACGAAGTTGCGCCCCCACTTGCCCCATGGGTGCATACCGGCGCCGAGGACGGCGATGTCGCGATCGTTCGTATCAGTCATTGACCGGCCTCCACATCCACACCGTGTGCTCTGCGTCCTCGTCCTCGTACAGCGTGCCGACGGTCAATTCGACCGGCATGCCGACGGCGAGATCGTCGACGGTGAGTCCGCGCACGACCTGCCCGAGAATCACCATCTGCTCGACCTCGAGCTCCACTGCCGCCACGACGTAGGGCACGAAGGGATCGGCCGAGACGTAGGGCGCGGGCGGCTTGTATCGAGCGTCCGCGTACGACCAGATCCGGCCACGGGTGGAGAACAGGTACTCGACGAGTTCGGAGCCGTCATGGGTACCTGTGCACTGTGGATTGCGACAGGCGAGGGTGTTCTTCGGAAAATACGGCGTGCCGCAGTCCTTGCAGCGTGTTCCTTTGAGGCGTACCTGGCCGTCATCCGCAGTGAACCAGTCAGCCACGGCGGGGCGTTGTTCTTTCTGCACGTGGCCGACGGTATAGGAACACGTTCTACTTTGGGGCGGAATTCCGTTCCGGCGCTGCCGGGGCGCAGGTACGGTGAGCGGATCGAGGATGCGCTGACATCGATCTGGAGTACCGCGCGATGGGCACCAAAGCTATTGACCCGCAGTCGATCCGCAACGTCACGATGTTCGGCGACCCCGACGAGACGGCGCGGCTGGCCCAGCGCCTGCGCCGATGTTTCGGCGACGCGGAGCACACCGTCCACTGGTCGACCGACAGCATCGAGCACACGATCCGCATCGCCGAGCTATCGGCCGACGCGCCCATTACCGACGTCGAACGAGCCATCCGAGTGGCCGACGGCGTCATCGCGGTCGTGAGCGCCGCCGTGCACAGCACCCCTCGACTGGAAACCATGTTGCGCGTCGCCGACGACCATCAGGTCGCCCGCCTGTGCGTGATCGGCGGCCTCGATCAACACACCGCCGACTTCGATCGCTGTATCCGCACGATCGCGGATACGCGCGGGGCGGCGCCGTTGGCGTTGCAGATCCCCATGGGCATCGGCGCCGGCTTCGACGACGTCATCGACCTGGTCTCGCCGACGGCGCTGGGACCGGAGGCCGTCGGACCCGATCGGGAACCCGCCGAACGCCGGCGCCGCGCACTCGTCGAAACTCTGACCGAACAAGACCCCGCGAACTCCCTGACCCTGCGCGATCTGCACAGCCGCATCCGCCGCCGCACCCGCAACGGCGATCTCGTCCCCATCCTGTGCGCCGCACCCCTCGCGACCGACGACATCGCCCCGTTGCTGGACGCCATCGTCCGCTATCTGCCATCCCCGTTGTACGTCAGCCAGCCAGAACACGCCCTCGACTACTGAGTGGTGGATTCATGGTGATCTCGGCAGTCGCCGCGGGGGGCGGAGCCGAGCATCCGAATGTCTCCGGCCTGATTCGGCAGTGACGCGGGAGCGTCGGACGCTGGGCACGTGCCCCACGAATCCGCGTGGGGCATGTGCCCGCTTCGCAAACGCGTTCTGCTGGCGACTATCTGGTGGGCGCAGAGGGGATCGAACCCCCGACCGCTGGTGTGTAAAACCAGTGCTCTACCGCTGAGCTATACGCCCTGGCACCGCCGGGGAGAACCGGCGGTGTCGGGTTATGAATCTAGCGCGGCGAGCGCTTTCTCCCAAGCCGCCTGGTCACGGGCCTGTCCGGGGCCGTTCATCTCCGCGAAAGTGATGTAGCCGGACTTGTCGACGACGAAAGTTCCGCGGTTGGGATAGCCGGACTTCTCGTTGAAGACATCGTAGGACTGGGTGACGGCGCCGTGCGGCCAGAAATCCGACAGCAGGGGGAACAGGTAGCCCTGTTCCGCGGCCCAGATCTTGTGGGTGGGTGGGGGGCCGACGGAGATCGCGATGATCTCGGCGTCGTCGTTCTGGAACTTGGGCAGCTCGTCGCGAACCTTGCACAGCTCGCCCTGGCAGATGCCGGTGAAAGCGAGTGGATAGAACACCAGCAGCACGTTCTTCTTGCCGCGATAGTCCGACAGGGTGACGGGCTGGTTGTTCTGGTCCTTGAGCGTGAAGTCCGGCGCGAGAGTGCCAACCTCTAGCGGCATAGGTACGAATCCTCCGTCGTGTCGGGTCCCAGCCGGGCATCGAGCCCAACTGAGACCCTAGCGAACGGCGGATTCAGCGCTGTTTGGACGGGGCCTTCGGCTGAACGAGCCGCGAGGCCGTCCAACTGCCGAGGCTGATAGTGGATGTCTGGGTCAGGCCGGCCGTGGGTGCGGCTTCGGCGATCTCGCTCGGATCGACATGGCCTGATTGTCCGGTCTTGGGGGTGAGGACCCAGATGAAGCCTTCATCGGCCAGCGGGCTGATGGCATCCATCAGCTCGTCGGCCAGATCGCCGTCTCCTTCTCGCCACCAGAGCAGGACGGCGTCGACGACCTCATCGGAGTCTTCGTCGACCATTTCGCCGCCGCTGACCTCCTCGATCTCGGCGCGCAATGCGTCGTCGGTGTCCTCGTCCCAGCCCAATTCCTGAACAACCAAGCCGTGAGAAATGCCAAGCTTCTGAGCGTAGTTCTGCGCGTCCGCCGCGGCGACCACGGTGGTGTCCTCCCTAAACTTCCGACAGTAAGATAGGTGCAAGCGAACATGGTTATCCGCCGCAGCGCAAGCTGATCGAATGAATCAGTACCGTATGCCGCGTGTCGGCAGGGCAAAATCGACTGCCTCAACAGGCGTCGTGAACGGCGGTCCGTGCCTGGTTGATGGCGCGACTGGCCTCGTTGAGGCCGCCGACAGGTGAGCTGTAGGTCATCTTTCTGGTTTGCGCGGACAGTTCGCGCGCGGCGAGCACATAGGCGGTGAATTTTTCGGCCAGCTCGGGCGGCAAAGCGCCCGCCGCGGCGATGACACCCGCCTCGACTTTGGCCGCCGCGTTGTCCAGGGTGGTAGCCGCCGACTCGCGCTTGGCCGCGTAGTCGGGCGCATTGCTGTCGTGCGCGGAGACGAAGTCGTTGTAAGCGGTGACGCCGGCGCCGGTGGTGGTGGGGAACTGGCTGCAGTTGTCGGTGATCGCGCGCTCGCGCGCTGCGGCCGCGCGCGAGGACGCCGCCGCCGACGAGGACGCGGCGGCCGCGGTCTTGTAGGCGGCCACTTCGGCCGCGTCGGTCGTCGGTGTGCCGGGAATCTGCTCGGCACAACCGGCCACCACCGAACCCGCGGTCACCGCGGCAATGGCACAGATCAGCCCCAGTCGGCGCGCATGCAGCACCTTCATCGTCCGGAGTTCCCTCTCGCTCACGTGCGTGACTCGTGTTCCCCGCAGAACCTACCTAATGGTATTCCCGCTGAGGTGATGACCTGGACGGCCCTTTCGGTAAGGATGGGGGGTGCGCCCGAACCTTTCGTAGCGGGTGGTCCGCACACCAAGCGGGCAGGCCCGGGGACATCGACGCCGACCAAGCAGTTCAGCCCCCATCACGAGGAGCAGATTTGACCGACCTGATCCACTCTGCAGCTTCCAACGATCCAGTGGCGACCACTGCCGCGGGCGGTGAATCCACCACCAAACCCACCGGTGAACGGGTGCGGGTCATCCGCGAAGGAGTGGCGTCGTATCTACCCGATATCGATCCCGAAGAGACCAGCGAATGGCTGGAATCCTTCGACGACATGCTCGACCGGGAGGGCCCGGGCCGCGCCAGGTATCTGATGTTGCGCCTGCTGGAGCGCGCGGGCGAACGCCGTGTCTCGATTCCGGCGCTCACCTCCACCGATTACGTCAACACGATTCCCACCGAGAACGAACCGTGGTTCCCCGGTGACGAGGAAGTCGAGCGCCGCTTCCGTGCCTGGATCCGGTGGAACGCCGCGATCATGGTGCACCGCGCGCAGCGTCCCGGAATCGGTGTCGGCGGCCATATTTCGACCTACGCGTCCTCGGCGGCGCTCTACGAGGTGGGCTTCAACCACTTCTTCCGGGGCAAGGACCATCCCGGCGGCGGCGATCACATCTACATCCAGGGCCACGCCTCGCCCGGCATCTACGCCCGCGGATTCCTCGAGGGTCGCCTGAGCACGGATCGGCTCGACGGGTTCCGTCAGGAATACAGCCACGGTGGCCTCGGCAAGGGCCTGCCGTCCTACCCGCACCCGCGGCTGATGCCGGACTTCTGGGAATTCCCGACCGTGTCGATGGGCCTGGGCCCGATGAACGCGATCTACCAGGCCAGGTTCAACCACTACCTCGCCGATCGCGGCATCAAGGACACCTCCGACCAGCACGTCTGGGCGTTTCTGGGCGACGGTGAGATGGACGAGCCCGAGTCGCGTGGCCTGATCCAGGTGGCTGCCAACGAAGCGCTGGACAACCTCACCTTCGTGGTCAACTGCAACCTGCAGCGCCTCGACGGACCGGTGCGCGGCAACGGCAAGATCATTCAGGAGCTGGAGTCGTTCTTCCGCGGCGCGGGCTGGAACGTGATCAAGGTGGTCTGGGGTCGCGAGTGGGACGCGCTGCTCGGCGCCGACCGCGACGGCGCGCTGGTGAACCTGATGAACTCCACACCGGACGGCGACTACCAGACCTACAAGGCCAACGACGGCGCCTACGTGCGCGACCACTTCTTCGGCCGTGACCCGCGCACCAAGGCGCTGGTGCAGAACATGTCCGACAGCGAGATCTGGAATCTCAAGCGCGGCGGCCACGACTACCGCAAGGTCTACGCGGCCTACGCGGCGGCGATGGCGCACAAGGGCCAGCCGACGGTGATCCTGGCCAAGACGATCAAGGGCTACACCCTCGGCAAGCACTTCGAGGGCCGCAACGCCACCCACCAGATGAAGAAGCTGGCGCTGCAGGACCTCAAGGACTTCCGCGATCTGCAGCGCATCCCGATCAGCGATGCCGAACTGGAGAAGGACCCGTACCTGCCGCCGTACTACCACCCCGGCATGGACGATTCGTCGATCCAGTACATGCTGGCCCGGCGCAAGTCGCTCGGCGGTTTCCTGCCGGAACGGCGCTCGGTGGCCAAGCCGCTGACGCTGCCGGGCGACGAGGCCTACCGTTCGGTGCGCAAGGGTTCGGGCAAGCAGAAGGTCGCCACCACCATGGCGCTGGTGCGCCTGATGAAGGAACTGTTGCGCGACAAGGAGATCGGCAAGCGCATCGTGCCGATCATCCCCGACGAGGCGCGCACCTTCGGCATGGACTCGTGGTTCCCGACGCTGAAGATCTACAACCGCAACGGCCAGCTCTACACCTCGGTCGACGCGGAGCTGATGCTCGCCTACAAGGAGAGCACCGCCGGGCAGATCCTGCACGAGGGCATCAACGAGGCCGGTTCCACCGCGTCGTTCACCGCCGTCGGCACCTCGTATGCCACCCACGGCGAGCCGATGATCCCGCTCTACATCTTCTATTCGATGTTCGGGTTCCAGCGCACCGGCGACGGGCTCTGGGCCGCGGCCGACCAACTCGCGCGCGGTTTCGTCCTCGGCGCCACCGCGGGCCGGACCACCCTGACCGGTGAGGGCTTGCAGCACAACGACGGGCACTCGCTGCTGCTGGCGTCGTCCAACCCGGCTGTGGTGACCTACGATCCGGCGTTCTCGTTCGAGATCGCGCACATCGTGCGCGACGGCCTGCGCCGGATGTACGGCGGCGGCGATCCGGTACCCAGCCCGCTTCCCGGCGCCGAGGTGCCCGCGGTCGGCACGTTCGGCGGGGAGAACGTCTTCTACTACATCACCCTGTACAACGAGCCCTACCAGCAGCCGGCCGAGCCCGACGAACTCGATGTGGCGGGTCTGCTCAAGGGTTTGTACCTGTATCAGCGTGGCGGCGAGGGCGAGGTGCGCGCGCAGATCCTGGTCTCCGGCGTCACCGTGCCCGACGGTCTGCGCGCACAGGAACTGCTGGCCCAGGATTGGGGTGTGAACGCCGACGTGTGGTCGGTGACCTCCTTCGGTGAGCTGCGCCGGGAGGCGCTCAACAGGGAGATCGCGGCGCTCAAGTATCCCGGTACCGATCCGGGCGTGCCCTACGTGACCGAGGTGCTGTCCTCGGCGCGTGGTCCGGTGGTGGCCGCCACCGACTGGATGCGCGCGGTGCCCGATCAGATCCGCCAGTGGGTGCCCGGCGACTACATCACCCTCGGCACCGACGGGTTCGGTTTCTCCGACACCCGCCCGGCCGCCCGCCGGGTGTTCAACGTCGACGCGCAGTCGATCGTGGTCGCGGTGCTGGAAGGTCTGGTCAAGGACGGCACCTTCGACAAGGCCACCGCGGTGGAAGCGGCCGAGAAATACGGCATCGACAGCGTGGCCGCCGCGCCGAAGCCCAGTGCGGACGCGGCAGAGGAACTCGCGTAGCGGACTATTGGACTGTGGAGCGCAAACCGCCGCGGCCCCGTCGGATCACCGAGGGCACCAGCGAACACGAGGTCTATCTGCCGACGGGGGCGCTGTCTCCGAATCGGCAGACCCGTGATCCGCTGCCCGACACGCTGCTCAAGCGGGTCAAACAGTTCTCGGGCCGACTGTCCACCGAAGCGGTGGGGTCGATGCAGGATCGGCTGCCGTTCTTCGCCGATCTGGACGCCGCGCAGCGCGCGGGCGTGCAGATGCTGGTGCAGACGGCGGTCGTGAACTTCCTGGAGTGGTTGCAGGATCCCGATTCCGACATCCGCTTCAGCCTGGACGCGTTCCAGGTGATTCCACAGGATCTGGCGCGGCGGCTCACGCTGCGCCAGACCGTGGACATGGTGCGGGTGGCCATGGATTTCTTCGAGCAGTGGCTGCCCGCGCTGGCCCGCAACGACCGTCAGCTGGTGGCGCTCACCGAGGCGGTGCTGCGATACGGGCGCGAGCTCGGTTTCGCGGCCGCCTCGGTGTACGCCAGCGCCGCCGAGTCGCGTGGCGCCTGGGATACCCGCCTGGAGGCCCTGGTGGTCGACGCGGTGGTCCGGGGCGACACGGGTCCGGACATGCTTTCCCGGGCCGCCACGTTGAACTGGGACGCCACGGCGCCCGCCACGGTGCTGGTCGGCACACCGCCGCTGGACCAGGGTGTGTCGACGGTCGGCGCGGTGCACACCATCGCCACCAAACACGGCAGGGCCGCGCTGGCGGTGGTGCAGGGCGCGCGACTGGTGATGGTGGTCAGCGGGCACCTGGGGGAGTCGGGCATCGGCTCGCCGTTCCTCACCGATCTGCTGGCCGAGGTGTTCTCCGACGGGCCGGTGGTGATCGGCCCGACGATGCGCACGCTCGGCGCCGCGCACGCGTCGGCGATCGAGGCGCTGGCCGGTATGGAGGCTGTTGTCGGCTGGCGTGGCGCGCCAAGGCCCGTTCACGCCACCGAGTTGCTGCCCGAACGCGCGTTGCTGGGCGATAGAGCTGCGATAGAGGCGTTGAACGAGTATCTTGTGCTCCCGTTGGCTGCGGCCGGATCTTCGTTATCCGACACACTCGACGCGTACCTGGATTGTGGCGGAGCAGTAGAAACTTGCGCTCGGCAGCTGTACGTCCATCCAAATACCGTCCGGTACCGACTCAAACGAATCGGCGAAGTCACGGGCCGCGATCCCCTGAATGCTCGGGACGCGTATGTGCTCCGGATCGCAGCGACAGTGGGCCGTTTGACACGAACGCATAACGAATCGTCGCCTACAGTCACAGAAACCCCGCCCACCCCAATGGCTCACGACCCCCTGTAACGGGATTGGTGAATCGGTCGATCCCGGCACTCCACCTCGGATTTTGTGGGACCCCTACAAAAGCGATCGGAAACCTTCATTCGCGCCGACATCTCTTGCGGCGGGGGTCACAGTGTTGTCTTAGGGGGTGATCGCGTTGCTCACCCCTGGACAGGGGTCCCAGACACCCGGCATGCTCACGCCGTGGCTCGCACTTCCCGGTGCGACTGATCGCCTCGAACTCTGGTCGAAGGCCGCAGGCCTCGATCTGGTCCGTCTCGGTACCACCGCGACGGCCGAGGAGATCGTCGACACCGCGGTGACGCAGCCGCTCGTGGTCGCCGCCGCACTGCTCGCGTTTGCCGAAATCGCCCCGGGGACGATTCCGGCCGATACAGTCGTCGCCGGACACTCCGTCGGTGAATTCGCCGCAGCCGCTGTCGCCGGTGTCATCACCGCCGACGAGGCAGTCGCCCTCGCCGCCATCCGCGGCCGGGAGATGGCCAAGGCCTGCGCGCTGGAGCCGACCGGTATGTCCGCGGTGCTCGGTGGCGACGAAGCCACCGTGCTCGCACGGCTCGCCGAACTCGATCTCGTCCCGGCCAACCGCAACGCGGTCGGCCAGATCGTCGCAGCGGGCCGCCTGGAAGCTCTGGCGGAGCTCGCCGCGAACCCGCCGGAGAAGGCACGGGTCCGCGCGTTGCCCGTCGCCGGTGCGTTCCACACCGTCTTCATGGCCCCGGCGCAGGAAGCTGTCGCCGATGCCATCGCCCAGATCTCGCCGAGCGACCCGATCCGGACGCTGCTGTCGAACTTCGACGGACAGCCGGTCACCTCGGGCGCCGATGCGATCGACAAGCTCGCCGCGCAGGTCACTCGCCCCGTGCGCTGGGACCTGTGCAACGAGACCATTCGCACCGCGGCCGTCTCGGCCGTGGTCGAGCTGCCGCCGGCCGGCACCCTCGTCGGCATCGCCAAGCGGGAACTGAAGGGCACGCCCAATCTCGCCCTGAAGACGCCGGAAGACCTCCCCGCGTTGGCCGAACTGACCACCTCGGGCTAGCTTTCCCCCGGCGGCGATGCACAGCGAAGTGCACGCCGTCCACGACCCTACAAATAGAAACAAGAAGGGAGCCACCAAAGTGGCCGCTCTGACCCAGGAACAGATCGTCGAAGAACTCGGCAAGATCATCGAAGAGGTTACGGGTATCGAACCCTCCGAGGTGACCCTCGAGAAGTCCTTCGTCGACGACCTGGACATCGACTCGCTGTCCATGGTCGAGATCGCTGTGCAGATGGAAGACAAGTACGGCGTCAAGATCCCGGACGAGGATCTGGCCAGCCTGAAGACCGTTGGTGACTCCGTCGCTTACGTCCAGAAGCTCGAGGCCGAGAACGCCGATGTCGCCGCCGAGCTCAAGGCCAAGTTCGACAGCGCCGGCGAGTAGGGCCGAACTTTGACCACTCCTGCTCCCAGTACCTTGAACGGGAACTTCCCCAACGTTGTCGTCACCTCGATGGCGGCGACCACGTCTATCGCGGGTGACGTCGATGCGACGTGGAAGGGACTCCTCAACGGTGAGAGCGGAATCGACGTTCTCGAGGATTCCTTCATCGAGGAATACGACCTGCCGGTGCGAATCGGCGGTCACCTGAAGGTCAGCCCCGACACCCTGTTGAGCCGGGTCGAGATCCGCCGCATGGCGTATGTCGAGCGCCTGGCGACCGTCCTCGGTCGCGAGGTGTGGAAGAACGCGGGCAGCCCTGAGGTCGACAACGACCGTCTCGGCGTCGCGATCGGCACCGGACTCGGCGGCGGCGACGCCCTGATCGACTCGGTCGACAAGCTGAAGAACGGTGGCTATCGCAAGATCTCGCCGCTGGCTGTTCAGATGGTCATGCCGAACGGTCCGTCGGCGGTCGTCGGTCTCGAGCTGAAGGCCAGGGCGGGAGTGGTCACTCCGGTCTCGGCGTGCTCGTCGGGTTCGGAGGCCATCGCCAACGCGTGGCGGATGATCGTGATGGGTGACGCCGACATCGTCGTCACCGGTGGTGTCGAGGGCTTCATCGACTCGGTGCCGATCGCGGCGTTCTCCATGATGCGTGCGATGAGTACCCGCAACGACGACCCGAAGGGCGCCTCGCGTCCCTTCGACAAGGATCGCGACGGGTTCGTCTTCGGTGAGGCAGGCGCGCTCATGGTCATCGAGACCGAGGAGCACGCCAAGGCGCGCGGTGCCACCATCCACGCTCGTCTGCTCGGTGCCGGTATCACCTCCGACGGCTTCCACCTGGTCGCTCCCGATCCAGAGGGCACCGGTGCGGCCAGGGCGATGACGCGCGCGATGCAGACCGCTGGTCTGACCCGCACCGACATCACCCACATCAACGCCCACGCGACCGCGACGCCGATCGGTGATTCCGCCGAGGCGAACGCGATTTACAAGGCGATCGGCAAGCACGCTTCGGTGTACGCGCCGAAGTCGGCACTGGGTCACTCGATCGGTGCCGTCGGCGCCCTCGAGTCGATCCTCACAGTGCTCGCGATCCGGGACGGCATCGTTCCGCCGACACTGAACCTGGACAACCAGGATCCGGAGATCGATCTCGATGTGGTGCACGGGGAAGCCCGTCGCCAGGAAATCGAGTACGCGATCAACAATTCCTTCGGTTTCGGTGGGCACAACGTCGCGCTCGCCTTCGGTCGGGCGTAAACGCCGCCGACTGCACATCCGATCCCCGGTGGGGGTTGTGCCAACTGAATGGTTCGACCTCCACCGGCGGCTCGCCACAGCAGCCGCCGCCGCGGCAATTTTTTGAAGGAGTGAGCGCGATGACCATCATTGCTCCCGCGTTTCAAGACACCACCACCGATCCGCGCGACCCACTGGGTCGGCTCCAACGTTTCTTCGACCCCGGCACCGTCCTGCCGCTGCATCCGCGTGACCGCTCCGGCGTGCTCGCCGCGATCGGCGAGGTCGACGGTGTTCGCACCGTGGCCTACTGCTCCGATGCCACCATCATGGGTGGCGCGATGGGCGTCGAGGGCTGCAAGCACATGGTCGACGCGATCGACACCGCGATCGAATCCGGCATCCCCGTCGTCGGGCTGTGGCACTCCGGTGGCGCGCGCCTGGCCGAGGGTGTCGAGGCGCTGCACGCGGTAGGCCTGGTCTTCGAGGCCATGGTTCGCGCGTCGGGCCTGGTGCCCCAGATTTCGGTGGTGCTCGGCTTCGCCGCCGGTGGCGCCGCCTACGGTCCCGCACTGACCGATGTGGTCATCATGGCGCCCGAGGGCCGCGTGTTCGTCACCGGCCCCGACGTCGTGCGCTCGGTCACCGGCGAGAACGTCGACATGGCGACCCTCGGTGGTCCCACCACACATTTCAAGAAGTCCGGCGTCTGCCACATCGCCGCCGACGACGAGGCCGACGCGATGCACCGTGCGCGCCGGCTGGTGTCGATGTTCGCCGAGCAGGGCGAGTTCGAACTGGTCGCCGCCGAGCACGGCGATGTCGACCTCAAGGCGATGCTGCCGGAGTCGGCCAAGCGCGCCTACGACGTGAAGCCGATCGTGCACGAGCTGCTCGACAACGTCGACGGTGAGTCCTCCTTCGAGGAGCTCCAAGGTGGTTACGCCCGCAGCATGGTCACCGGCCTGGGTCGTCTGGGCGGTCGCACCGTCGGCGTCCTCGCCAACAATCCGCTGCGCCTGGGCGGTTGCCTCAACTCCGAAAGTGCCGAGAAGGCTTCCCGTTTCGTGCGCCTGTGCGACGCGTTCGGCATCCCGCTGATCGTGGTCACCGACGTCCCCGGCTACCTCCCCGGTGTCGGCCAGGAACTCGAGGGCGTGGTCCGCCGCGGCGCCAAGCTGCTGCACGCCTTCGCCGAGGCCCGCGTCCCCCGCGTCACCCTGGTGACCCGCAAGATCTATGGCGGCGCCTACATCGCGATGAACGCCCGCTCCCTCGGCGCCACCGCCGTCTACGCCTGGCCCGGCTCCGAAGTCGCGGTCATGGGCGCCAAGGCCGCGGTCGGCATCCTGCACAAGAAGGCCCTAGCCGCCGCCCCCGAATCCGAGCGCGAAGCCCTCCACGAGCGCCTCACCGCCGAACACGAGCAGCTCGCGGGCGGCGTCGAACGCGCGGTCGCCATCGGCGTGGTCGACGAGGTCATCGACCCGGCGAAAACTCGCAGCACCATTGCCGCCGCCCTCGCTTCGGCCCCGGCCCGCAAGAGTCACCACAAGAACATCCCGCTGTGATCTGAACTCCGGCAGCGACTTTCGGCCCTGGGAATTTCCCGGGGCCGAAGTCGTTTCCGGCCGCGCCAAGTGGCCGATCGCTGTCGTTGCGCCCACGCGCATAATGGCAGGGTGCGCTATGAGGAACTCGCAGATGTCCCGTGTTCGATCACGCGGCCGCTGGTGATCTTCGGTGATCGTTGGACCTTGCTGATCCTGAAGTACAGCTTCGCCGGAGTGCGTCGGTTCAACGCGTTCCAGAGTGCGCTCGGCATTTCGCGGAGCCGGCTACGGGACCGCCTCGACCGACTGACCGAGCACGAGATCCTGGTGAAACGTCCTGCTGAGGACGGTGCCTATGAGGAGTACCGCCTGACCGAAAAGGGTCATGCGATCTACCCGATCCTGATGGCGATCCGGGACTGGGGCGACGCCTATATGGCGCCGGATGGACCGCCGGTGGAGTACCGGCATCGTGGCTGCACCGGCGAAGCGCGCGCGCACCTGACCTGCGACGAATGCGCCGCGGAGGTCACTGCCCGCGACATCGAACCCGAAGCGGGTCCTGGGATTACCGCGCGCGCCCTGGACAATTGATCACCAGGCCGTGGTGGCGGCATCGCCCGAGAGGGATTCGCCACCAGCGCCTGATGATCTTGGTCCGTCAGGAGGTGTGCCAGGTGACCTGGTCGGTGAGGGGAGCGCGGGCGGTGCGGAAGGTGTTGATGGGGTGGGTCGTGTCGGGGTGGCCGAAGGAGACGCCGAAGACGACCTTGCGGGTGTCGGGGATCGCGAAGTAGTCGCGGATGAAGGGGGCGTAGGAGGCCAGGGCGGCTTGGGGCGCGGCGCCGAGGCCGAGGGCTTGGGCGCCGAGCAGGAAGTTCTCCAGCCAGAGGCCGCAGTCGACGGCGCCGTAGATGCCGAGATCGGCTTCGGAGGTGACGATGGCGACGTGCGGGGCGCCGAAGAATTCGAAGTTGCGCACCATCTGGCGCATGGTCTTCTCGTGGTCGCCCTTGGCGATGCCGACACTGTCGTAGAGCTGGAATCCGCAGGCCCGCCGACGGTCCCGGTAGATGCCTTCGTAGGCGGCCGGAAACTCGAAATCGGGTGTGGTGCCGACGGTTTGGATGTGTGCGAGGAGTTCCTTGCGGAACCGCTCGGTGCCCTCACCCTCGGTGACCAGGACCTGCCACGGCTGGGTATTGCACCACGAGGGGGTGCGCTGGGCCAGGGTCAGCAGCTGTTCGATGGTCGCGCGCTCGACCTGTTCGGAGGTGAACTGACGGCAGGTCCAGCGTTCGTCGGCCAGCCGCTGGAGGGTGGCGAAATCGCTGCTGTCGTGGTCGGTCTGCGCCATCGCGTGGCTCCCTCGGTTGAACTGGTCTCATTTCGAGACTAACTTACCAGTTCGGTCGCGGCCGTGGACCTGTCGGCACCACGAATCGGGGTGCCGGCAGGAGGGATCAGTCGCGTCGACGGCTGACGACCAGGATCGCGACACCGATGCCGGTGATCAGCGCTACACCCGCCCCGATCAGGACATACCACGCCCACGGCCGGGCGACTGTCGCCGGACCGCTGACGGCGACAGGCTGATCGGCTCCCGGCTGCGCGCTCGAGCCGAGATAGGTCGGGCCGCGCTCCGCCGCTCCCGCCACGGTGACGTCGAGCTGTACGGGCGTCGGCGGCATGGCGTCGGCGCCGGACGGGATACCGACCTTCACTGCGAGGTAATACCACCCGGCCACCGACTGCGCGCGAACGTTGTAGCTGTCGCGGTTGGCGTAGCGAATCGGCACCGAGGCCAGGCGAAGTTCGGTGCTAGACCGGCCGGTATAGGCATTGGTGTCGGCGCCGATCTCGGAGCCGAGCGGGTTGTACAGCGTGGTGGTCACGTTCGAGGCCGCGGTGCTGTTGGCTCCGCCGGTCTCGGCGAAACGTACTCGGTAGGCCAACCCCTGCCCCCATTCGAGTCGAACGCGGTAGAAGACGTACTCGCCCGACTGCACGGTGTCGGTGTAGCTGCCGCCGCCGGGCAGGGTGGCGGCGGTCGTGAACGAGCCACTGCCGCTGACCGCCTGGGCAGGTGACGTCGGCTCGGTGAAGGTGGTCGCGGCGGTCGAGGCCGCCGGACCTGGATCGGTGACGCCGGGTTCGATGCCGACGAGAATCTCCACGGGCAGCCGATCGGACGAGCTGTCCGACACCAGATCCCAGGTCAATTCGAAGGTGTAGCGACCGGGCCCGGTGCACTTGTCGGACTCGAACAGCGGTTCGGCCGCGCCGTCGAAGGACTTGGTGATGGTGAGGGCGGCGCCGTCGCTCGACCTGGTCTCGAGTTCACGTTCGCGGTTGCCGCACTCCACGCTGTCGCGCCCGAACAGGCGAAGGTCGAGTGCGTTCATGTCGTTGCTCGTCGAGGTGCTTCGCCCACGAGGGAACGAGACGATTCCGGTGAAGTGGGCCGTGGCGCCTTCGGGCACGTCGACCGCGTAGTACCGCTTCTCCCGCTGACCGAGGGTGTCGAGATACTGGCCGGCCTTGGCGACCGGTGCGGTGGCGATGGCGTCGGTGCCGGTGATGGGCGTGCCGGTGGCCTGATAGTTGCGCAGCGCGGCCGAACTCACCCGCGGCAGAATGCGTTCCAGCGCGGCACCGTCGGCGGCGTCGCTGTAGGTGCCGCCGGTGGCCTGCGCCGTGCACGTGAGCTGGGCGCGCGCCTTGTCGTCGACGGCGAACCCGATCGAGTGCACGATCAGGTCGAGGCCCTGCTGTTTCAACTCCCTGGCGACTTCGCACGGGTCCGGCGGCGAACAGGTGTCGTCGCCGTCGGAGACGAGCACGATCGAACGCGGACCGGAATCGGGCAGGGCGTCGGCGGCCTGGCGCAGGGCGGTGCCCATCGGCGTCCAGCCGCGCGCGTGGATACCGTCGACAGCGGTGGTGAGCGCGGGCTTGTCGATGACGGTCGGTTGCCGCAACACCTGGACGTCGCGGCAACCCGCCGCCTTGTCCGCCTCGGAATTGCTGGTGCCGGTGCCGTACGTGGTGAGCCCGACCGAGGATTCGGCGGGCGCGGCCTCGACGAACGTACGCACGGCTCGCTTCGCCGAATCCAGCATGGTGCCGCCCTGATCGGGACGCTCCATCGAGCCCGAGGCATCGAGGATGAGCATGGTGGGCGCGTACCGTTCGGGGTCGGCCTGGGCGATGACCGGGAGTAGGGCGGGCAGCGCGGTGAGGGCTACGGCGGTGAGTGCGGCGGTCAGCGTGCTGATTCTCGGCATCGTCCTCGGCTTCGGTGCAGCGGGGTGAAACCGAACAGACGTTACCTATCGGTCACTTGCTGCTCTACCCCTGATGAAGTGGGGCAAAGCACTGTTTGAAACAAATGACCAGGTTTGCCCAGGTGAGGTCGTCGAGCTGCGGCCCGGCTCGCGCCTGCAGCGCATCGGGGCGGTTCCGGGGCACAATCGAACGCATGGCTTTGCAGGCCCGCGACGCGCAGGAGCGCAAACGGCACGGCAGGCACTACACGCCACCGGAGCTCGCGCGGTTCCTGGCGCGACGGGCGCTGCGGTATGCCCCACGCTCCGGGGTGCTACGTGTGCTCGATCCGGCGTGCGGGGACGGCGAGTTGTTGCTGGCGGTGCATCGGGAAATCGTCGCAGGCGCACCGGAGATCACTGTCCGGCTCACCGGATATGACCTGGATCGACAGGCTGTCGTCGAAACAGCGGGTCGCGCCGGTGCTCTCGGCATCGAAATAGACTGTCGGGCAGGTGATTTCCTCGCGGCATCGGCACACCTGGCCGACGCCTCGTTCGACATGATCATCAGCAACCCGCCGTATGTCCGCACCCAGCAGTTGGGCGGCGCGACGGCCCAATTGCTGAGCAAGCAGTTCGGGCTGCGCGGGCGGATCGACCTCACCCACCCCTTCGTGGCGATCGCGCCGCGGCTGTTGTCCGCCGACGGCGTGCTCGGATTACTGTGTGCCAACAGGTTTCTCACGACCCGCGCGGGGGCGAATCTGCGGCGGATTCTCACCGGCGATCTCACGCCGGTGGAGCTCTACGACCTGGGCGACACCAAACTGTTCGCCGCCGCGGTCCTGCCCGCGATCACCGTGGCGACCCGCAGGGCATGCCGATCCGACTGTCGCTACGTTGCGGCGTACGAGGAACTGGGCGCTGAACCCGACTGTGTCACAGAGCTGTTCGAGGCGCTGGCGGGCGATCACGGGTGCTTGGTCCGCGATGGGCGACGGGTGTTCGCGGTCGAGGTCGGCGTGCTGGACACCGGGCCCGCCCCGCCCGAACCCGCACCGCCGAGGATGCCGATACCGGCCGCGAGCCCGGTGGTGGTGGAATCGGTGACAACGCTGGAGCACTCGGCTGATGGCGGGCTGGGAGGTACCGAGCGCGGCGGCACGATGGTTTCGGCACGGCAGCGCGGCCGACGTCACGGTGACAATGCCTGGCGGATGTCGCGTCCGGCTGTCGACCATTGGCTGGGCTTGATCGCTGACCGTACCTGGCGCACGTTCGGTGACACAGCGCGGATCCGGGTGGGGATAAAGACCACCGCGGATCGGGTGTTCATCTCCGATCGCTGGGACCAGATGGATCCCAGCCCCGAGCCGGAACTGTTGCGGGAGTTGATCACTCACCACGATCTGCAACCGTGGCGAGTTGCGATGGCGCGAGGGACGAGGGTTCTCTATCCCTACGATCTGCTGCAGCCCCGCCGCACTCCCATCGACCTCGCCGAATTCCCCTGCGCGGCAGCGTATCTACGCTTGCACGAGCAACTGCTCTCCGGCCGGCGCTACGTTGTCGACGGCGGTCGCGAGTGGTTCGAGATCTGGGTTCCGCAACGCCCGCATCTGTGGGGCGCACCGAAATTGGTGTTTCCCGACATCAGTGAACGTCCGCGATTCGCGCTCGATCGGTCGGGCGCGGTCGTCAACGGTGACTGCTACTGGATCTCGCTCACCGACCTCGGCGTGGGCAACTCCGCCACCGATCTGGCGTATCTGCTGATGGGGGTGGCCAATTCGGCACTGGGACTGCGGTTCTACGACGCGGTCTGCGGCAATCGGCTGTACTCGGGGCGACGTCGCTGGATCACCCAGTATGTAGCCCGGCTGCCGCTGCCGGATCCGA
>JACIXH010000220.1 GCA_014360565.1 Nocardia sp.
CGGTAGTAGCTGGTCATCACGTACTGATCGGCGCCACTGCCCTGCGCGGCGGCCGCGATGATCGCGGGTCGCTGCGGGAGGTCGCGGGCGCGTTCGGCGCTGGTGACCACGATGGCGACGCCGCCGTCGGATTCCTGGCAGCAGTCGAGCAGGTGCAGCGGCTCGGCGATCCAGCGCGAATCCTGGTGCTGTTCCAAGGTGATCGGCTTGCCGTAGAAGAAGGCGTTCGGGTTCACCGCGGCGTGCTTGCGGTCGGCCACCGCCACCGCGCCGAAATCGGCACTGGTCGCGCCGGTGACGTGCATATAGCGGCGGGCCACCATCGCGACCTGGGCGGCCGGCGTGCCGAGCCCCTGCGGATAGGCCCAGCCCGCGTCGATCCCCGACGACGTGGGCGCGGCGGCCAGCGCCGGCGAGAACTGACCGAAGCGGGCGCCGGACCGCTCGTTGAACGCGCGATAGGCGACCACGACATCGGCCACCCCGGTGGCCACGGCCATCGCGGCCTGCTGGACGGTCGCGCAGGCAGCGCCGCCGCCGTACCCGATGTGGCTGAAGAACTTCAGGCTGGGAATGCCCACCGCCCTGGCCACCGCGGCCTGAGTGTTGGTGTCCATGGTGAAAGTGGTCAGGCCGTCGACGTCATCGGGCGTGAGACCGGCGTCGGCGAGCGCCGCGCTGACCGCTTCCGCCGCCAGGCGCAGTTCGCTGCGGCCGGAGTCCTTGGAGAAATCCGTGGCGCCGATGCCGACGATGGCGGCGTGACCGGACAGACCGGCCGAGCCGGCCCGGGAAGTGGTACTCATTTCGGCTCCAGCTCGGGAAGGGCGATGACGGCCGTGGCGGTGACATGCTCGCCGAGGCTGTCTGTGCCGTGCACGTCGACGGTGATCCGGGCGCCATCGATCCCGGTGACCGTGCCGGAAAGGGTGAGTGTGTCACCGGCGTACAGCGGGACGCCCAGGCGTAGGGAGATGGACTTGACCATCGCACGCGGGCCTGCCCAGTCGGTCACGAAGCGCTGCACGAGACCGGTGTCGGTCAGGATATTGACGAAGATGTCGCTCGACCCTCGTTCGACCGCCTTGTCGCGGTCGTGGTGCACATCCTGGAAGTCCCTGGTGGCCAGGGCCGTACTGATGATGAAGGTGGGATCGGCGTGGATCACCAACTCCGGCAGGGTAGTTCCCACCGTGCACTGAGTGGGATCGATGGACGTGGTCACTGGCAGACCCCTTCGAAGTTTGACAGGGCGATCCCGCGAAGCGGGCGACGGCGCGCGTAGCTCATCGGCTGCGAGGGCTGAACACGCTGTGCGGCAAGGGCTCCCGGTCTCCGCTGTAGCCGGGCGGCGGTCACTGGACGGCCTCCCAGTACGGCAGCACCGTCGCGTCGGGGAGCTGTTCGAAGGCGACCCGCACGGGCAGGTCGACGGCCACCTCGGACGGGTCGATCCCGCGCAGTTCGCCGAGCATGCGCACGCCCTCGTCGAGTTCCACCAGGGCGACGACGAACGGCAGGTCGCGACCCGGCACCTTCGGCGCGTGGTGCACGACGAAGCTGAACACCGTGCCGGTGCCCGCCGCCACGACATAGTCGGTGGTCTCCGCTTTGTCCTGCCACAGGGCTGGCACGGGCGGATGACGCAGGGTGCCATCCGGCATCCGCTGAATCCGCAACTCACCGACTTCGGTGCCGGCCCAGAAGAATTCGGTATCGCGCGAGATCACCGGGCCCACCCGACCGGCCGCGGCCGCTTCGGGCGCGAACGTGGATCCATCGGCGGAGGCCGACGAACCGCTGCCGGGCGTCGCACTCGCAGTCGCGGCCTCGGGCGTTGCGGCGGTGCCCGGTGCGAACTTCAGCAGCCGGAACAGCATTTCGGTGACGACCTCGTCGCCGACCGACCAGGTGGTGGCGTAGGTGAGGAACCAGCCGTCGCCGAGACCGGTGCGCTTGGGGCCCTTCACATCTGCGAGCTTACTGATGACCTGGACCTGTTCGCCGGGCCGCACGTAGCGGTGGTAGGTCTGTTCGCAGTTGGTGGCCACCACCGAGGTGTATCCGGCCGCGTCGAACAGCGCGTTGGCGCGATTCATCGGGTCGTCGTCGGCTCGGACACCGTGCAGACCCTGCATGGTCCACACCTGAGCCATCGCGGGCGGCGCGACGATACCGGGATGGCCTGCGGCCCTGGCCGCTTCGTCGTCGACGTAGATCGGGTTGGCATCGCCGAGCGCCTCGACCCAATTGTGGATCATCGGCTGGTTCACCGGATCGCGACCGGTCCGTGGCGCCGACTCCCCCGCGGCGACGATCTTCGCCGCACCCTCTGCGATCTCTGCTGCGGTGAGCGATTCCGGCACGCGCTGCTCCTTGTTCATCGGGGTACGCGCGGCAGTTCGAGTCCGGCCGAGGCGACCAGTTCGCGCATGATCTCGTTGACGCCGCCGCCGAAGGTGACGACGAGGTTCTGCTTGGTGCGCCGATCCAGCCAGCCGAGTAGATCGGCGGTGCCGGGCTCGGCCGGGTCGCCGTAGCGGCCGATGATCTCCTCGACCAGGCGGCCCGCTTCCTGCAGCGATTCGGTGGAGAAGATCTTGGTGGCCGAGGCGTCGGCGATCACGGCGTTCTGCGCCGCGGACGTGTCGGCGGCGGCGACCTGCCAATTCAGCAACTCGTTGAGCCGCACCATGGTTCGCACCCGTCCGAGTGCACGCCGAACCTCCGGCTCGCCGAGCACATCGTGCTGGGCCGACCAGTCACGCAGCCGGTCGTAGAGCTGTTCGATCTTGCCCGACGGACCGAGGCTGACGCGCTCGTGGTTGAGCTGGGTGGTGATCAGCCGCCAGCCGCGATTCTCCTCCCCGACCAGCATTTCCGCGGGCACCCGCACGTCGTCGAAGTACGTGGCGTTGGTGTGGTGGGCGCCGTCGCAGGTGATGATCGGGGTCCAGGAGTAGCCGGGGTCCTTGGTGTCCACGATGAGGATCGTGATGCCGCGGTGGCGGGACTCGACCGAGCCCGTTCGGCACGCCACCCAGACGTAATCGGCTTCGTGGGCGCCGGTGGTGAAGATCTTCTGCCCGTTGACGATCCAGTCGCCGTCGCCGTCGCGCACAGCGGTGGTCCGCAGTGCGGCGAGATCGGTGCCCGCCGACGGCTCGGAGTAGCCGATGGCGAAGTGGATGTCGCCGGAGAGGATTCCGGGCAGGAACTTCTTCTTCTGTGCGTCGGTGCCGTACTTCTGCAAGGTCGGGCCCACCGTCAGCAGGGTGACCAGCGGCAACGGAATATCCGCGCGGACAGCTTCATTGAAGAAGATCTGCTGCTCCATCGGACCGAAGCCCTGCCCGCCGAATTCCTTCGGCCAGCCGACGCCGAGCCAGCCGTCGCGGCCCATGCGACGCACCACCTCACGGTAGGTGTCGCCGTGGCGGTCCACCGCCATCGTGGCGGCTTCGGCCGGGGTGATGAGATCGGCGAAATAGGAACGCAATTCTTCGCGCAACCGCCGCTGCTCGGCGGTCAGATCGATGAACATCTTGCTCCCAGAAGGTCGAGCCGCAGACCCGCACCGCCGAGAAGCCGGGCGAGGTCTTTGGCCTGCGAGTAGTAGCGGTGCATCGGATGGGTGATATCCACACCGAGTCCACCGTGCAGGTGGTGACATTTCTGCATGGCGCGCGGAACTTCGGACGCGGCCCAGTAGGCGAGCACCTCGAGGTCCTCGTCGATGCGATGCTGATGCTCCGGCGAGGAATCCGCTTGTGCCAGCGCCCAGCACGCCGACTCCGCTGCCACGTGCAACGTGCGCGAGACCACGTACAGGTCCGCGATCTGCTGAGCGACGGCCTGGAATTCGGCCAGTGGCCTGCCGAACTGTTCGCGCGTGCGCACATGTTCGGCGGTCAACGTGATCGCGCCCTTGAGCAACCCATCGGCGACCGCACCGATACAGGCCAGCGCGTGACGGTGCAGTACGGGCAGCGCGTCGGGCAGCAGCTGGTCGGCCGGGATCTCGACGTCGTCGAGAACCAGCGTCGCCTCCGGGATGCCCGCCGAACCGGCGATCGGGATGATCTCGACTCCCGGCGCGACCGAACCCACCAGTGCCACACCGGCATCGGTCGGCACCAGGATCCACCGCGCTTCCGCGGCGTAGATCACGCCCGTTTTACGTCCGCTGATCCGCACCGTATCGCCGTGGCGCACCGCCTTGGTCGTGGGCGCGGTGGTGAACGGCGCGCCGGGCTCGTTGAGCGCGGCGGTGAGCACAGTGCCCTTGCCGACCTCGGCGAGTACCCGCTCGGCCACCTCATCGGAGAGCACGCCCAACAGCGGCAGCACACCGAACCCGAAGGTCGGCAGTGCCGCGACCGCGGCGGCATCGGTGGCCAGCTCCATCAGCAGGGCCGACACCTCGAGCAGTCCCATGCCGTCGCCGCCGAACCGTTCCGGAACCGGCACCGCGAGCAGGCCGGAGTCGATCAGGCTCGGCCACAGGGCCATATCTCTGGCCGGCTCACGTTCGAGCAGGCTTACCACTACCTCGGCTACAGCGTCGGCGCTTTCGTCGCGGGTGAAATCCACGGCGTCCTCCCTCATCGAGCTAACTGTCCGCATCGCGCGGCAGGCCGAGAATCCGTTCGGCGGCCACGGTCAACAGGATCTGCTCGGTACCGCCCGCGATCGAGAGACACCGGGTAAGCAGGAATTCTTTCAGAGCATCGCTGTCCAGGGAACCTTCGGGACCGTCCAGTTCCAGCGCGTATTCCGCCAGGTCCTGCCGATGCCGGACTCCGACCAGTTTGCGCACGCCCGCTTGAGCGCCCGCGTCGACGCCTGCCACCGTCGCCACCGCGATTCGCTGTTCCAGCAATGATCCAGCAACCGAAGAGGTGATCAGTGCGCCGAAACGGTCCTCACGCAGTTCTGTTCCCCATCCGCCGGGCGGGAAACGGTCGAGCAGCGCCTCGAGCGCGCCGCCGATGCCGCCGCCGCCCATCGCGACCCGTTCGGCCGACAAGGTGGTGCGCGCGATCTTCCAGCCGTTGTTCAGCGCGCCGACCAGGCAGTCGTCGGGGACGAACACGTCATCGAGGAAGACCTCGCTGAACCGGTCCTCGCCGGTGATCTGCACGAGCGGTCGCACCTGCACGCCCGCGGCGCGCATGTCGACGAGGAAATAGCTGATGCCGCGGTGCTTGGCCGCGGACGGATCGGTGCGCGCCAGGCAGATACCCCAGTTCGCGGTGGAGCCGAGCGAGGTCCACACCTTCTGACCGCGCAACACCCAACCGCCGTCGACTTTCTCGGCGGTGGTGCGCAGGGCGGCGAGATCGGAACCGGCGCCGGGCTCACTGAACAGCTGACACCAGATCACCTCACCGTGCAGGGTCGGCCAGACGAAGCGTTCGATCTGCTCGTCGGTGCCGAAGCGCAACAGCGTCGGCACGGCCCAGCCCGCGATGGCGAGGTCCGGGGTGGTCAGATCGGCGCGGCGCAATTGTTCGGCGATCTGCAGGCAGGCCATCGGATCGGCGCCGCGACCGTACGGGCGCGGCCAGTGCGGCATCACGAGACCCGCCTCCACCAGCGCGCGTGACCGGCCGGCGGGCTCGATGGCAGCGATCGCCGCGATCTCGTCGACCAGTGCGGTATCGACGGCGGCATCACCGAGCACTCGCTCGGCGCCGGTGGTGCGGCGCTTGCCGTCCCTGGTGAGCTCGGCGACCCTGGCCCGCCAGCGCGGCGATCCACCCAGGAGCTGGCGCAGCGAGCTCGCCCGGCGCAGGTAGAAGTGCGCGTCGTGTTCCCAGGTGAAGCCGATACCGCCGAGGACCTGAATGGCGTCCTTGGCGTTGTCGACGGCGGCATCGAGGGCCACCGACGCCGCGACAGCGGCGGCGATGGGCAGCTCGTCGCCACCCTCGTCGATCGCGGCGGCGGCATCGGCCGCCACCGCGCGGATCAGCTCGGTGCGGCACAGCATCCAGGCGCACAGGTGCTTGATCGCCTGGAAGCTGCCGATCGGCTTGCCGAATTGCTCACGGACACGGGCATATTCGACGGCGATGCGCAGGCACCAGCCTGCGACGCCCGCCAATTCGGCTACCGCGAGCGCGACGAACAGGTCGGTGACATCGGCGGTGGGCGCGAAGCTGTGCTCGGCTGCGACAGCCACCTCGGTGGCGCTCACCCGTGCCATCGGCACGGTGTGGTCACCGTTGGCCAGCGGCGTAATCGTCACTGCCGCAGCAGGAACGAGCAACCAGCGGGTGCCGTCGACGGTGTCGGCCGGTAGCAGAACCTGTGTGTCGGCATCGGCTCCGTAGACCAGTTCCCACGTGCCGGTAACGCTCCAGCCCGCATCGGTGGCCGTCGCTTTCGCGGCCGGCCCCTCGCCGGGCACCGCGACCGCGCACGGCGTGCCTTCGGCGAGCGCGCCCTCGGTGATCAGACCGGCCAGCGCGGTAGCCAGTACCGGACCGCCGACCAGGTCGTCGCCGGTTTGCTCGAGCATCACCGCGAGGTCGGCGACCGTGCCGCCGAGCCCGCCATTGTCCTCGGGCAGCGCGACCGCGAACAGCCCGAACTCACCCAGCGCAGGCCAGTACTCGCGCCAGGCGTCCGATCCGCCGGCCCGCATTGTTTCAATCGGCGCGACCGTACTCGCCCAGCCCCGCAGCGACGCCGCGACGGCTTTATGCTCGTCAGTGGTGGCGATGGTCACAAGAAGATCCGCCCTTCCGGCGTGGTTCCCACTCCTAGAACATGTTCTAATATCTGGGCCGGGCATAAGTCAAGAGCGCTACACTCGCTCCCACGCTCCACCGCGGCTCAGCCGATGAAATACCAGTCCAAGCGAAAGGGTTTCCACGATGGACAGTCCCGCACCAACGCCCACCGTGACAACGCTGTCCGAGGATGAGCTCAGCTCCAGCGCGCAACGCGATCGGCGCAAGCGCATCCTCGACGCCACCCTCGCGCTGGCCTCCAAGGGCGGCTACGACGCCGTGCAGATGCGGGCGGTCGCCGAGCGCGCCGATGTCGCCGTGGGCACCCTGTACCGCTACTTCCCGTCGAAGGTGCACCTGCTGGTTTCGGCGCTGGCCAGGGAATTCGAGATGTTCGAGGGCAAGCGCAAGCCGCTGCCCGGCGACGGCCCGTCCGAGCGGATGCACGGCCTGCTCACCCAGATCACCCGGATGATGCAGCGCGACCCGCTGCTCACCGAGGCGATGACGCGCGCGTTCATGTTCGCCGACGCCTCGGCCGCCGCGGAGGTGGATCGGGTCGGCAAGGTGATGGATCGGGTCTTCGCCCGCGCGATGAGCGACGGCGAACCCGATGACCGTCAGCTCGCGATCGCCCGCGTCATCTCCGATGTGTGGCTGTCGAACCTGGTGGCCTGGCTCACCCGGCGCGCATCCGCGACCGATGTCACAGAACGTCTCGAGCTCACCGTCGACCTGTTGCTGGGCGATCGCGGATAACGCAGCAACACGGCAAATCTCACACCCAGAACATCACAAATCGCCCATCGCTGTTGACACACGTCGGCTGTGCGCCTTCCAGTAGGAAGATGCATGGCCGACGTCGCATATGCAGAACAGCGCATCTACCGGGCCCCCGCGCCGCACCGACCCGGCGTCGGCTCGCTCAACTCGCCGGATCCGCCGGGTGACGGTGGACCAGCAGCCCGCTATTTGCCGTAAGGTCGCGAGCGATAACGACCGGGGGTCGTAGGCACAACCTGCCGTGCCGCTCGCGCGGCGGAATTGACGCAGTATTGTTTTTCGCGCCCCCTGATCAACTCCTCCCATCACTAGGTTGGATGCGTGAGCGCACAGGAACTGCCCTTGGATGTCCGCCGTGCACTGGCGTCGGTTGCGCGCGTGCCACGGCTGTTGGTTGCCTCGGACTACGACGGGACAATCGCCCCGATCGTGTCCGACCCGGCGAAAGCGTTTCCCCAGCGGGAATCGGTGAGCGCGCTACGCGCGCTGGCGGGGTTGGCGAACACTACGGCGGCGGTGATCTCCGGTCGGGCACTACGCGATCTGGCCGCGCTCTCGCGCCTGCCGGTCGAGGTGCAGCTGATCGGCAGTCACGGCTCGGAGTTCGACGTGGGCTTCGTCCACGCCATCGACAACGACGCCAAACAACTACTGACAGAGATCAATTCCGCGTTCTCGAAGATCGCCGCCGAGAACCCCGGCGTGACCGTCGAGATGAAGCCGGCCAGCGCCGCGCTGCACGTACGCAACGCCAGCCCCGAGATCGGCAGGCGCGCGCTGACTTCCGTGCGCCAAGGCCCGGCGTGCTGGGTGGGCGTGCAGGTGACCGAAGGCAAGGCGGTGATCGAACTCGCGGTGATCCCCACCGACAAGGGCACCGCGCTCGATACCATCCGCCATCAGGAAAGCGCTTCCGCCGCAGTGTTCTTCGGCGACGACGTGACCGACGAGAAGGCCTTCCGGGTGTTGTCGGGTCCCGACGTCGGCATCAAGGTCGGCGAGGGCGAGAGCATCGCCAAGCTGCACGTCGACTCGACCGAGGACGTGGCGCGCGCGCTGGCGTTCCTCGTCGAAGAGCGGCGCACCTGGCTCGCCGGAGCCAGCGCGCCACGGATCGAGCGCCTGAGCATGCTGGCCAGCCCGCGCTCGGTCGCCCTGCTCACCCCCGAGGCGACGGTCACCTGGTTCTGCCATCCCGAACCGGATTCGGCGGCGGTGTTCGCCCATCTGCTCGGCGGACCGGGCGCCGGACACTTCACGGTGGCGCCGGAACGGCCGAGCCTGCCGCTGTCACAGCGCTATGTGGACGGCACCATGACGGTCGAAACACGGTGGGCCAGTCTGCAAGTGGCCGACTACCTGCCGCACGACGTGGCGCCCAACCGGACGGATCTGACCCGGGTGATCTCGGGCACCGCGAAGGCCGTGGTCACCTTCGCACCGCAGCCGGAATTCGGGCAGGTGCCGGTGTCCATCGACGCCGTGCGCAACGGACTCGTCGTGAGCGGCACCAACGACCCGATGGTGCTGCGCTCCCCCGGTGTCGAGTGGGAGATCCTGTCCGACGGGACCAATCAGCACGCGCAAGCGGTGGTCGATCCGTCCACGGCGCCCGTGGTACTCGAGTTGCGCTGCGGCACCGGCGATCTCGCGCCGTCGATGACTCCCGAGCCGCAGCGTCGTCAGCTCGCCGAGCAGTACTGGTCACAGTGGGCCGCCGGGTTGCAGTTGCCCCCGCTCAAGCCGGATCTGATGAAGCGCTCGGCGCTGACACTGCGCGGGCTGGTACATCGCCCGTCCGGGTCGATCCTGGCCGCGGCGACCACCTCGCTGCCCGAGGACATCGGCGGCGTGCGCAACTGGGACTACCGCTACTGCTGGCTGCGTGACGCATCGCTCACCGCACAGGCACTGGTGACCCTCGGCTCACTGACCGAGGCCGAGGAGTTCCTCGGCTGGGTGCACCGGGTGCTCGACACCCTGCCCGGGCCCGAGCGCCTGCACCCGCTGTACACGATCTACGGCGAGACCCTGCCGCCCGAAGCCGTGATCGACCTGCTGCCCGGCTATGCCGGGTCGCGGCCGGTGCGCGTGGGCAACGCGGCCAATATGCAGGTGCAGCTCGACGTCTTCGGGCCGATCGTCGACCTGATCACCTCGATGGCGCACGAACGCGAGCGCCAGGGCATCACCGAAGCCGCCAAGGCGCTGCCGGACGCGGACTGGGAGCTCGTGCACGCGATGGTGTCGGCGGTGCAGCGTCGCTGGACCGAGCCCGATCACGGCATCTGGGAGATCCGCGGCAATCCGCGCCACCACGTGTACTCGAAGGTGATGGGCTGGCTCACCATCGACCGCGCACTGACCCTGGCGGAGCGCTTCGATCGCGCCGCCGATCCCGACTGGGCGAGCTTGCGCGACACGATCGCCGACGAGGTGAAGGCCAAGGGCTGGAACGACGAGGTCCAGTCCTACACCGCCGCCTACGACGGCACCGACCTCGACGCGGCCACCCTGCACATCGGCCTGAGCGGTCTCATCGACCCGACCGACCCGCGCTTCGCCGCGACGGTGGTGGCCACCGAGGCGGAGTTGCGCAGCGGCGCGACGGTGTACCGGTACCACCACGACGACGGCCTGCCCGGCGGCGAAGGCGGCTTCCACCTGTGCGCTGCCTGGTTGGTCGAGGCCTACCTGCTGATCGGCAGGCGCTCCGATGCCGAGGCCCTGTTCACTCAGCTGGTCGCGGCGGCGGGTCCGACCGGTCTGCTCAGCGAGGAATACGACCCGGTTGCCGAGCGTTCACTGGGTAATCACCCGCAGGCCTACAGCCACCTCGGCCTGCTGCGTTGTGCCCAGCTCCTGAGCCAGCAGATTCGCCTGCCCGTGTCTCTCGGCCAGAGCTAGGCGCGCGAACCGTCAGGCAGGCGGCCGGCGTTCTCCACGGGGAACGCCGGCCACTGCCCAGCGAGTAACTACGTGCTCCGAGATCACCC
>JACIXH010000221.1 GCA_014360565.1 Nocardia sp.
CCGCGCCGATCCGATGGTCGCCGCCCTGGTCGACGAGCTCACGGTCACCGCGGGCAGCGCCTTCACCGATCGCCTGGCGACCCTGCCGGGACTGCCGCCGTCGGGCGGCGTCGACCGTCTCGGCCACCCCGAGGCGGGCACGCTGCGGCTCGCCTACGAATCGCTGGATCTGTCCATCGACGACGACCAGTCGCTCTACGTCCTGCTTCCCGCCGACGAGGCCACCGCGACGGCCCTCGACAAGCTCGTCGGACGTCGTCCCGGCGGCTTGCGCGCCATCGCTAGCTGACCAAGGCTTCGCGGTGTCGGAGGGGACCGGTAGCCTAGGAAATCGTGCATCCTGACGTTATCGCCGACCTCGCAGAACTCGACACCACGCTCAAGACTGTCGAGTCGGTCCTCGATGTCGAGGAGCTGCGCCGCCGCATCGACGAACTCGAGCATCAGGCCGCCGATCCCGAGCTGTGGAACAACCAGGAGCACGCCCAGCAGGTGACCAGTGAGCTCTCGCACGCGCAGAGCGAATTGCGCCGGGTCGAGGAGCTGCGCCAGCGTCTCGAGGATCTGCCGGTGCTCTACGAACTGGCCGAGGCCGAAGAAGACGCGGCCGCCGCCGAGGCCACCGCCGACGCCGACGCCGAGCGCGCCGCACTGCGCATCGACGTCGAGGCCATGGAAGTGCGCACTCTGCTCTCCGGCAAGTACGACAAGCGTGACGCGCTGGTCAACATCCGTTCCGGCGCCGGCGGCGTCGATGCCGCCGACTGGGCGATGATGCTGATGCGCATGTACATCCGCTGGGCCGAGCGGCACAAGTTCCCCGTGGAGGTCTACGACACCTCCTACGCCGAGGAAGCCGGTCTCAAGAGCGCCACCTTCGCGGTGAAGGCGCCTTACGCCTACGGCACGCTGTCGGTGGAGATGGGCACGCACCGCCTGGTCCGGATCAGCCCGTTCGACAACCAGGGCCGCCGTCAGACCTCCTTCGCCGAGGTCGAGGTGCTGCCTGTCGTGGAGACCACCGACCACATCGAGATCCCCGAGGGTGAGATCCGGGTCGACGTGTACCGCTCGTCGGGCCCCGGCGGCCAGTCGGTCAACACCACCGACTCCGCGGTGCGCCTGACCCACATCCCCACCGGCATCGTCGTCACCTGCCAGAACGAGAAGTCACAGCTGCAGAACAAGATCTCGGCCATGCGCGTGCTGCAGGCCAAGCTGCTCGAGCGCAAGCGCCAGGAGGAGCGGGCCACCATGGACGCGCTCAAGACCAACGAGGGCGCGTCGTGGGGCAATCAGATGCGTTCCTACGTGCTGCACCCGTACCAGATGGTCAAGGATCTGCGCACCAACCACGAAGTCAACAACCCGACCGCGGTCCTCGACGGTGACATCGACGGGTTCATCGAATCCGGAATCCGTTGGCGGATGCGCGATCAGGCCGACGCGTAGCCAGCTGTTCGCTCACAAACCGTGCGCTTCACCACGTTTGACCGCACGCCGTGACCGGCCTGTAACCTTTCTGGTGTGCGTTCGACCGAACCGAAACTGTGCCTGTGCGGGTCCATGAAGGAGACGCGATGACCGACGTCCTCGCGGCCAACAGCGGACCCGAGATCACCGATTGGTTGCGTTCCAGCGGGCTCGAAATCGTTCTGTTGATCGTCGGCGCGATGCTGTTCGGACGGTTCGCCGCGTTCCTGCGCGACCGGGTGACCACCAAGATCGACTCGGGCTTCCAGACGAGCGATGCCCTGGTCCGCACCGAGGCGGCCAAGCACCGCCATGCGCTGGCCCAGGTGGTCACGTGGGTGGTGCTGACCATCGTGTACGTGTTGGTCGGCATGGAGGTGCTGCGCAGGCTCGGGTTCTCGGTGACGGGCCTGGTCGCGCCCGCCGCGGTGCTCGGCGCCGCCCTCGGTTTCGGCGCGCAGCGCATCGTCCAGGACATCCTGGCCGGGTTCTTCCTGATCACCGAACGTCAGTACGGCTTCGGTGACGTGGTGCATATCGCGGTCGTCGGCTCGGCCGACCCGGCCGAGGGCACCGTCGAGGACGTGACCCTGCGCATCACCACCCTGCGCAACTCCGACGGGGAAGTGATCATCGTCCCCAACGGGCAGATCGTGAAGGTCACCAACCTGTCCAAGGACTGGGCGCGCGCCGCGATCGACGTGCCGGTGTCGGCGCAGGCCGACATCACCAAGATCAACGAGATTCTGCACGAGGTCTGCACCAAGGCATACGAGGATCGCCGCCTGAAACCGCTACTGCTCGACGAGCCGTCGGTGATGGGTGTCGAAGATCTCTCGCTCGATGTGATGAACATCCGGATGGTTGCCCGCACATTGCCAGGCAAACAATTCGAAGTGGGCCGCGAACTGCGTGTACGCGTCGCCGCGGCCCTGCGTAAGGAGGGAATCAGTGAAACCACGTAAGTCCACAGCGATCCTGATGGCGGCGTGGCTGTCGACCTTTGTCGTCTATGTCTTCGTCAAACCGACCGAAGCGACGCCGGATGGCTCGACATCGTTCCTCAATGCCGTCCCGACCTGGGTGAATGCCGAACCGGAACGCTGATCGGCGCATCGGGACCAGCTGAGCCGCCCCCGTTGCTGGTTACACTGGCTCCCCGTGATCACCATGCGCAACGTGAGCAAGTCGTATCCGACCTCGACTCGACCGGCGCTGGACAATGTTTCCGTCGATGTGGAAAAAGGCGAGTTCGTCTTCATCATCGGCCCGTCCGGTTCGGGCAAGTCGACCTTCATGCGACTCCTGCTCAAGGAAGAGGCGCCGACGTCGGGCGAGATCCGGGTCGCGGATTTCCGCGTCGACCGGTTGCCGGGGCGGAAAGTGCCCAAGTTGCGGCAGCGGATCGGCTGCGTGTTCCAGGACTTCCGGCTGTTGCAGCAGAAGACCGTGGAACAGAATGTGGCGTTCGCGCTGGAGGTGATCGGCAAGCGGCGCCAGTTCATCGAGCGGACGGTGCCCGAGGTGCTCGACATGGTCGGGCTCGGCGGTAAGGGGCAGCGGTTGCCCTCGGAGTTGTCCGGTGGTGAGCAACAGCGGGTCGCGATCGCGCGCGCGTTCGTGAACCGGCCGCTGGTCCTGCTCGCCGACGAGCCGACCGGCAACCTCGATCCCGACACCAGCGCCGACATCATGGCGCTGCTGGAACGGATCAACCGTGTGGGCACCACGGTGCTGATGGCCACCCACGACAACCACATCGTCGACGCCATGCGCAGGCGGGTGGTGGAACTCGACCACGGCAGACTCGTGCGCGACGAAGCGACCGGCGTCTACGGGGTGGGTCGATAATGCGACTGAGTTTCCTGTTCACCGAGGTCGTCGACGGCCTGCGCCGCAATCTCACGATGACCATCGCGATGATCCTGACAACAGCAGTGTCGTTGATGATGCTCGGCGGCGGCATATTGTCGGTGCGGATGGCCGACAAGACCGAGAATTTCTTCATCGGCCGCCTCGAAGTGCGCTTCTACCTCGACGACGCGGTCTCCGACACCGATCCCGACTGCGCCGCCGATCCGTGCAAGGTGCTGCTCGCCGATCTCAAGCAGACCTCGGGCGTGGAGAGCGTGCAGTTCCTCAACCGCGCCGACGCGCTGGAAGAGGCGAAGAAGCTGTTCGCGGATCAGCCCGAGATGGTGCAGTACATCTCCGACTCGCCGCTGCCTGCCTCGTTGCGGGTGAAGATGACCGACGCCGATCAGTACCAGCACATCTACGACGGTTTCGCGGCCCGGCCGGGTGTGCGGATCGTGGCCAATGACAAGGAATTCGTCGACCGGCTCACCAGTCTGTTCGACGGATTGCGCAATGCCGCGTTCGGCTTGGCGCTGGTGATGGCGCTGGCCGCGATGCTGCTGGTGCTGAACATGGTGCAGATCGCCGCGTTCACGCGGCGCACGGAAGTCGGCATCATGCGCCTGGTGGGCGCGACGCGCTGGTATACCCAGCTACCGTTCCTCCTCGAAGCGGTCGCGGCCGCCTTCGTCGGGTCGGTGCTCGCTGTTCTCGGCCTGGTGGTCGCCCGGCCGCTGGTGATCGACCGGGCGCTGGGCCCACTGTTCGACAGCAATGTCTTCCCGCGCATCACCGGCGACGACATAGCGGTGGTGGCCCTGACTATCGCCCCGGTCGGCATCGTCTTCGCCGCGGTCACCGCCTACCTCACGCTGCGCTACTACGTGCGCGAATAAACACAGGCCCGCGAGCTGGTCCGGCACACACCGGACCAGCTCCGAGGCGCTCGCGTGCACACTGGCGAGCGTCTCGCTCGGCTAGTTGTGTGCACCTGCCACGCTGTCGACTGCCGAGGCGAGACTCGCGTCGAGCTGCGCGGCGAGGTGGTAACGCTGCCGATCGAGATCGGCGATGCGACGGTCCAATTCGGCCGTTCGATCGGCCATGATCCGCACCGACATCTCGCAGGCCTGGACCGGTCCGTCGTGCTGCGCGCACGGCATGAGCTGGGCGATGTCGTCGGTATTCAGTCCCGCTGCCAGCAGTTCCCTGATCCGGGCGACCGTCGCGGGCGCGGATTCGGGATAGCTGCGATAGCCGTTGCCGTCGCGGTGCGGATGCAGCAGGCCCTGTTCCTCGTAGTAGCGCAGCAGCCGGGTGGCGACCCCGGTGCGTCGCGCCAATTCACCGATCAGCATGTGACCACCGGCACCTTCGCCTTGACCTTCACACCCATGTGAATCCCTAACGTCGCCCACATGACAACAATTCCGCTCCAGACCAGCATCCACGGCACCGGCCCCGGCATCCTGCTCGCACACGGCGGGGGTGGCTCGATCGAGAGCAACTTCGGCACCGTGATCCCCGCGCTCGCGGCCGGGCACACCGTGGTCGCTCCGGACTACCCCGGCGACGACACTGCGCTGACGCTCGACGACCTCGCCGATGCCCTGGTGGCGGCCGCCGTCGACGCGGGCGTCGAGACTTTCACCATCATCGGTTTCTCGCTCGGCACCGCGGTGGCCGTGCGCGCTGCCGCACGTCATCCCGGACGCGTCACCGGCCTGCTGCTCACCGCCGGACTGGCCGCGCCCGACAATCGGGCCCGGGTGGCCGTACAGGCCTGGCAGGACCTCCTCGACTCGGGCGAGCACGAGTCCTTCGCCCGACTGGTCCTGCTCACCGGGTTCTCCACCCATTTCGTCAACAGTCTCCCGGCTGCGACCGTCGACGAGATGGTCCGCCAGACCGCAGGCTCGATCCCTGGCGGCACCCGTCAACAGGCGGCCCTGATCGAGACGGTCGACACCACCGCCGATCTCGCCGCCCTCTCGGTCCCGACCCTCGTCATCGCCACCACCACCGACCTGCTCGTCGACCCGGCCAATTCGCGGGTACTCGCCGCGGGCATCCCCGGCGCTGAGTACGCGGAAATCGAGGCAGGCCATGTGGTGATGGTCGAGCGGCCCGCCGAATGGCAGCAGCTGCTGATCGACTTCCTCGGCCGCCACAGCCTCTAGATCGCAGCGGCGACTCGGGCCGTGCGCACCACGTTTCCAGGTCCGCTGCGGCGCGCAAGTCGAGTCCCTTCAGCCGAGTGTGCGCAGCTGCGGCCACAGTTGCGACCACGGACGGATCGGGCCGCGACAGAGGAACATCGGCTCGCCCTGTTCGTCGTTGTCGATGTCGAGGCCGTTGTCGAGTGTGCCGGCGGGATCCACGATCGAGCAGATCTCGGTGAGTCGCTCACGGTCGATGCCGACGGTGAGGACCTCTGTCGCGGTGTCCGGTGGAGGTCCCCACCACCAGTAGGCGTTGTGGCCGGAATGTGGTGTGGGCAGACCGTATTCAGAGCCGTAGCGCTCGATCGCGCCCGCCTCGCCGTAGTTGGCGGTGAGGATGGCGGCGCCGGGTGGGTGTGCGGCGGCGATCTGTTCGACGTAGCGAGGCCAGGCGATGGTCTCGCCCGCGTCGTAGTTGATCGCGAGGATCGGTGAGTCCCGCAGCAACGCGACGGGCAGCACGGGCAGAAACAGCAGCGCCGACAGCGCCGCATTGACCACGAGCGCGGAAGTGACTGCCGCCCAGCGTTTCCGGTCCGTACCGAGCCATTGACACAGCCCGACCGCACCCGCCCCGAGTAGCACCGGATACATCCCGCCGAGGTAGTAGGCCTTGCCGCCGGTCGCGAGAAAGACCACGAACAGCACGGCATAGGTCAACGAGAACGCCCGCCACGGCGTGTTCCACAACCGCCACAACCCGTACCCCCACAGCGGCACCAGCAGCACACCGAACAGTCCGAACTGCAAGAGCACGAACATGATCGGCGAATCCGAGGTCCCCGACGAACCACCGGCGATCGCCCTGCTCATTTCCCGCTGCGGGAACCCGTTGTTCGCCTGCCACCACAGGTACGGCAGTTGCAGCACCAGTGCGGTGCCGACAGCCACTGCGAAGTACTTGGTGGCGAACAGCTTTCGCCTGCCCGTCGCCACGAGCATCGCCGCCAGCACGAGAACCGGCACGAGCAACAGCACCTTGTTCTGCAAGCCGAGCCCGACGACCACCCCGATCACCAGCCACCAGCGCCGATCGCGCCCGAGTTTGAGCACCAGCAGACAGATCAGCGACCAAGCCGCCAGATCGAACACCGTGGTCCCCATCAGGTGCCCCACGCCCATCACCAGCGCGGAACTCGCGACGGCGCCGGCAGCCAGCGCCCGGGCCGCGCGGCCGCCGCCCAACTCCCCCGCGATCAATCCGGCACACACCACCACGAATGTCGCCGCCGCGATGGCCGGCAATCTCATGACACATAACGAATCGGGATCGACCGCAGCCGTGAATCTGGCCAGAAACGGCGCCAACGGCGGCTGATCAGGGTAAGACCAGTCCAACCGCCGACCCGCGGCCAGGAAGTACAGCTCGTCGCGGTGGTAGCCGTAGCGCCCGGAAGTCAGCAGCAGAACGAGAGCGAAAACCGACGCGATGACGGGCACTCGACCAGCGTGACAGAAACCAACGATTCCCCGTTGGGTCGGCACACTTCTTACTCTGGAGTAAGATAGTCTTACCGAAGAGTAAGATGGTGGGGTCGAAGGCACCCCGACAGCCGAGGAAATCAGGTGATGATGAGCACTCGAGACAGCGCGACGAAGCGACGTCCGAACGACACGTCCGCGGTCGGCCTCAGCCAGCCCAAACGGGACTGGATGGGCGCCGCGATGCGCGCTTTGACGACCATTACCGGGTCGGAGCTCGCGGGCAAGTACAACCTGCGCAAGCCGATCGAGCGCGTCACCTACGAGGGCACCAAGACCGGGTTCCGCACCCTGGGCGCGGCCACTCGTACGTTCGCGAAGGTCGCAGGCGGCGGTGAGCCCAAGCGTCTGGTCGACAACGAGTCCAAGACCAAGGACTACTTCGACCTCACCCCGTCCGACGAGCAGCAGATGATCGTCGAGACGGTGCGTGATTTCGCGGGCGAGATCCTGCGCCCCGCGGCCTACGACGCCGACAATGCCGCGAAGGCACCGCGCGATCTGCTCGAGCGCGCCGCCGAACTGGGCATCACTCTGATCAACGTGCCCGAGGAGCTCGAAGGCGCGGCTTCCGAGCGCGGCGCCGTCACCAACTCCCTGGTGGCCGAGGCCCTTGCGCACGGCGACATGGGTCTGGCGCTGCCGATCCTGGCGCCGAGCGGCGTCGCCGTGGCGCTGTCGCAGTGGGGCACCGACGCCCAGCAGCAGACCTACCTACCCGCTTTCACCGGCGAGAACGTGCCGCAGGCATCCGTGGTGATCAACGAGCCGCGTGCGCTGTTCGACCCGTTCGCCCTGCAGACCAAAGCCGTTCGCTCCCCCAGCGGTTACAAGCTCAACGGCGTGAAGAGCCTGGTCCCGGCCGCCGCCGATGCCGAGCTGTTCATCGTGGCTGCCGAACTCGACGGGCGCCCCGCGCTGTTCATCGTCGAGTCCGAGGCCGCCGGGCTGTCCGTGGAAGCCGATCCGAGCATGGGTCTGCGCGCCGCGGGCCTTGGCCGACTGATCCTGGACAACGTGGCCGTCGGCGCCGACGCCGTCCTGGGCGACAGCGACGCCAAGACCCGTGCCGCCGAATACGGCGACGCGGTGCAGCTCGCCCGGCTGGGTTGGGCTTCGCTGGCCATCGGCACCGGCCAGGCTGTGCTCGACTACGTGATCCCGTACGTGAACGAGCGCGAAGCGTTCGGCGAGCCGATCTCGCACCGTCAGGCGGTGGCCTTCATGGTCGCCAACATGGCGATCGAGCTCGACGGCCTCCGCCTGGTGACCCTGCGGGGCGCTTCCCGCGCGGAACAGGGTCTGTCGTTCGCCCGTGAGGCGGCGCTGGCGCGCAAGCTGGCCACCGACAAGGGCATGCAGATCGGTCTGGACGGCGTGCAGCTGCTCGGCGGTCACGGCTTCACCAAGGAACACCCGGTCGAGCGGTGGTACCGCGACCTTCGTTCCGTCGGTGTCGCCGAAGGCATCGTGCTGGTCTAGGCCCGTTTCTCACCTTCCAGGAGCCCCCTCATGATCAATCTCGAACTCCCCAAGAAGCTGAAGGCGAGCGCCAACCAGGCCCACTAGGTCGCCTCGCAGATCTTCCGTCCCATCTCCCGCAAGTACGACCTCGCCGAGCACGAGTACCCGGTCGAGCTCGACACGATGGCCGCCATGATCGAAGGGCTCGCCGACTCCGGCACCCAGAAGATCGGCGGCGCCGCGGGTGGCCGTAACGACGAGGCCGCCGCCGACCTGACCGCCAATGCCAACGGCGGCAACATGTCCGCGCTGCTCAACGCCCTCGAGACCTCGTGGGGCGATGTCGGCCTGATGCTCACCATCCCTTACCAGGGACTGGGCAACGCCGCGATCGCCGCGGTGGCGACCGACGAGCAGCTCGAGCGGTTCGGCAAGGTGTGGGCCGCGATGGCGATCACCGAGCCGTCCTTCGGTTCCGACTCCGCCGCTGTCACCACCACCGCCACCCTCGACGGCGACGAGTGGGTCCTCAACGGCGAGAAGATCTTCGTGACCGCGGGCGAGCGCTCCACCCACATCGTGGTGTGGGCCTCGGTCGACAAGAGCCTGGGTCGCGCCGCGATCAAGTCCTTCGTCGTCCCGCGCGACGCTCCGGGTCTGTCGGTGGCGCGGCTCGAGCACAAGCTCGGCATCAAGGCCTCCGACACCGCGGTGCTGCTGCTGCAGGACTGCCGGATCCCCGCCGACAACATCCTCGGCTCGCCGGAAGTCAACGTGGAGAAGGGTTTCGCGGGGGTCATGCAGACCTTCGACAACACCCGGCCGCTGGTCGCGGCCATGGCCGTCGGCGTCACCCGCGCCGCGCTCGAGGAACTGCGCACCGTCCTCACCGAGGCGGGCGTCGAGATCTCCTACGACACCCCCGCGATGAACCAGTCCGCGGCGGCCGCGGAATTCCTGCGCATGGAAGCCGACTACGAATCGGCCTACCTGCTCTCCCTGCGCGCCGCCTGGATGGCCGACAACAAGCAGCCCAACTCCCTCGAGGCCTCGATGTCGAAGGCCAAGGCAGGCCGCACCGGCACCGACGTCACCCTCAAGGCAGTGGAACTGGCCGGCACCATCGGCTACTCCCAGCGCACCCTGCTCGAGAAGTGGGCCCGCGACTCGAAGATCCTCGACATCTTCGAAGGCACTCAGCAGATCCAGCAGCTGATCGTGGCCCGTCGCGTCCTCGGAAAGACCAGCTCCGAACTGAAGTGACCTGGTAGACAACGAAATCCGGTGCGGGTCGACTTGCTGACTCACACCGGATTTCTTGTTTCCGGAAGCCTTCCGATTCGGGCTCATGGTCTCTCAGGCCGCTTCTAGGCCGTTCTCGGCGGGAAGGTCCCAGATGTGGGCCGACTCGTCGACGGCTTGGCGGGCGCGCTCGTGGCTGGACGAGAGCAGGTGCGTGTACACCCGAAGTGTGAAGCCGGGGTCTTCGTGGCCGAGGTAGTCGGCGAGCTCCTTGACCGAGACACCGCGAGCGAGCAGTTTCGACGCGTAGAGGTGACGGAGGCCCGAGTGCATCCCGTCCGCACGGTTCACGTACTCAAGGTCAGCTTTGCCGAACGCAGGCTTCCACACGATCTTGCTGAACAGGTCGCCGCTCATCGCCTCCCCCTTGCTGTTGGTGGTCAGCAGTGGCACTGTCACCATTTCGCCATCGGCCGTGCCCCATGGCAACGTGACCGGCTGGGCGGGGAAGGTCTTCAGGTGGTCGTCGATCGCGTCGAGCAGAGCCGTGGACAGCGGTACGTACCGGGTCTTCTCCCGCTTCGGAAGCGCGAACATCAGCGCACCCTTGACGTACTTCACCTGGCGTTGGACGTGCACAGTCATCGCGTCCCGGTCGATATCGGCCGGCGAGAGTCCCAGCAGCTCGCCTTGCCGAAGGCCCAGACCCACCCCGATCGGGACCACGATGGAATAGCGCTTGTCTATCTTCTTCAGTCCCGATCGAACCAATGACACC
>JACIXH010000222.1 GCA_014360565.1 Nocardia sp.
CAACACAACCCGCCCGGCGACCACCCAAACCCCCGGGCACCGCAACACAACCCACCCCTAAACCAACCCCCCACCACCACTACTTCACAGCGATAAACACCAAAACCGTCCCACCGATCCGGATCACATCCCCATCAGCCAACAGCGCCCCATTATCGATCGGCAGCTCATTGACATAAACCCCATTAGCCGAATGCAAGTCCTTGATCAGCAACCCGGCCCGGCTGGGCATGATGTGCGCGTGATACCGACTGGCCTTCGGATCATCGAGCACCAGTTCGTTATCCGTCATCCGCCCGATCCGGATCCCCCCATGCGGAATCGGCAACGTACGCCCATCAGCGAACCGCAGATTCCCGTTCCGAATCGACTGCGGCACCTCGGTCACCGTCTCGGTCATCGCCGCGGCCACCTGGTCGGAGCGCCTCGACGCCAGCACATTCAACGGCTCCTGCCGCAGAACCCGCTGCTCCAACTCGATCAACGCCGCACCGGGATCGATCCCCAGCTCCTCGGCCAGTACCCCGCGTACCCGCCTGCACGCCTCCAGAGCGTCCGCCTGCCGCCCGGACAGATACAGCGCGGTGATCAACTGACCCCACAGCGGCTCGCGCAGCGGATGCTCGTTGGTCATCGACACCAACTCGCCGATCACCGAAGACGCCCGGCCACAGGCGATTTCCGCGTCGACGCGCGCGGAGACGGCGAGTAGCCGCTCCTCGTTCATCGCGGTGGCGAACCCGTCGGCGAACTGCAAGCCGGCCAGGTCGGCCAGTGCCCGCCCGGTCCATTCCCGCAGCGCCGCCCCGAAAAGGTTGGCCGCACCGGGGTGGTCGCCCGCGTCCAGGCACCGCGAACCCGCTTCGCGCGCGCTCTCGAAACGGCCGAGATCGCAGGCGGTATCGGGGATTTCGAGCCGATACCCCGCGCCCTCGGTCCGCAGCACCTGTGCCGAATCGATCCCCGCGTTGCGCAGCGCTTTGCGGATATTCGAGACGAACACCTGGAGGCTGGCCGCGTAGGAATCCGGTGGATCCTCGTTCCAGACCATCTCGGCGAGCACAGCAGAAGACACCGCGCGCCGCCGGTTGACGGTGAGCGCGGCTAGGAGAGCGCGCGGCTTGGGCCCGCCGACCGCTACCGGCTCGCCGCCGACGAGCAGTCGAACGGGCCCGAGCACACGGACATCAAGACTCATGAGCTCGGGCCCCGTAGGTTGCGTGCGAAAATCAGGAACCGCTGACGGAGCGACCGGCAGACTTGAGGTCGTTGCAGGCTTCCTGCACGCGTGCCGCCATCGAGGTCTCGGCCTTCTTCAGGTAGCTGCGCGGGTCGTAGACCTTCTTGTTGCCGACCTCACCGTCGATCTTCAGCACACCGTCGTAGTTGGCGAACATGTGACCGGCGATCGGGCGGGTGAAGGCGTACTGGGTGTCGGTGTCGACGTTCATCTTCACCACGCCGTAGCGCAGCGAGTCCTCGATCTCGGACTTCAGCGAGCCCGAACCACCGTGGAAGACGAAGTCGAACGGCTGCGCACCGGACTCGAGGCCCAGTTTGGCGGCCGCGACCCGCTGACCCTCGGCCAGCACCTCGGGCTTGAGCACCACGTTGCCCGGCTTGTACACACCGTGCACGTTGCCGAAGGTGGCGGCGAGCAGGTACTTGCCGTTCTCGCCCGCACCGAGCGCTTCGATGGTCTTCTCGAAGTCCTCGGGCGTGGTGTAGAGCTTGTCGTTGATCTCGGCCTCGACGCCGTCTTCCTCGCCGCCGACGACGCCGATCTCGACCTCGAGGACGATGTTGGCCGACTGGCAGGCCTTGAGCAGTTCCCTGGCGATCTCGAGGTTCTCGTCGATCGGGATGGCCGAACCGTCCCACATGTGCGACTGGAACAGCGGGTTCTGGCCGTTGTTCACCCGCTCCTGCGAGATCGCGATCAGCGGACGCACGTAGGTGTCCAGCTTGTCCTTGGGGCAGTGATCGGTGTGCAGGGCGATCGTCACGTCGTAACGCGCGGCGACGACGTGGGCGAACTCCGCCAGCGCCACCGCGCCGGTGACCATGTCCTTCACACCAAGGCCCGAGCCGAACTCGGCGCCACCGGTGGAGAACTGGATGATGCCGTCACTGCCCGCGTCGGCGAAGCCCTTGATGGCGGCGTTGATCGTCTCCGACGAGGTGCAGTTGATAGCCGGGAACGCGAACGAGTGCGCCTTGGCCCGGCCGAGCATCTCGGCGTAGACCTCCGGGGTCGCGATAGGCACAGCAGTGACCTCCGTCTTGTGGTGAGCAAAAACCAATTCTGTCAGGCCACACCCTAAATCAGGAAGGCGAACGAGGAATTACCCGGTGGGGCGAGGTTCACCCGCAGGGCACTCCTGTCACAGGTCGGACCGGTACTGTGGGGGCCGTGACTTTGCTGGCGGTATCCGATGCGGTAACGAACAATCTTGCGTTGACCCAGTTGCTGGACCCGATGTATCTGCTTCAGGAGACTTGGCTCAAGAACGCAGTTCTGCCCGCCATCCTGGCGATTGTGTTCATCGAGACGGGTCTGCTTTTCCCGTTGCTGCCCGGTGACTCGCTGCTGTTCACCGGCGGCATGTTGGCCGCGCAGGGCAGCCCGAGCATCTGGGTGCTGGTGCCGTTGGTGATCATCACCGCGTTCGCGGGCGATCAGTGCGCGTACTGGATCGGCCGCAAGATCGGTCCGGCCATCTTCAAGAAGGAAGACAGCCGCTTCTTCAAGAAGCAGTACGTCATCGAGACGCACGAGTTCTTCGAGAAGCACGGCCCCAAGACCATCATCCTGGCCCGGTTCGTGCCGATCGTGCGCACATTCATGCCGGTGCTGGCCGGGGTGTCGCAGATGAGCTACCGCAAGTACGTGGCGTTCGACATCGTCGGCGCGGTGCTGTGGGGCGGCGGTGTCACCATCATCGGCTACTTCCTCGGCAACGTGCCCTTCATCCGCGACCACGTGGAAGCGATCTTCCTGCTGATCGTGTTCGTCTCGATCCTGCCCGCGATCATCACCGTCGGTAAGAAGGTACTCGAGCGCCGCAAAGCTCCGGCCGTGCCCGCGCAGAGCGCCGAGCTGGCCGCTTCGACGAACGAGACGCACTGATCCCTGTGGCCGCAGTACCGTCGACCCTCGCTATGGGCAGCTTCGATCCGCTGATCTCGGCAGGCCCCGCTGTGGTCTGCACGGTGGTCCTGGTTTTCGTTTTCCTCGAGTGCGCGTTCATCATCGGGCTGTTTTTGCCCGGTGATTCGATGTTGATCACCGCAGGCATCGTGCTGGCCTCGCACGCCAATGGCGAAGCGCAGGTCTGGGCGTTGTCGGTGGGCACGATGCTCGCCGCGATCGCGGGTAATCAGGTGGGCTATGTCGTCGGTGCGCGCACCGGGCATCGCCTGATCGCGCGCAAGAACGGCCGCTACATCAACACCAAGAACCTGGCCAGAGTCACTGATCTGCTGGAACGGCACGGGTTCTTCGCGGTGCTGGTGGCGCGGTGGATTCCGTGGGTGCGCACGCTGTGCCCGATGGTGGCGGGTGCGGCCAAGATGGATCATCGCCGCTACACCGTCGCCAGCACGATCGGCGCCGTCATCTGGGCGCCGGTATTGCTGCTGATCGGGTATTACGCCGGCGAATTCCTCGAGCAGGTGTCCTGGTTGATGCCCGCGGTGATCTGCACGCTCGTCGTCGGCCTGGTGATCGGCACGGGTCTCGGTTTGCGCCACTACCGCCAGGAGATGGCCAAGCCCGTCGAAGACTACGACCTCGAACCGAGCATCGCGGGCGAGACCGAGCGCTGAGCTACAGCCCGGCCGCGGTGACCTGGTAGGCCGCTTCCATCAGCATCCAGCCCGATAACTGCACCGATAAGTCGCGTTCGGGGACGGCCGAGGCCGTCACCGAACCTCCCGCGGTGAACTTGCCCGCCCCCGCGGTGCCGCCGGGCAGTCTGGCCGGTTCACTCCAGTCGTGGCCGAACAGCGGCTCGCCTTCGAACTCGAGTCGGTTGGCCCAGGCGGCGGTGGCCGAGGCCTTCACGATCGCGGCCGCGCAGCGCCTCGCCGTTTCCTCCCGCTTGCCCTCGCCGGGCAGCATCAGGGCGACCACGGCGAGATAGCGGGCCAGGATGCCGTTGAACAGACCGCCGTCGCCGCCACCACCGCCGTTGATCACGAGGCGGGTGGTCATGTGGTCTTCGACCGCGGTGAGCAGCGAGCCGACCCGTGCGATGTGACGTTCGTCGTCGTCGGTGTGCACCGCCAGCTCGGTTTCCAGACCGAGGACCACGCCCTGGCAGTAGCTGAACACCGGTCGTTCGATCTCGCCGGAGGGCAGGTGGATCCCGTCGAGGATCAGGCCGGAGTCGGCGTCGCGCAGGGTGGCGTCGATCCAGTCGGCCATTTCTCGCGCGCGCTCCACCCGGCCGAGGCGCAGGAGTGCGATGCCGGCGGGGCCGTTGGCCGGAGCGTTGAAGAAGTCCGATTTGATCCGCCACGGGATGCCGCCGCCGACCTCTGGTTCCCAGGCGCCGTAGAGCTTTTGTTCCAGGGCGAGCAGGCCGCTGCGGGCCGTGGTGAGTTCTTGGGTGCGCTCGGCGCGTTCGAGGGCGATCGCCAGCCACGCCATGTCGTCGTAGTAGCGGTTGGTCCAGCCGGTGATGTTGCGCATCCGGATACCACGGGCGAGCGCGCCGATGCGCCTGCGCCGGGACGGGGTCGGCACGCGATTGGCGGCGTCGACCGCGACATCGAGCAGATGGGCCTGCCACCAGTAGTGCCACCCCGCGAAGGCCCGTTCACGGCGGGTCGCGGGCCAGCCGACAACACCCAATTCTGTTCCGGGACAACCCCACAGCGTCCGCAGATGCCGCGAGACGATCGCGGACTCGGCCATGTCGGCACGCTCGGACCACAGCGCCGGGGTGGGCACCGATCCGGCGCGATCAGAGGGCTGGGGGCGCCGGCCGCTGCGCGAGGTCATGGCTCCATGGTGCCAGGTGACACCGACATCGGAGGGCTGGTTTCGGTTACCAGGCCGCAGACAGGTCGGCGTGCTGGCGAATCCAGGCGTGCATGGCGATTCCGGCGGCGACGCCCGCGTTGATGCTACGGGTGGATCCGAACTGGGCGATCGAAACAGTCAGCGCCGCTGCCTCTTTCGCGTCGTCGCTGACACCGGGGCCCTCTTGGCCGAACAGCAGCAGGCAGTGGCGTGGCAGGTCCGCTGTTTCCAGGGGTACCGCGCCGGGCACGTTGTCGACGGCGACGACCGTCAGACCCTCGCCTGCGGCGAATTCGCGCAGCTCGGCGAGGTCGGCGTGGTGGACGAGGTGCTGGTAGCGGTCGGTGACCATCGCGCCGCGCCGATTCCAGCGCCGCCTCCCGACGATGTGCACTGCCGCAGCGGCGAAGGCGTTGGCGGTGCGCACGACGGTCCCGATATTGGCGTCGTGGCCGAAGTTCTCGATAGCCACGTGGAAGGGGAAACGGCGGGAGTCGATATCGGCCACGATGGCCTCGCGGGTCCAGTAGCGGTAGGCGTCGACAACGTTGCGGCGGTCGCCCTCGGCCAGCAGGACGGGGTCGTAGCGTGCGTCGGTGGGGACCGGGGTGCCGTATTCCTGCGCCCACGGGCCGAGGCCGTGCGGGTGCTCGCCCCACTCGGTCGGGCCCGCGACCTCTGGTTCATTCACCCGGCCATGCTAGGCGGGTGCTCAGTAGGTAGACGAGTCGGCTTGCGCGCCGATGATCATGAGTGCGATGCCACCGACCACGGCGAGAAGCATGATCGCCAGCAGCGCCGAGCCGACAATGCCCATGACGTAACCGGCGGAGGCCTGCGATCGGCCGCCGATCTGCCCGCCGGAGGCGTCGATCTCGGCAAGTACCCTGCGGCCCTTGATCCAGGCGAACGGGGCACAGAGACCGCAGAAGGCCAGGCCGAGACAACCCAGGATGAGAACTGTGGTCGCCTGGGGATGCTCGGGCGGGCGCGGGTAATAGCCCTGCGGTGGATAGGTCATGGGCGAATCGTAGACGCGCCGACGGTCACCGCGATGGACCGGCGGCGGTGCACGGACGCTGGTCAGCGTGATGGTGGGGTGTTCGGCAGCAGGCGCGATGTAAGCCGCCGACGACATCAGTTGTTCCGGAAAGGCCCCGTGAGCAGGTACTGGGCTCCCGCGTAGGTCGCCAGGACGACGCCTTCGGAGATGCGGCGGGTGCGCTCGTCGCGGGCGAACAGGCGGCGCAGGATGATCAGGCCATCCGAGATCGTGAAGAGCAGGGCGCCGACGCCGAGACGGCTGCGCGGATCCGCGTTCGGAATGTTCAGGCCGGCAGCGTTCTTCGCATCGGGAGCGAGAGCTGGGTCCGAGGCCAGAGTTGCGGCGGTGCCCAAAGTCGCGCCGTAGGCAGTCAGCGGGAGAGCCAGGCCAGGCGCTTTGGCACTGAGCAGACCTGCCGCGCCCATCCACGCGATCGCCCGGGGAAGCGCGATCGCGGGCTGGGGGCGTGCGCCGCGTTTCCACCACAGCACGCTGTAGCCGGTTTGCATGATCGCGAACGATGACGCGCCCGCGATCAGGCGCCGGTCGTCGTCGGGGTCGAGCAGCAGCACGTCGCCGACCGTCGCCGCGGCCAGCGAACCGAGCAGCAGCCGGCGCTCGTCGGGAGCGAGGCCGCCGCTGGTCACCGAGTCGGCGGCCAGCAGCGGCATCAGCATGGGCTTGGCGACCCATTGCAGGCGATCACGGCCGGTGACGGCACCGAACACAGTGACCGCCGCCGCCGCAAGGTAAGCGACGCGCAGTCCTCGCATGTCAGAAGCTCGGTTCCTTCGGGGCGGGCGGCAGGGTGACAACCTGGCCCGCGTAGCTCAGTCCCGCGCCGAAGCCGAGCAGCAGCGCGAGCTGACCACCCTTCGCCTTCCCGGTGACCAGCATTTCCTCGATCGCCAACGGCACCGAGGCGGCGGAGGTATTGCCGGTGTTCTCGATGTCGTTGGCGATGGGGACTTCCTCGGCCAGGCCGAGGTTCTTCTTCATCAGCTCGTTGATCCGGGCGTTGGCCTGGTGCGGGACGAACACCTCGATGTCCTCCTTGGCCACACCCGAGCTCTCGAGCGCCGCCGAGAGCGCACGCGGCAGGGTGACCGCCGCCCAGCGGAAGACCTTCGGGCCTTCCATGTGCAGCGACATCCGGCCGACGGCCTCGACCGCGGGGTCGGTGCCCTGCAATGCCTGGGCCTTGTTCATGTACTCCAGGAAATCGACATCCTGGGCGATGGCTTCGGCGTTCTCACCGTCGCTGCCCCAGACCGTCGGGGAGATGCCGTTGTCCTCGGCCGGGCCGACGACCACAGCGCCCGCGCCGTCACCGAAGATCATCGCGGTGCCGCGGTCGGTGGGGTCGAGCCCGACGGTCATCGTCTCGGCGCCGATCACCAGCACGTAGTCGAACGAACCGGCGCGGATCAGGTCGGCGGCGACGCCGAGCCCGTAGCAGAAGCCACCGCAGCCGGAGGTGAGGTCGAAGGCGGCGACGCCGTTGAGCCCCAGATCGAAAGCCACCGACGGAGCACCGTGCGGAGTGAGCTTGAGCCAGCTCGACGTGCACAGAATGACAGCGCCGATCTTGGTTCGATCGATCGGCGTGTTGTTCAGCGCGCGCTCGCCCGCGGCAGCGGCGATCGACCGGATCGTCTCGTCGCCGCTGATCCAGCGCCGGTTGTGGATTCCGGTGCGCTCGAAGATCCAGTCCGGCGTCGAGTCGAGGGTCTCGCACACTTCGGCATTGCTGACGATGCGTTGCGGACGGTAGGCACCGATCCCGAGCATCGCAACGTTGTCGCGACCTTTGTTTACTGCAATGCTCACCACAGGTGACTCACACGTCCTTCAGACTGTCCGGACAGACCACATCGTCGTCCGGGTTGGCGCTGTTCAGGCTAACTCAGGGCAAGATCGTCGAGTCCGAGGATCGACCGATACTCCAGCCCCTCATCGGCAATGACCTGGTCAGCACCGGTTTCTCGATCGACAACGGTGGCAACGCCGACCACGATCGCGCCGGCGTCACGCAACGCGCGCACGGCGGTGAGCGGCGAGTTGCCCGTGGTGGTGGTGTCTTCGACGACGAGCACCCGCTTGCCGACGATGTTGGGGCCCTCGATCTGGCGCTGCATGCCGTGCGCCTTGGCCGCCTTGCGGACCACGAACGCGTCGATCGGGCGACCCGGCGCGTGCATCACTGCCATCGCGACCGGGTCGGCGCCCATAGTGAGCCCGCCGACCGCGTCGAAGTCCCAGTCGGCGACGAGCTCGCGCAGCAGCGAGCCGATCAGCGGGGCGGCCTGATGATGCAGGGTCGCCCGGCGCAGGTCGACGTAGTAGTCGGCCTCCTTGCCCGAGGACAGCGTCACCTTGCCGTGCACGACCGCGAGCTCGCGCACGAGGGCGGCCAGCTGGTGGCGATCGGCCTTCGTGAGCGACTGACGTGCTTGGTCGATCATCTGAGTCATGTCCTTCCGCGTGCGTTGAAGAGTCCGCGATTCATGCGGGTCACCAGGGTGCGCGGGATGAAGCCCGCCACCGCCGTGAGCACCTTGTACTGCACGCCGGGCACGCTGATCACCCGGCCGGAGTCCAGATCCTGTAGGCACCCGTCGACGACCTGATCGACGTCGAGCCACAGGCGCTTGGGCAGCGAACTCATCTCGATGCCCGCGCGCTCGTGGAACTCGGTGTGCACGAATCCGGGGCACAGCGCTTGGACCCGGACACCGGTGCCCACTAATCCTCCCGCTAAACCCTCCGAGAAGGATACGACGTAGGCCTTGGAGGCCGAGTAGGTCGACCCCCGTCCGGAGAGCAACCCGGCCACGCTCGCCACGTTCACGATCGAGCCCGCGCCCGCCGCGACCATCGACGGCAGCGCTGCTCTGGTGAGCTGCAGGACCGAAGTGACGTTGACGTCGAGCTGTGCCTGCAGCTGCGCCGGTTCGAGCGTCCAGAACTCGCCCGAATGAGCGAAACCCGCGTTGTTGACCAGAAAGTCGATGCCTCGGGCCGCTCGGGCCGCGACGCGGGCACGGTCGTCGTCATCGGCGAGGTCGCCGACCAGGACCTCGGCCGAAGTGCCGAAACGGCGAGCCAGCTCGCCTGCGAGTTCCCGCAACCGTTCCTCGTTCCTGGCGACGAGGACCAGGTCGTAGCCGAGGGCGGCCAGACGGTGGGCGAAGCCCTGCCCGATACCGGAGGTCGGCCCGGTGATCATGGCGACGGGGCGGTGCACGCCGGACAGGCGTGAGGGACTATCGGTCATCGCAGATCGATTCGGGTCGAGGAGGGTGCCGCGACGACTACCGCGGCAGGTGGATCACTTCGGTACGGGGCCCTGGTACGGGCGGAAACCAGGGTGGAACGGACCACCCGGCTGACCCGGCTCCGCGTCGTCGAGCGGCGGCTCGGTGCGAGGGCGCGGCTCGGGAACAACGGCCAGCGACGGGCGCTTCGGCGGCTCACCGAGGGGGCGGCGGCCGGGGGCGGGCTGGTCTTCGAACTCGGGGTCGTCGAGGTCGGGGTCGTAGTCGGCGGGCAGCGCGGGAGCGCGGCCGCCGATCGGAGCCCGGTCCTCGCGCGCCAGCCCGGCGGGGGCGCCATAGGACTCGTCGTCGTCCAGGCGGGCCGCCGCACCACGGGGGGCATAGCGCGCGTCGTCGTCCAGCCCGGCCGCGCCGCTCCGGCCCTCGTAGGGCTCGTCGCTTTCGGGCAGGCGGCCGGCGTAGGGCTCGTCGTCATCGAGTTCGTCCGGGCCGGGGAAGCGGGCTCGGCCACGCTCCTCCGCATCGCCGAATTCATCACGGCTCGAAGAGAATTCGCGCTCGTCATCGTCTTCGTCGTACTCGGGACGGAAGGCGGGCGCCAGATCGGAGCTGGAGCGCGGGCGGTTGTACTCGTTCGGCTCGGCCACCGGCGGCAGCACGTGCAGCAGGCCCGACAGGCGGAGTACGACGTCGATCGCGGTTTCCCAGTCCTTGGATCCGCTGCCGACCGGAAGCATGCCGAGGGTCCAGTTGCCCTCACTCCACAGCATCTGCACGGTGTCGGACAGTGACTCGATGAACCCGACCATCCGCTGATCCACGGCATGGCGGGCGATCTCCGGGTCGGTGGCGAACACCACCCGGTCGCCGATGGCGCCGAGCAGTTCCAGATCGTGGTCCTTGGGCGGCGACGCGGTTTTGAGCCGCATGTCGACGTCGATCTCGGAGCCGATCTGGCGTCGCACGGCGACCAGGGTCGCCGCGTCTTCCAGGTCGAAGAGCACGAACTTCTCGCCCTTGCGGATGCCGGAGACCACGTCGACCGCCGAGAGGTAGCCGAGCTTGGCCAGCGCGCCACGACGCCACGTCGAGGCGAGCGCGGGCTCCACCGACACGTAGGTGTAGCCCTGGGACTTCGCCCACACCTGTCTCGCGTGTCCGGT
>JACIXH010000223.1 GCA_014360565.1 Nocardia sp.
GTGGGTCGCTACGTCACGGACTGGGCGGGACCGCGGGCCTCGTTGCGCAAGGTCGCCATCCGACTCGGCGCACCCAACTACCCCGGCGACACCATGACGCTGACCGGTGAGGTGATCGGCAACGACGACGGTGTGGTGTCGGTGAAGATCCGCGGCGCCAACAGCCTCGGTGATCATGTCACCGGCACCGTCACAGTCGTATTCAAGGAAGGGAACGTCTGATGGCGCTCAGTCCACTCTCCGGTGCGGCAGCCATCGTCGGCATCGGAGCCACCGAGTTCTCCAAGAATTCCGGACGCAGCGAACTCCAGTTGGCGTGCGAGGCGATTGTCGCCGCACTCGCCGACGCCGGAATCGACCCGTCCGAAGTGGATGGTTTGTCGACCTATACGGCCGAGACGAACGGTGAGGTGCTCGTCGCCCGAAACTGTGGGCTCGGCGAGCTGAAGTTCTTCTCCCGCATCGGTTACGGCGGCGGTGCTGCCTGCGCGACGGTGCAGCAGGCCGCGATGGCAGTGGCCACCGGCGTTGCCGACGTTGTCGTGTGTTACCGCGCGTTCAATGAACGCTCCGGTGTCCGATACGGTCTCGGCCAACACGATCGACCGATGGACAGCACCGCCGATCGCGCGGCGTATGCGTGGATGACCCCGCAGGGCTTGTCGACTCCCGCTCAGTGGGTCGCGATGTTCGCCCGGCGGTACATGCATCAGTACGGCGCCACGAGTGCGGACTTCGGGCGGGTGGCCGTGGTGGCGCGCAAGCACGCCGCGAACAATCCCGCCGCGTGGTTCTACCAGCGGCCGATCACGCTCGAAGATCACCAGAACTCCCGCTGGATCGCCGAGCCGCTGCATCTGCTGGACTGCTGCCAGGAAACCGACGGCGGTCAAGCCCTTGTCATCGTCTCGGCCGAACGCGCCAAGACTCTCGCGAACACACCCGCGGTGATCAAGGGTGCCGCGCAGGGCAGCGGCAAGGATCAGCACATGATGACGAGCTACTACCGGCCCGACATCACCCACATTCCGGAGATGGGGCTCGTCGGTCGGCAGCTCTACGGCCAGAGCGGTCTGACGCCCGCCGACATCAATGCCGCGATTCTCTATGACCACTTCACGCCTTTGGTGCTTCCACAACTCGAAGAACTCGGATTCTGTGAGCGCGGCGAAGCGAAGGACTTCATCGCCGACGGCAACCTGGAAATCGGCGGCCGGTTGCCGGCCAACACCCATGGTGGCCAGGTCGGGGAGGCATATCTGCACGGGGTCAATGGGATCGCCGAAGCGGTGCGGCTGTTGCGCGGTACGTCCACGAACCAGCCCGATGGCGTCGAGAATGTGCTCGTCACCGCGGGAACCGCGGTACCGACGAGCGGGCTCATCCTCGGGGCCGCGTGAGAATGTCGATCACCACGCGTTGACGGCGCGGCGCCTGAGCTGACAGCTTCATCCTGCCGGGCACATCATCCTGCCGGGCACCTCTGAGCAGCAGCCCCCGGATCGGGTTCTGAAAGCACCGATCCGGGGGCTGCTGTCACGCCTCGGTGTAGCTGCTGCCTCGCCGGATCGGCAAGGTGAGAACGATGGTGAGGGCCGTTCCGACAAGCATGATCGCGGCAACCATATTCAGTCCGCTCACGGTGGATACGCCGGCAACGGCGGACCCTGCCAGAACCATCGTCGCGATCGAGGTGCCGATGCCTTGCCCGCCGGTACGGACCACGGCGTTCAAACCGGATGCTTCGCTGGTGTTCTCGGCGGGAACGGCTTCGACGATCAGATTCGGGAGGGCGGTGTAGGAGAAGGCGCTGCCGATAGACACCGATACCACCACGACGAACATCCCGATCACCGTGTCGTGGAATGCGACGAGCAGCACGCTGCCGAGCCCGAACACCGCTGTGCCGATCAGTAGTGGCACCCGAGCGCCCATCGTCCGCGAGAGCCGACCACTCAGCGGAGTGCAGGCGAAACCGAACAGCGCGGCGACCAACGTGAGTGCGCCTGCGGCGGTGGGGGACAGACCGAGGCCGAACGGTGCGTTCGTCGGGGCTTGCAAGACGAGGGCGACGACCATGGCGCTGATTCCGAAGGGGCCTGCGGCCAGCGTCAAGGTTGCGAGCGTGGTGAATGAGATCTTGCGATCGGTCATCAACCGCACATTGGCGATCGGGTCCGGCACTCGAAGCTCCCAGAAGACCCACAACGCGAGGACTGCCGAGCCGCCGACGATCAGGCCGAGCGTTTTGATATCGGTCCAGCCCCACGTGCCGGATTTGGTGATGCCGAGCAAAACTGCGGCGATGGCGGGTGCGAACGCGATGGCGCCGACGTAGTCGATGTTTTGCGTGGTACCGACCGGTGGCCGCCATGGCAGCACGAACAGCACCAGCAGCAGCATGAATGCCGCGTAAACGGCGGAAACGACGAAAATCATATGCCAGCTCGCGTTGTCGATCATCAGGCCGGCGATGAACGCGGACGCAGCGCCGGCGGCCACCGCCGACCCCGAGATGATCGCCACCGCGACAGGAACTTTCGCCTTCGGTAGGTGCTCGCGCGCCAGACCGATACACAGTGGGAGAATCGCCCCGGCGACACCCTGGATGGCGCGGCCGATGATGACCATGTTGATGCTGTCGCCGAGTGCGCTGATCGCCGAACCGATCATGGCGGCGGCGAGGATCACTACGAGGACTCGCTCACGCCCGTACATGTCACCGAGTCGACCGCACACCGCCGCAGAGGCGGCCGCGACCAGGAGAAACGCGGTCACCGCCCAGCCGACGGTCGCGGCGTCGCTGTGGAGATCTCGAATCATGGTCGGGATCGCGGCGTACACCATCGACGTTTCGAAGGCGCTGATGATTTCTATCAGCACCAGGATGGTGATGATCACGCCGGCGGAGCGCTGTCTGTTGAAGCGGCCGCCTTCGGGAGCCGGCTTCGCGAGAGCAACCGAATCTGGGTGCGTGGTCATCGGAGGCCTCCAGAAGTAGTGGTTGCGTTGCCGCGATCTGGTATCAGAAGCCCAGCGGGCGTGGAGGTGCCGTTCATCATCGTGTGTCCTTACCTGTCACCGCAGGCGGGATCAGGCCCGCCGCACAGGTGCAAATACTGCAGTGATGCAGAGCACAAACGAGGTGCGATCTCGCTGGGTGGGATCGGCCTTATCGCCGGATAAAATGGCTGCGGCCGCGACGAATTCCAGCCGCCATCAAGGCTTGTGGGCGTGTACGCCGACGTGGTGCGTGCAGGCGTCCAGCAGGACAACGACCCGACAGACGCTGCGGCGCACTCACGCGTAGTCGGCGAGTACGAGTCGGCAGACGTCCGCCACATTGCGCAAGGCCTCGGGGAACCCGATTCGCCCGGTGGTCCACAGGATCAGCGAATTCAGCATCGTGGAGCCGATCGATAGCGAGGACACCCGCGCGAGTTCCGCCGGAACCCCGTCCATGAGGGCGAACAGCGCGGAACGGTTTGCCGCGGCACGTTCATCGAGGGTGTCGCGGACGTACGGGTCGTCGGAGGTCTGCAATTCCACCTCGAGGCGGGCGAAATGCGCTCCGCGCTGAAATGCCCTCATCTGCCGCATGTACATATCCAGCACGCGATCGAGAACCGATTCGGCGGCCGGTTCGCAGTCGTTGGCGGGCAGTTCCTCGGCGAGACGTGCGGTGAGAAGCGCGTTCCAGGCGACCATCGATGCCGCGAGCAGGTGTTGCTTTGCCGGGAAGTACCGGTAGAGCGTGCCGAGCGCGACCCCCGAACGTTCGGAGACCTCCCGCATCTGGATCCGGTCCGGACTCGTCTCGGCCAGCATGGCGATCACGGTGTCGGTCAGTTGCCGCCGCCGCTCCCGCTGCGCGTCGGTCATGTCGTCGGGGCTCATCGGCGCGGCAACGGAATCGTTCACGGGTGCACACTAATGGTCGTCGACGCGGTGCCACCTGACCCGTTTCGGGCTCCTCGGTGGAGGAGTCCGAAACGGGACGCGTGGCTCATCGCGGTTCCCTCGGCAATCCGAGGATCTGCTCGGAGATGACGTTGAGCTGGATCTCGAGGGTGCCGCCGCCGATCAGCAGCGACGGCGTCGACAGGTAGGCCTTGGCCGCGCGGCCGCCCCCGGCCACATCGGCACCAAGGCCGCCCACCGCCGCCTCGGGGCCGAACCATTCGAACACCTGCGCCGCGGCGTCGGTGATGTGCTGCGCCGAGGCGGCCTTCAGCACGCTGGCCTCGACCCCTGGGTTCAACCCGGACAGCCGCTTGAGGATGCTCCGGTGCGCGAGGGCGTCCAGTGCGCCGGTGCCGGAAGTGATTCGGCCCAGCGCGGGCAGCGCGGTCCGCTGAGTCCGGGAATCGAGGTTGCGGACTACCTCTACCGGGTCGAAGCGATCCCTTCCGGCCACCGGAGTGGCTCCCATCGCGACTCGTTCGTTCGCCAGGGTCGTTCGGGCCACCTTCCAGCCCTCACCCGGAGCTCCCACGATATTCGCGTCGGAGACGAACACGCCGTCGAGTAATACTTCGTTGAACAGGGCGTCGCCGTTGGCCTCGCGCAGGGGCCGCACCTCGAGCCCGTCGGAGTTCATTTCGACGAGGAAGAAGCTGATGCCCCGATGCTTGGGTGCGTCGCGGTCGGTGCGGGCGAGGCAGATGGCCCACTGTGCTTCGTGCGCGCTGGAGGTCCATACCTTGCTGCCGTCGATGCGCCAACCACCGTCGACCTCGGTGGCGAACGTCGTCAGCGCCGCTAGGTCCGAGCCCGCGCCGGGTTCGGAGAACAGCTGACACCAGGTGATCTCGCCACGCAGGGTCGGCACGACGAGGCGCGTCATCTGTTCCTGCGTGCCGTATCGCAGAATCGACGGCAATGCCCACTCCCCGATAACGGTCGTGGGCGCGGCCATCCCCGCGCGATCGAATTCCTCGGCGATGATGAGCTGCCCGGCGGTGTCCGCGCCGAGGCCGTACGGCTCGGGATAGTGCGGGGCGACGAGGCCACGATCGGCGAGAAGGACACGCCCCGATACGGGATCGAGGTGTTCGGTTCGCGCGATCGTCTCGGCCACCCACGCGCGGAAGTCCGGGCGATCATCGACCCCGAGCGCGGCATGACGCTCGGTGGTCACAGCGAATTCGCCCGCGCGCCTGGCCCATTCGTCCTGCGACCCACCCAGCGCGAGCAAGCTCAACGCCCGCCGCCAATACAGGTGGATGTCGTGTTCCCAGGTATTGCCGATCCCGCCGAGCAGCGTGAGGCATTCGAGTACCACGTCGACCGCCTCTCGTCGGCAGACCGTCGCGGCGCGGGCCGCCGCCAATGCCGACTGATCCGGGTCGCGCCCATCCGCGGCGGTAGCCGCGTCCCACGCGGCGCTGGTCATCACCTCGACCCGGATGAACAGTTGCGCGCACTTGTGCTTGATCGCCTGGAACGCGCCGATGGGCCTGCCGAACTGCTCGCGGATCTTCGCATACGCGAGGCTGGTCTCCTGCGCCCACCGAGCGATGCCGACAGCTTCGGCGCACTGCAACACCACGGACAAGGATTCGACCTCGCCCGCGCGGGCGCCGAGGATGTTCTCGGGGGTAATCCGTACCTCGGACAGGCTGATCCGGCCGATGTCGCGCGTCAGATCGACGCCCTCCTCGGCGGTGCGGGTGACCCCGTCCGCGTCCGCGGGACTCACGAACCAGACGATCTCGTCGTCACAACGACCGGCCAGCACGAGGATATCCGCGCTGACCGCACCGATGACCGGCAACGTGGTTCCCGAGGCGATCACGTCGTCGCCGTCCTCGGTGAGGGTGATGGTTCCCGGTTCCAGACCGCAGGCGCCGGTGGCGCCGTCGACGAAGCCCGGTAGCCACGCCTTGTGCGCCGCGTCGGTGCCGTGGGCCCCGATCACGGCGCTCGCCGTCACGGTCGGCAGTAGTGGGCCGGGAATCAGTCTGTGCCCCGACTGTTCGAGGGCAACGGCGAGCTCGAGCAGCCCGGCCCCTGCCCCGCCGAATTGCTCGGCGATGTGCAGCGACGAGATGCCCGTGCTCATCAGTTGTTTCCAAAAAGCAGGCCGCTCTCCCCGCCCGAGTTCGGCGAACTGCGTGCGGGTCCGCGCGAGCGGCGCCGCACGCTCGGCGAATCGCGCGAGTGTGTCGGCGAGCGCGTCGTGATCTGGTCCGATACCGATCGGCATATCCGATCAACCTTTCAGTTTCAGCACCTTGCGGGCATTCTCGTGCAGGAACTTGGGCCACACCTCGTCGGTGAACGGCACGTGCGGCATGTCCCCGAAGATGCGGTCCAGGGTCAGCCCGGCCGGAAAGTATCCGGCGTAGATGACTTTGTCGGAGCCACGGGTATTCGCGTAATCGACGATCGCCTTCGGATAATGCTTGGGCGCGAACGCCGACGTCGAGTAATACAGGTTGGGCCACTTGAGCATCAGCTTGACCGCGAGGTCCTGCCATGGCTCGCAGCCGTGCCGGGTGACGAACACCAGATCCGGGAAGTCGAACATCACGTCATCGATCAATTCGACGTGCTGTACCGCGGACTTCACTCGCGGCCCGGCGATTCCGGCGCACGCGAAGATCGGGATGTCGAGTTCGACGCACTTGGCGTAGATCGGGTACATCTGCGGTGCGTTGAGGGCCACCTGCGGGAACGTGCCCGACGCGAACGAGCTCACCGAGACGATGCCGAATTTCTCGTACTCGCGCGTCATCCGGTGCAGTGTGCCCATGATGTCGTTGGGATCGACCGCGGAGCCTTGCGCGACGAAGCGGTCCGGAAAGTGCTCGACCGCGCGCTGCCCCGACTCCTTGGCCACGCTGACCATACCGATCTCGACGCCGTGCTTGTCCATCTGGTGCAGCGTCACCGAGATCGGGTCGTCGGTGGGGAGATTGTCGGGCACCCCCTTGAACATGTACTGCGCGGGCATGGCGAATTCGTCGCGACTCTCCCGGTCTTTCGTCTGACGGGTGATGAAGGCGTACTCGTCATAGCCGGATTCGCGGAACCCGATGTGTGTGTCGATGATCGGGATGCCGTCGTAGGGCGTCATAGGTTCTGCTCCTTCGTCATCGGCAGGCCATCGAGACCATGGACCGAGACCTTCTCCCGTTCGAGCAGGTCGAGGCTCGCCTCGACCTGGCCGGTGTAGTGCGGTGAGCAATCACAGAGCCAGGTGACGGCCTCGACCATCTCCTCGAGGGATTCGGGAACGAACCACTGGGATCCGACCATGTTCGACGCCACCGCCAGCGCACCGGCGGTCGCGACGGCCGAGCGTGGACGCACCGAGTTGACCCGCACCCCGGTGCCGTTCAGTTCGGCGGCCAGGCCCGTGGTGATCCGGTCTTGGGCTGCCTTGCTCGCGCCGTAGAGCGCCGTGCCGTGCACGTCGGCGTCCAGGTCGGTGGTGCCCGGCGGGAGCGGCTCGACGGGTTTGCCCCGCGCCGTGGCGCTGGTGATGTTGACGATCCAGCCCATCCCGCGCTCGAGCATGCCGGGGATCACCCGCTGCGCGAGGTCCAGCGGTGCGTGCACGTTCACCTCGAAGCTCAGGTGCGCGCGCTTGGCCGGGTAGTCGCGCAGCGGCTGGAAGATCGCCGCCGCCGCGTTGTTGACGAGGATGTCTATCGGCCCGCCGAGCGCCACCTGCGCATCCTCGACGATACGGGCGCGTGCGTGTGGATCCTCGAGCGCCGCGGCAACGATCGCCACGGTGCCGCCCGCGGACCGGATCACGTTCGCGGTCTCGGCCAGCGTGCCTTCGGGACCGCGACCGGGCTCATCGACCGTGCGCGCGACGATCGCCACCAACGCGCCCTCCGCCGCGAGTCGCTGCGCGATCGCCGCGCCGATCCCGCGGCTCGCCCCGGTGACGATCGCCCGGCGCCCCGTGAGCCGGTCCGTCACGCGCTCAGCTCCGCATCGAGTTGCTCGGCGAAGGACTCTCGCAACAGCACGTCGTTCGGGTTCTCTGGCAGTTCGGTCAGCGGCCGAGCGACCTCGGACGGCGTCGGTCCGTACTTCGCCGCCAGCGGGGCGAGTGCGTCCAGGTCGAAGCCGTAGAGTTCGGCGGCGTTCTCGGCGAACAACTTCCGCAGTTCCGCCTCGTCGACGTCGTGCATGACCTGACGAACGCACTCGCGAGTGAAGGGGTATGTGCCCTCGTTGTGCGGATAGTCGCTGCCCCACATGAACTTCCCTTCGCCGAGGGTCGTGCGCGCGATCATGTCCTGTGCCGATGGCATCGTCGCGCCGACCCAGACGTTGCGCTGAAAGTACTCGCTCGGGCGCAGCGGCAGCTGCTCGTCCTCACGGTAGAAGAGCTCGCCGATGCGGCCGGTGCGCTTGACCCGCAGATCCACGGTGTCGAGCTGGCGCATCAGGTCCGGAGCCCACGAGCAGCCCTGCTCGGACACCGCGAACTCGAGCTTCGGGAACCGCTCGAACACACCGGAGAGGATCATCTGCACCAGCGGGCGCATCGAGTAGAAGCCGACCTCGTTGATGTAGAGCAGCGAGGCAGTCTTGTACCGTCCGTAGTCCGGAAGACCGCTGCCGGCGTGGCTGTTGATCGGCACCCCGAGGTCCTCGCAGACCTCCCAGAGCCGGTCGTAACTCGGGTCGTAGAGGGGCTTGACCCAGTGGACGTCCGGGGCCAGGTTCGGCAGCAGGATTCCGCCGCGCAGGTTGTTCTCCTTGATCCACCGCACATCCGCGATCGCCTCGTCGATGTCGTTGAGGAAGACCTGGCCGACACCGGCTCGCTGGGCGGGGGCATCGGCGCAGAAATCCTTCAACCACCGGTTGTGGGCGCGAATTCCGGCCAGACGCTTGTCGAAATCCTCGGCACGCGGCGGGCCGGCCAGGACCGCCGCGCTCGGGAAGAACGGTGGCACCGTATTGGGGAACAGCACTTCGCCGACAGTGCCGTCGCCCTGGGTCTCACGCAAGCGACGCTCGTTGTCCCAGTTGCGGGTTCGGCCGTCGTCGACCAGGTCGCGGTAGGGGTTCTTGTACTTGCCACGCCAGGCGTCGAACTCCTCGTGCCACTTCGTCTCGAGATACCCGCGGTAGGTGGTGTGATCGGCACCGGCGTGACTGTCGCCGGAGATGAGGATGTAGGGCGTTTCTGTTGTCGCCATGGTCACTCCTGGTCCGTCAGCGTGCTGACTTGTATTCGGAAGACTGAACTTGCGCGGGCGTGTACTGGGATGCGAAGGCGTGGATGCTCGCGACCACGTGCTCGAGTTCGGTGTCGGTGGTGCCGTGACTCATGCCGAGTGACATGCCACTCTCGAAGACCTCGTCGGCGTTGGGCAGACCGTCCGCCGGAATGCGGTACTCGACGTTGCGCATCATCGGATGGCGGGTGACGTTGCCGCTCCACACCGTTCGCGTATCGATACCGGCACCCTCGAGCGACTCCTGCAATTGCGAACGGACGAAACCGGCGCCCGCGCGGATCGTCACCGGGTAGCACAACCACGCGGTGTGGAAGCCATCGAGCGGCTTGGGCAGCCGGAACAGCGAGGGGTAGGCGCCGAACGCCGCGGTGAACGCCTCGAAGATCTCGGCGCGCCGCGCATAGTTCACGCCGAGCTTGCTCAGCTGCACCAGACCGAACGCCGCACCCAGCTCCGACGGCTCGAAGTTCCAGGGCAGGACGTCGAAGATGAAGTCGTTGTCGTAGGCCACCCCGTCGAGGTCCTCGCGGAAGACTCGTCCGGTCTGCGCGGAACCGAACAGGTGCGGCTCGGAGCGCCGACCCCACCGGCGCAGCATCAGGCCCTTGTCGCGAAGCTTCTCGTCGTCCAGGCACACCATGCCGCCGTTGCCGGCACAGGTGATGATGTGCGACATCGCGAAGCTGGTCACCGTGATGTCGGAGCGGCTACCGGTCTTGGTGCCGCGCAACGTGGTTCCGATGCAGTCACAGGAATCTTCGATGACTTTCAGCTGGTGCCGGTCCGCGATCTCGCGGATGACGTCCCAGTCCGGCGCGTTGCCTGCCAGGTTGGGAATCAGGATCGCGCGGGTCTTGTCGGTGATCAGTGCTTCGATCTTCGACACGTCCACGTTGTAGGTGTCGGGTTCCACGTCGACGAAGACGGGGATCCAGCCACCGCGCACGATGGGCGAGACGTCCGTCGAGAAGGTCAGCGGCGAGGTGATGACCTCCGAACCCTTCGGCAGATCGAGCAATTCGAGCGCGAGGTACAACGCCGACGATCCCGAATTGCACATCAGGCCGAGCTTCTTGCCGTACAAGTCGGCGACCTTGCGCTCCATCTCGGCAACATTCTTACCGATCTTGAGCGCGAACGGACCGCCGCGCAGCACCTCCAAGCAGGCCGCGATCTCGGCTTCGTCGTGAACACTGCGGGCGTAGACAACCCTGGTCATGGGACCTCTCTCTGTGGGGCTGGTAGCAATTGCGATGAGCGTTTGGTGGGTCAGGCGTACTGAA
>JACIXH010000224.1 GCA_014360565.1 Nocardia sp.
CGCGGCTGCGAATGTGTTCCTGGATGGATTGGCCGAGCACCGGCGTGCGAGTGGGCTGGTCGCGACTTCGATCGCGTGGGGGCTGTGGGCTTCCGACACCGGGATGACCGGGCATCTCGCTGATGCCGACGCCGCTAGGTTGGGTCGTGGTGGGCTGTCACCCATCTCGACTGTGCAAGGTATGGCGATGTTCGACACCGCGATCGTCGCGGACCGTGCCGCAGTGGTCGCGGCACCGCTGGATCGTGTGGTGCTGGATGCGCAGGTCAGATCTGGGACATTGATTCCGCTGCTGTGGGGGTTGGCACCGAGTGCACGACGTCGTTCGGTGCTGGAGCTGTCGCAGGAGCGGGGGGCCGTTCTGCGAGAGCAGGTTTCAGTGCTAGCCGATGCCGAGCGACTGCCGATGCTGCTCGGCGTGGTGCGAGACCAGATGGCGGTGGTGCTCGGCCATGATGGGCGCGACGCGATCGATCCAGCTTGCAACTACCTGGATTTGGGTTTTGATTCGCTCGCTGCGGTCGAGGTCCGTAACCGACTCAATACGATCACGGGGCTGCGCCTGCCCGCGACCCTGATATTCGACCATCCCACACCGGCCGCCCTCGCCGGACACATTCTGCACGAACTGCTCGGTTCCCATGGGGAGACCGTGGCAGCGCGGATGGGGCCATCGGAGGCAGCGCGCGGATCCACCGATCATCCGGCGCCAGAACCCGCCGGCCCGGAAGAGACTTTGGTCAGTCTCATCCGGCAGACGATTGCGGACAACAGGTTCACTCACGGCGTGGCGCTCTTGCGAGCGGCAGCGAAACTCCGTCCGCGGTTCGATCACGTCGCCGGTGGAATGCCGACCGGCATCGCAATCGGTGCAGGTTCGCCAGACAACAGTGGCGGGGATGTCCTGCCGCACTTGGTACTCATCAATTCGCCGGAATTCCTCGGCGGATCTACTCAATACGCTGAGCTTGCAGCCCACTTGGGCGGTCATCGCCGTGTCTCTGCTATCCCGCTGTCGGGATACGAGCCAGATGAGCCACTCCCTGCTTCGCTCGATGTTGCTATCGGCAGCATTGTCACGACGGTCCTCGAGATGGTGGGCCGAGACGAATTCGTGCTGGGCGGTTACTGGGTCGGGGGAAACATCGCCCACGCGGCGGCGGCTCGGCTGGTGGAGCAAGGAAATGCCCAGCTACAGGGCCTGGTCATCCTCGACGGATTTCTCGCCCGAGAGGCGAATGAATGCCAACTGAACGGCCGCGGGAACCACATGCTCGAGATGGACGCGACCATCCCCGACCTCGCCGGCCTCACCACCGCACGGATGACCGCATTCGGCTGGTGGTTCGACCTGGCGATGCAGATCGAACACAAACCTGTTGAAACTACGACGCTTTTCGTCCGGTTCACGCGATCCTCGCCCTTGCATCAGAGCCTCGAGGAGTGGCCGGCAGAGGCATGGTCAACCACGCAGGCGGTCAAGACCGTTGATGCGCATCACATTGCGCTGCGAGGTGCCGAGGCCCAAGTAACGGCACAGCTCATAGACCAATGGCTCACGCAGCTGAGCGCAGGCATCCGACCTATTCAGTGAGAGAGAAGCAATGAGTGCTATGGCAACAGAACCCGATCACGAGATCGTGGTGATCGGGGCGGGTCCAGGCGGTATCGCAGCGGGTGCGCTGCTCAAACGCGCGGGGATCGAAGAGTTCACTATCCTGGAACGCGCGGGCGAGGTCGGCGGCAGTTGGCGCGACAATACCTACCCGGGGATCAGTGTGGACGTACCCGCGCTCGTTTACCAATACTCGTTCGCTCGCAAGGCCGATTGGCCCACGGCGTTCCCGACCGGTGCCGAGGTCAAGGCGTATCACCAGGATGTCGCCCGCCGCTACGGTCTCTATCGGCATCTACGGTTCCACACCGAGATCGTTCGGGAGGTATGGGACCAGACACACCGGCGATGGTCGTTGCACACCGCCGACAACGAGATCATCACGGCCAGGTTCGTGATCAGCGCGGTCGGCGCCTTTCTGCGACCCAGAGTCGATGGCATCGCGGGTATCGGTGATTTTGCCGGTACGGTCCAACGCCCGGACGCCTGGGACCATGCATACGACATGACGGGTAAGCGCGTGGCAGTGGTCGGTACCGGCGCGAGTGCCGTGCAGATCACGCCCGCGATCGCCCCTGAAGTAGGTCACCTCGATGTCTACCAGCGGACCCCTGTGTGGTGCCTACCTAAACCCAACTACCAGGTCCCGCGCTGGTTACAAACTGCCTTGCGGGTGCCAGGGGTGGCAGCGGCCCAGTGCGGGATGATATTGCTGGGGTTGGAACCCGTTGCCAGACTCGCCACGATTATGCCGTTGACAGTCGCGAAACCGTTGATGACCGCATTCGATGCCTTCGCCAAGCGGGCCTATCGTAGGTATCTCCGACGGACCGTCGATGACCCCGAAACGGCCGCCGCGCTGACACCCGACTATGGCCCCATGGCGAAACGACTCACTCTGTCGACCGGATATCCGGCGGTGTTCAACCGTGACAATGTCCGCCTGGTCACCGACGACATCGAGCGGATCACTGAGCATGGCATCCGGACCAGCGACGGCACCGAGCACCAGTATGACGTCATCGTGTTGGCAACCGGGTACGAGATGTACACAGAGCCGGAAAGTTACGCCGAAGGCGCCGTTGTCGGGCGGGACGGATTCGACCTCGGTCAGTTCTACGGCGCCAACGGATTACAGGCCTATGAGGGTGTAGCCGTAGCCGGTCTGCCGAATCGATGGATGCTGGTCGGACCGTATTCGATGGCCGACATCGGTTGGCACGGGCTGGTGGAAACCACTGCATCACACGCTATTCGAGCGATCGTGGAGGCGCGACGCCGTCAAGCGACGAGTGTCGAGGTGAGCGAACGGGCGCACGCCGCTCACCATGCCGAGATCTGCAGACGCGGTCAGGTTCTTCGGCACTATGTCTCGACGCAAAACAAGGGTGTTCGAACCTACTACCGCAACTCGCACGGTGACACTGTGTATTTCCGGCCTGCCGGAGCCCTCGAAACGCGGTGGCGTGGGAGACATTTTCCGTTCACCGACTACCACTTCGACACGGAGTATCAGCTTCCTGATCGTCGTGTGGACGCACTCGGTCTCCCGTGAGCAGACCGGGTTCCGGTCAGCGGTTGCCGAGTTCCGAGAACTGGTAGGCCGGCTTGCCGCCCACCGCGGACGCAAGCAGGCCCGCACGGATTCGTCCGTGCGGGCCTGTCTGATGTGGGAGCTAGTTCGCCAGCTCCGCGCCGAGGGCGAGCAGGTGGGGAGTCGCGCCGCCGAGGGCGAATTCGTTGTGCTTGGCGGCGGTGAAGTAGTTGTGGGTGATGTGATCGCGGTCGATGCCGAGGCCGCCGTGGACGTGGACCACGGTGTGGGCGACCTTGTGCCCGGCCTCCGCCGCCCAGAACTTGGCGATGTGGATGGCCTCGGCGGCCGGGAGGTCCTCGGAGAGGCGCCAGGCGCCCTGGGTGACCGTGAGGCGCAGGCCGCCGATGTCGATGTAGGCGTCGGACAGGCGCTGGGCCACCGACTGGAACGAACCGATCGGCTTGCCGAACTGTTCGCGGGTGCGGGTGTGCTCGGCGGTCAGCTCCAGCGCACGCTCCAAGGTGCCGAGTTGCAGGGCCGACAGGCCGAGCCAGGCGTGTTCGCGCAGCCAGGTGAGGATGTCGGCGCCTGCCTCGATGGTGCCGAGCAGCTCGGCCGGCGTGGCGGCGAGCTCGACGACGGACTCAGGGCTCAGGTCGACGACCTGCTGGGCGGTGCGGGTGACCGACTCGTGCTCCGGATCGATCACGAACACCCCGACACCGGTGGAAGTGATGGCGGGCACCAGGATCCGGGCGGCGCGGTCGGCGTAGGGAACGGTGGTCGCGGTACCGGTCAGCTTCCACGCGGCGCCGGCGGCTTCGGCGACGATGCCGGGTGCGTCGGTGGTGGCGCGCAGCTGTTCGGCGAGTGCGGCGGTCAGCACGATTTCGCCCGCGCCCGCTCGCGCCGCCAGCTGCTGCTGGTCGGGGTTGCCGAACTTCGCCAGCGCGCCCGCGCCGAGCACGATCGACCACAGATAGGGAACCGCGGCGACGACGTGGCCGAGTTCGCGCAGGATCGAGGTCTGTTCGAGCATGCCGACATCGCTGCCGCCCTGGGCTTGCGGCAGTGCCGCGGCCAGCACGCCGGTCTCGGCGAGCGACTTCCAGAGCTGCTCGTCGAAGCGGGCGGCGGTGTCGAGTTCACGCAGGCGATCGGCGGTGACGAGCTTGGCGCAGATCTCGCCGGTCAGTCGGCCGAGATCGGTCTGGGCTTCGGTGGGAGTGAAATCCATGGGGGTATACCGACTTTCGACAATCAGCGGGCGGACGCGGGCTGGCGCAGGGCGGTCATGGCGATGATGTCGCGCTGCACCTCGTTGGTGCCGCCGCCGAAGGTGAGAATCAACGCGGCGCGGTGCATCCGCTCCAACCGGCCGAGCAGTGCGGCGCCGGGGGAGTCCTGGCGCAGGTAGGCGTGCGGGCCGACGACTTCCATCAGCAGGCGGTAGGCCTCGGTGGACAGTTCGGTGCCGTATACCTTGCACGCGGAGGCGTCCCACGGCTTCGGCGCGGCTTCGCCGCCCTGATCGGCGCGGCTGGCGATCTCCCAGTTCAGCAATTTGAGGTATTCGACCTTGGCGTGCACGCGAGCCAGGTTGAGCCGGGCCCATTCCTGGTCGATCACGCGCTTGCCGCTGGGCAGCGTGGTTTCCCTGGCCCACTCGACGGTCTGCGCGACCGCGAGGCTGAGCGGACCCGCCGAGGTGAGAGCCACGCGCTCGTGGTTGAGCTGGTTGGTGATCAGCGACCAGCCGCCGTTCTCCGGGCCGACCACCGACGAGGCGGGCACCCGAACGTCCTGGTAGTAGGTGGCGCTGGTGTCGGGCCCGGCCATCGTGTGCACCGGCGTCCAGGAGAACCCCTCGGCGTCGGTCGGCACGATGAGCATCGTGATGCCCTTGTGCTTCTTGGCCGTGGGATCGGTGCGCACGGCCAGCCAGATGTAGTCGGCGTAGGCGATGAGGCTGGTCCACATCTTCTGGCCGTTGATGACGAAATCGTCGCCGTCGCGCACCGCGGTGGTCCGCAGCGAGGCCAGGTCGGTGCCCGCGCCCGGCTCGGAGTAGCCGATGGCGAAGTGCAGCTCACCGGAGGCGATCTTGGGCAGGAAGAACTTCTTCTGCTCCTCGGTGCCGTACTGCATGATCGTCGGCGCCACGGAGTTGAGTGTCAGGAAGGGGACCGGAGCGCCCGCGATCGCGGCTTCTTCCACGAAGATCAGCTGATCCATCGTGGTCCGGTCCTGGCCGCCGTACTCCTTGGGCCAGCTCAGGGTGAGCCAGCCGTCGCGGCCCATGTCGCGCACGACCTCGCGGTACACATTGCCTGCACCGTATTCACCGGTCTGCATGCTCAGCGCCGCGCGCCGTTCGGGCGTCATCAGCTTCGCGAAATATTCGCGCAGCTCGGCGCGCAATTCTTCCTGCTGCGGCGTATACGCGACGCGCATGCTTCCTACCTCGGTGTCGGGCTGAAACGGCGGGTGGCGGGGCGCAGGGAATGAGCCCCGCCGAAACCGATCATTGCATATGGACTGGAACATGTTCCAGTATTGACAGTGATTGGGCGTCTGTTTCGCTTCGCGGGCCGGGCTGTCTGGGCTAGTGTCGCGAAGACCTTGTGGAAGGAAGTTCTCATGAAGATCATCGTCGATTTCGACCGGTGTGAAGCGAACGGCGTCTGTGTCGGAATTGCCCCTGACATGTTCGAACTCGACGACGACGATAACTTGACCGCCGCCGAGGGCGATGTCGCGCCCGATCGCCTCGCCGACGCGCAGGAAGCTGTGGCGCAGTGCCCCAAGGCTGCGCTGAGGTTGGCGTGATCGCCTCTTGTCCTCTGGTGGAACACGTTCTAGAGTCGGCCGAATGAGTGTGACGCAGATTTCATTGGAGGGCCGGGTCGCCATCGTGACCGGCGCCGGCGCCGGGCTCGGCAGGGCTGAAGCTCTGGCGCTGGCGTCAGCCGGTGCGGCGGTGGTCGTCAACGACCTCACCGAGGATGCGGCGGCCGAGACCATCGCCGCGATCCGCGAACTCGGCGGCAAGGCGGAATTCGTCGGCGGTTCCATCGCCGAGCGGGCCACCGCCGACGCGCTCATCTCGACCGCGCAGCAATCCCTCGGCGGCCTCGACATCGTCGTCAACAACGCGGGCATCACGCGCGATCGCATGCTGTTCAACATGTCCGACGAGGACTGGGACTCGGTGCTCGCGGTGCACCTGCGCGGACACTTCCTGCTCACCCGCAACGCGGCCGCTTACTGGCGCGCGGCCTCCAAGGCGGCGGGCGCGCCGGTCTACGGCCGGCTGGTCAACACCTCCTCGGAGGCGGGCCTGCTCGGACCGGAAGGCCAGGCGAACTACGGTGCGGCCAAGGCGGGCATCACCGCCCTCACGCTCACCGCCTCGCGTGTGCTGTCCAGGTACGGCGTGCGCGCCAACGCGATCTGCCCTCGGGCCAGGACCGCGATGACCGAAGCGGTCTTCGCCGACGCCCCGGACGACGCGATCGATCCACTGGCGCCCGAACATGTCGCCAAGCTCGTTGCCTATCTCGCCTCGCCTGCCGCCGACGCGGTCAACGGTCAGGTATTCGTCGTCTACGGACCGATGGTGGCGCTCATGGCGGCACCGACGGTCGAGCAGCGCTTCGACGCCGCGGGCGCCGAATGGTCCGAGACCGACCTCGCCGCCACCCTCGGTGACTACTTCGCCGAGCGGCCGGCCGACCACACCTTCTCGGCCCGCGCACTACGCGATCTGGGCTGACGACCTCGTCCGCGCTGTGCCCGAAGCCGGGCTGGCGCACACCACACCGCATCTGGTCAGCCTGTTGTGTTGAACACCGGTCCAGGTATTGGTAGACATACGTGTCGAGGTGTGTGACGGCTCACAGAAGGTTGGACGATATCAATAAGCATTCGTTTCAGTTTTGACAACGGTTTTCGAGAAAACTCCTGGTCTAAGTCTCCCGAAATGGCAGACATTATCGGGAACGTGTTCTAGTCTTTGGGCAGTCTTCAGATCGGGGTGGCGGTGAAGTACGGGTATGCGGACAAATCGGTCCGCCCGTCGATTGAGGAGGATTCGGAATGAACAACCTCCTTGCTGTCCCGTTGCGGGCAGTCGGCGGATTCTTCGAACTCGGCGCAGACGTGGCACGTGCCACCGTCCGCAAGCCGTTCCAATGGCGCGAATTCATCGACCAGGCCTGGTTCGTGGCTCGCGTCTCGATCGTGCCGACTCTGCTCGTGGCCATCCCGTTCACGGTGCTGGTGGTCTTCACCCTCAACATCCTGCTGCGCGAGATCGGCGCCGCCGACCTCAGCGGCGCGGCCGCCGCGTTCGGCGCCGTCACGCAGGTCGGCCCGATCGTCACGGTGCTGATTGTGGCGGGTGCGGGCGCCACGGCGATCTGCGCCGACCTGGGCGCACGCACGATTCGCGAAGAGATCGACGCGATGAAGGTGCTCGGCATCGACCCGATCAGTCGACTGGTCGTGCCGCGCGTGTTCGCCTCGATGTTCGTGGCACTGATGCTCAACAGTCTGGTGTGTACCATCGGCATCGTCGGCGGCTTCGTCTTCTCGGTCTTTCTCCAGGGCGTGAACCCCGGCGCGTTCGTCAACGGGATTCCACTGCTGACGAATCTGCCCGAGCTGATCATCTCCGAAATCAAGGCGGGCATGTTCGGCCTGATCGCCGGAATGGTCGCCTGCTATCTCGGCCTCGGAGTCAAAGGCGGCCCGAAGAGCGTGGGTGACGCGGTGAACCAAACCGTCGTATTCGCGTTCATGGCGCTGTTCGTGGTGAATGTGGTTGTCACCGCGATCGGCCTGAAATTCACGGTGCGGTGACCACGATGGCATTCATAGTTCGCAGCAAGTTCCCGCGCACGGTCCGTCGTTTCGACCGCATGTCGAAATCCCTGGATTCCCTGGGCGATCAGGCGATCTTCTTCATCAAGGCGCTCGGCTCGGTACCGCGTGCGCTGGTGCACTACCGCACCGAAACCATCCGGCTCATCGCCGAGATCAGCATGGGCAGCGGCGCTTTGGCGGTGATCGGCGGCACCGTGGTGATCGTCGGCTTCCTCACCCTCATGGCCGGCGGCACCATCGCGGTGCAGGGCTACAGCTCGCTCGGCAATATCGGTGTCGAGGCGCTGACAGGCTTCTTCGCCGCGCTCATCAATGTGCGCATCGCGGCACCGGTGATCTCCGGTATCGGCCTGGCCGCCACCATCGGCGCCGGCGCGACCGCCCAACTCGGCGCGATGCGAGTGGCCGAGGAGATCGACGCGCTGGAATCGATGGCGATTCGGCCGATTCCGTTCCTGGTCGGCACCAGGGTGCTGGCCGGCATGATCGCGATCGTGCCGCTCTACGCACTGGCGGTGATCGCCTCCTTCATCGCCAGCCGTTTCGCGACCGTGGTGATCTACGGGCAATCGGCCGGCGTCTACGACCACTACTTCTCGACGTTCCTGATCCCGAGCGACATCCTCTGGTCGTTCGCGCAGGCGATGGTGATGGCACTGGCCGTAATGCTGATCCACACCTACTACGGCTTCCATGCCGCGGGTGGTCCCGTCGGCGTCGGTATCGCGGTGGGTAACGCGGTGCGGTCGTCCCTGATCGCGGTCGTCACTGTGACGCTGCTGATCTCGCTGGCCATCTACGGCACCTCCGGCAACTTCCACCTCTCGGGATAGCGTGATGGACACTTCACGATTCGTTGCCGCATTGCAGGGCGGTCTCGGGCGCAAGCTCGCTGCGCTCACGATGGTCGGCATGCTCGTCGGGCTCGCGGCCTTCGCGTTCGCCCTCTTCCAAGGCGTGTTCACCACCACCGCGCAGGTGCTGGTCGACGCCCCCCGCGCGGGCCTCGTGCTCGACCCCGACGCCAAGGTGAAGGTGCGCGGCGTCGAGATCGGCCGGGTCGCCGAGATCAACCTGCGCGACGACGGTGCGCAGATTCTGCTCGAGGTCGACCCCGAACAGCTGAAGCTGGTGCCTTCGAACGCGGGTGTCGACATTCGCTCGACCACGGTGTTCGGTGCCAAGTATGTGAACTTCGTTGTCCCCGAACAGCCTTCGTCGAGCTCGCTGAAGCCGGGCAGCACGGTCGCGGCGAGTGCGGTGACGGTGGAGTTCAACACGCTGTTCCAGCACCTGTCCGATGTGCTCGCCCAGGTGGAGCCGCAGAAGCTCAACGCCACGTTGACCGCGTTGGGTACCGCACTGGAGGGTCGCGGCGACAAGTTCGGCGACCTGCTGGTGCGCTCGGATCGCTATCTGCGCGAACTCAACCCATACCTGCCGACGCTGGAAGCGGATCTGGACAAGACCGCCGCGGTGACCGAACTCTACGCCGAGGTCGCGGATCCACTGTTGCGCACCGTCGATAACGCGACTGGCACCTCGCAGACCATCGCCGAGATGCCGGGCCAGCTCGACAACGTGCTGGTGAATGTGATCGGGCTCTCCGACACGGTGGGATCGGTACTGCGCGAGAACGAGCACGATCTGGTGACCGCGCTCGACCTGCTGCGGCCGACGACCGAACTGCTGTTCGAGTACGCGCCCGCACTGGGTTGCATCATCGACGGCCTCGGCCCTTTGATACCGATCGCGGAGGAGATGTTCGGTGGGATCCTGCCCGGTGTCGGCATGAATGCGAGCTTCATGGCTGGTGCCCAGCCCTACACCTACCCGAACAGCCTGCCCAAGGTGAACGCCACCGGTGGCCCGCGCTGTGAGGGCGTGGTGGACCGGGTACCGGACAGTCATTCGGACTATCTCGTGACCGACACCTCCGAGGGTGCGCCGTACACGCCGAGCACCCAGGTCGACTTCCACGGTTTGCCAAAGGTATTTCAGCTGCTGCTGGACGGACTGCCGGGAGTGACGCGGTGAGGAACACAGGGACGACGATCAAACTGGCGATCTTCACCGTGGTGATGACGCTGGTGTTCGCTGGCCTGGCAATCGTGTTGAGTCAGGCGCGGTTCTCCAGCGAGGCCGGCTATCACGCGGTATTCGACAGTTCATCGGGCATGCTGCCCGGTTCGAAGGTGCGCATCGCCGGTGTGCCGGTGGGGTCGGTGACCTCGGTGAAGGTCGGTGACGACAACCTCGCGCACGTCGAGTTCGATGTCGACAGCAAGTACGCGGTGCTGGCCAGTACTCGTGCGGCGATCAAGTACGAGAACCTCGTCGGCGATCGCTACATGGAATTGCTCGAGGGCCCGGGCTCGGCCCGGCGGCTCACAGACGGCGACACCATCGGCCGCGAGCAGACC
>JACIXH010000225.1 GCA_014360565.1 Nocardia sp.
CGCCTGCACGTCCTCCGTGGCCGCACCGGCTCCCACCTGGAGGCCACGGTCGCCTAGCTGACCACCGTTGCCAGCCAGCCACCGTTGCCAGCCGGCCACCGTTGCCAGCCGCCACCGGCACCGCTGCTGCTCGGTCCAGCACATCAGCGCCGAGCGGTTGCGGCGCCGCGTGCTCACGGCCCGGATGCTGGTCAGATCGCCTCGAGAGCCCTTATACCGGAACGGGTTCGGGAGGCGACATGGACGCGAACCCGGGAAGCCGGCCGTCGACGAGTGGGATCATCAGCTGAACCAGCGGTCCGATGCCGAACGCGTAGACGAGCGTGCCGATCCCGACACTGCCGCCGAGAAACCAGCCGGTGGTCAGGACCGAGACCTCGATGCCGGTGCGAACGGACCAGACCGGCCAGCCGGTCCGTGCGACCAGTCCAGTCATCAGGCCATCGCGCGGACCCGGGCCCATACCCGCCCCGATATAGAGCACCGTGGCCGCGGCGTTCACCACGACGGCGGCGATCATGGCCAGCACGCGCAACCAGAGCCCGTCCACGGCCGGGATCAACCACAGGCCCGCGTCGACCGCGATCGCGATCACCACCACGTTGCTGATGGTCCCGAGCCCAGGTCGCTGTCGTAACGGGATCCAGGCGAGCAGCACCGCGATCCCCGTCAGCGCAGTCACCATGCCGAAGGTCAGCGGCACATGAGCGGCGACCCCCTGATGGAACACATCCCACGGATCCAGGCCCAGTCCGGCTCGAATCATCACTGCCATCGAGGTGCCGTACAACCACAAACCGACGTACAGCGCGAGCAGGCGACGAGTGAGCATGGGTAACAGAATCCGGCCTACTGGACCTGGAAAAAAGATCCAATCGGATAACACTGGACCCATTGTTCGTCAGGGCACGCAGTGCTCACGCCTCGTGCGTGAGCAACCACGCCTTGGCCGGCAGTCCCCACCGGAAGCCGCCGAGTGCGCCGCCGATGCGCAGCACACGATGGCACGGCACGAACAGCGCGGCGGAGTTGCGAGCGCAAGCGTTGGCCGCTGCCCGTGTGGCCGCGGGCCGTCCGGACAGTCCGGCGAACTCGGTGTAGGTCACCGGCTCGCCCGCGGGCACTTTGCGCAGGACTTCCCAGGCGTGGACCATGAATTCGCCCGATTGTTGACGCACGGGAATCGCGTCGATCGCCGTGAGCTCGCCCGCGTGATAGTCGATGACGGCCTGGGTGGCCGCACCGAGCGAATCCCGTTGCCGCAGTTCGGTCGGACGCAAGCTCGCGTGGATGAGGCCGGTCAGCGTGCTCGGTTGACCGGTCCACCCCGCGGCGAGCACCGCGCCGTCGGAGTCGACGATCGTGGTGAACGGGCCGATCGGTGTGGTGACGGTCGCGACGTCAGCGCGCCGCAGAGCAGTGTCAGTCATGGTCTTTCGCTTTCTGGAGAGCGGGTTCACGGACAAGCGCGCCACGTTGTTCGAGCGCGGTCTTCCACAAGTGCATGGACAGGTAGGAGCGCCACGGCGCCCAGCGGGTGGTGTTGTCGAGGTCGATTCCCGCGCGGGCCGCGCCCTGGCGAACCACCAGGTCGGTGCCGAGCAGAATGTCGGGATCGGCCAGGGAGCGCATCGTGACATAGTCGGCGGTCCACACTCCGACCCCGTCGAGTGCGAGCAGGTCACGCCGCAGGTCGGCGGCGGTGCGGCCGGAGTGCAGAACCAGTTCGCCGTCGGCGATCGCCCGCGCCGCGGACACGATGGCAGCCACCCGGCGCGCGGGACCGGTCAGTACCTCGGCGCCGTGCTCGGCGATCGCCTCTGCGGTCGGGAACAGCCGAGGCACCGGCCCGTCGATGGGCTCACCGAGCGCCTCCACCAGCCGGGCGATATGTGTACCCGCCGCCCGCACCGAGATCTGTTGCCCGATCATGGTGCACAACAGCAATTCCGATCCCTCCAAACAGCCGGGCACCCGGATCCCCGGCGTGAAGCCGGGCGGCGTGTCCGTGCGGGCAGCAGGGCCAGAAAGTGTTGTGGCACGTCTCGATTCGCCGGACACCGACTCGGTGCCGCCGATGCCGTCACCGTCGACCATGTGGAGGCCGCCGTCACGGTGAACGCCGAACTTGTCAGCACCCGCCGGCCTGCCGATGCCGAGCGCGCCGTCGATACCCACCGGGTCGGCGTCCAGATCGAGCAGATGCCGCACCCGCGCCACGGTCGGAGCGAGGTCGCGCATGTCCCGCAAAGCCAGCTCCGCCCGCACATGTCCCGGCTGAAACGACAGCCGAACGGTGGCGTGCCCGTGCGGAGTACGCAGGCTGCGCGTGTAGACGCCGTCCTCCCACAGCTCGGTCCCCGGCACCGCGTGCGCCGAGAGGAACCAGCTCAGCCAACCGGTATCGAGCGGCTCCCGGTACGGCAGCCGCAAGGTGAGCAGACCGGGCGTGCCGGGCGCGACGACATCGGCGCGCGGCGATCGGCGCAACTCGGTCCGCATCGTTGTCGGGCTCACCGCGAACACCTCGCGCACGGTGTCGTTGAACTGCCGAATGCTGGCGAACCCGGCCGCGAAGGCGATATCCGACATCGGCATCTCGGTGGTCTGGATGAGCAGTCGCGCGGTATGCGCACGATGCGCCCTGGCCAGCGCGAGCGGTCCCGCCCCGAGTTCGGTGGTGAGCACCCGGGTGAGCTGGCGCTGCGAGTAGCCGAGGGTGGCGGCCAGTCCCGGCACTCCACCCCGCTCGATCATCCCGTCACCGATCAACCGCATGGCACGCGCGGCCAGATCGGCCCGCACATTCCACAGCGGTGAACCGGGCGCGGCATCGGGCAGGCAACGACGGCAGGCTCGATAGCCGGCCTGCTGCGCGGCCGCCGCGGTGGGCAGGAACGACACGTTGGCCCGCTTGGGTGTGATCGCCGGGCACGAGGGACGGCAGTAGATGCCGGTCGTGCGAACAGCGGTGAAGAACTGCCCGTCGAAGCGGGAGTCACGGGTGGAGACCGCCCGGTAGCAGCCCTCGAAGTCCAAAGCAGTGATGGTCACGAGTTCAACAATGGCACCCGCCCGGCCGGGGTGCTAGCGGAAATCGGCCACCTACCCCGGGGCTGGAACGACGCGTGGCCGCGCGGGCAAAGGGCGCTGTGGCTTCGATCGGCCGGCAGGGGCGTCAGCAGCAGCGGTTGGTCGGATTCCGGTCGGCCTCGGCATAGCGCTCGCGCCAGTAGTCGCGCACCGAGGGCACCGGTGCCCCCGGATGGTTGCGGCGGCGGTGATCGACATAGCGCTGGTAGTCCTGGCCCCCGTTGATCGCGCTGTACCAGCGGGCGATGCCCTGTGCGCCGGCCCAGACTCGACCGAGAACGCCGGTGCGCGGCCGGGCAACCGAGCTGGTGCTGCCGAGGGGGCTGACGACAGGGGTGCGGACGGTCGATTCGATGAACCGGCCGTCCGCACCTCTGGTGACATTCACACTGGGCATATCAGGAGACGTGCGCCGATCCCGGCGCGCTCACCTTGCCCTCGGCGATCAACACATCCCATTCCTTCTGCACGTCCTTCTCCGCGGCGGTGGCGAGGAAACCGCTGGGGGCGAAGATCTTCGACGGCTGTTCCTCGGACTCGGTGCTGGTCACCGCGCCCGTACGGACGGCCTTCACACACACCAGCACGCCGACGACGGTGACCACCAAGACCAGCACCGCGAACACGATCGACAACGTGCCCTGGATGAAGGTGTTGCGGATCGCGATGTCGACCTGCTCCGGTGTCTTCGCGGTCAGGCACGCTTTGCCCGCGTCCTTGGCGGCCTGGCACAGGCTGTGCTGCTTCCAGTAACCGAGCTTGGGGTCGTCGGAGAAGATCTTCTGCCAGGACGCGGTCATCGTGACCAGCAGATCCCATGCCAGCGGAATGCCGGGAATCCACGCCCACTTCCACTGCCCGCGTTTGACGATGATCGTGAGCACGACCGTCAGCGCGATCGCGGCGAGCAACTGGTTGGCGATGCCGAACAGCGGATACAGCGCGTTGATGCCGCCGAACGGATCGTTGACGCCCATCAGCAGCACCCCGCCCCAGCCCGCGACCACGATCAGCGAGCACAACCATGCGCCGATCCGCCAGGACGGATCACGGAACTTCTTGAACCCGCCACCGAAGTTGCCGAGCGCGTCCGAGACGAGGAACCGTGCGACTCGGGTGCCCGCGTCGATGGTGGTGAGGATGAACAGCGCCTCGAACATGATCGCGAAGTGGTACCAGAACGCCTTCATCGACGAGCCGCCGAGGAAACCGGAGAAGACCTCGGAGATGCCGACCGCCAGCGTCGGAGCGCCGCCGGTGCGCGAGACGATCGAATTCTCACCGACATCGGCGGCCGCGTCGGCGAACAGCGCCGGTGTCGCGGGATCGCCGGACAGCCCGAGCGAGTTGGTGAACTTCGCCGCGCCTTCGGGCGTGCCGCCGGTGAGCCCGGCTGAGGCGTTCATGCCGAAGTACAGGTGCTGGTCGATGATCGAGGCGGTGATGATCGCCATGACCGCCACGAACGACTCCATCAGCATGCCGCCGTAGCCGATCATCCTGGCATTGGATTCTTTGGCGAGCAGTTTCGGCGTCGTGCCCGAGGAGACCAGCGCGTGGAAACCGGAGAGCGCACCACAGGCGATGGTGATGAACAGGAACGGGAACAGGCTGCCCGCGAAGGCGGGACCCGCACCGGTGTGCGCGAATTCGGAGACAGCGGGAGCCTTCAGCACCGGCATCGTGATCAGGATGCCGACCGCGAGCAGCACGATCGTGCCGACCTTCATGAACGTCGACAGGTAGTCGCGCGGGGCCAGCAGCAACCACACCGGCAGCACCGAGGCGATGAAGCCGTAGGCGATCAGACACCAGGCGATGGTGGTGCGCGAGAGCGTGAACCAGTCAGCGCCCCACTCGGTTTCGGACACCCAGCCGCCGCCGATGATCGCGGCGAGCAGCAACACGATGCCGATCGCGGAGACCTCGCCGACCGCGCCCGGTCGCAGATATCGCAGGTAAACACCCATGAACAGCGCGATCGGGACCGTCATCGCGATGGAGAACACGCCCCACGGGCTCTCGCCGAGGGCGTTCACCACGACCAGCGCCAGCACCGCGAGCAGGATCGTCATGATCACCAGAATCGCGACGATCGCCGCCACGCCACCGACCACACCGAGCTCATCGCGCGCCATCTGGCCGAGGCTGCGGCCGTGTCGACGAGTCGAGGCCCACAGCACCAGGTAGTCCTGGACCGCGCCGGCGAACACCACGCCGACGATGATCCAGATGGTGCCGGGCAGATAACCCATCTGCGCGGCGAGCACCGGTCCGACCAGCGGCCCGGCGCCCGCGATGGCGGCGAAATGGTGCCCGTAGAGCACCCGCCGGTCCATCGGCATGAAATCTTTGCCGTTGTCGTAGATTTCGGCAGGCGTGGCCACGTCGTCACGCGGCTTGGTGATCTTCCATTCGATGAACCGCGCGTAGAAGCGGTACGCGATGATGTATGTACAGACCGCCGCGATCACGATCCACACCGCGTTCACCGATTCACCGCGCACGAACGCGATCACCGTCCACGCGATGGCGCCGAGTACGGCGATCGCTGCGAACACCGCCTTTTTGGCAGGTGTGATCGGCGTGCGATCGACGACACCGACCGGAGGCAGGTCCGGATCGGTCCGCAGATATTCGATGGTCGTCGCCATTGACTCAACTCTCCTGTACAACGCGCAGAGCCTCGGGTGAAGCAAACGACAACGTATCCGATGCCCGATCTGCGCCGGAGAGATTCGCACACGATCGCGCGCAGAATGAAATTTTGTTCAGGCGCCGCGGTAAGTCCCGAAGCTCCACAGGTTGCCTTCAGGGTCTGCGGCGCTGAATCCGCGGGAGCCGTAGTCCTCGTCGCGCAGCTCCCGGATGATCTCGGCGCCCGCTGCTGCGGCGCGGGTACAGAGGGCGTCGGGGTCGTCGGTGACCAGGTAGAGATTGGCGACGCCGGGTGGCCGGGTGCCGAAGGGAGTGTCGTTGCGACCGGTCGAGCCGAACATGATGCCGCCGCCCGAGGGCCAGCGCAGTTCTCCGTGTTCGATGATCGAGGAGTCGTCGTCCCTGGCGTAGACCGCTGTCGCTTCGAAGCCGAAGGCCGTGGTGAGGAACTCGATCATGGCGCGGGCGTCGTCGAAGGCGAGGCAGGGCCAGATGGTGGTTGTGGTGTTCGTCGAAGTGTCCATGTGTTCAGCCTCGCGCTCGGTCGGCCTCCGGGTCTTGGACAGATGGAATCTCCTCGGCCAGCCAGGCGGTCGGGGCCACACCCGCCAGTTCGGCGAAGTCGCGGTTCAGGTGGGCCTGGTCGTAGTAGCCGCAGGCAGCCGCGATCTGGGCGATGGAGATATAGGACGGGGTCCCGGCGAGCATCCGCTTGGCCCGCTCGAACCGGATGATCCGCGCGGCCAGTTTCGGGCTCGCGCCGAACTCGGCGGTGAACGTGCGCGTCAAATGCTGGCGGGTCCAGCCGATTCGATCGGCCAGTGGGGTGATCGGGTAGGTGCCGCCGGTTTTGACCAGTGCGTGCCAGGCCCAGGTCAATTCTGGTCGCGCCACAGTTTCGGTGCGTGCCGCCGTGGTCAGCGCTCGATCGCACGCGGCGAAACGGCTCGGCCAATCCTCGTGTGATTGAACAGCATCGGCGAGCTGATCGCCCAGAGTTCTTTGGGCTTGGGAACATTCGATCGACATATCCCACAATTCGCTCGCGGGCATTCCGAACAGCACCCGGCAACCCAGCGGGGTGAGCTCGATGACCACACCTTCCTGAAAACCGGTGTGCGCGATCATCGCCGGACTCGCCTGCAAGCCACTCAATACGCAGCGATAACTGCCGGGGGATTGGTGCGGGTCGGTCTGCTCGACGACATCGATGGTCGGACCGACGGCGACGATGAATGTCATGTGCCGCGAAGGCAGGCCACGGTGCAGGCCGGGCTCGAAGCCCACGAGCCGATAGCCCACGTACCGGTCGATGAACGCTGCCAGCACCGGCGCGGGAGCTGCCGTCACCACCTCCGTGGTCGCCTCCATACGGCAACGCTACGCCGGATTCGCCGCACGGCGATAAGGGGTGCGTCGCCTGCTGTGGGATTGCCCACGCGTCCTGGGACCGGGCGGCGGGTAACCAGGTCGTGAAGGTGCTCTCCGCAGCGCGGCGGGGGCGGTGAGATTTCGCACTCGTGGGCTGATGGTCTGTGGAAACGCGAGGTCAGCCGGTTAATCTTGCGCCTTCGCTCAATTTACGTAGGAGGTGTCATGCGGCGGGTTCAATACGAGCGCGGCAGTGGTTCGGAGACGCTCGAAGTCGTCGCGGCCGAGGTGCCGGTGCCCGGTGCCGGTGAGCTGCTGGTGCGGGTCGAGGCGATCGGGGTCACCCTGTCGGCGATTCGGCGGATCAGTGGCGCGGCGGAGCAGGTGCGCGCGGAGGTGGCCGGTGAGGTCGTCGCGGTCGGCGACGGGATCGACGGCTACAGCGCGGGATACCGCGTCGTCGGCCTGTGTACCGCCGACGCCTACGCCGAGTACGTCGTCCTGGCGATCGACCAGGTCTCGGCCATCCCGGACGGCGCTTCGGCCGTCGACGCCGTCGCGCTGATGCGCAGCGGCCTCGTCGCTCTCGGCGCTCTCGACACCGCCGCCCCACGTGAGGGCGAGACCGCCCTGGTCACCGCCGCGGCGGGCGGTGTCGGCCACCTCGCGGTACAGCTGGCCCGGGTACGCGGCGCGAGCTGGGTGGTGGGCGCGGTCTCCGACGAGTCCAAGGCCGATTTCGTGCGTGAACTCGGCGCCGACGAGGTCTTCACCTACGACCAGCTGCACTGCGGCAAGCAGGCCGATTACGCTCTCGACGGCGTCGGCGGCAGCGGTCTCGGCGGCACCCTCGCCGGGCTCGCCGAAAGCGGCCGCGCGGTCACCTACGGCACCGGCGGCGGTCCCATCGACACCGGAGACCTGCTCGCGGGCGGCAAAACCCTCACCGGTTTCCGGATCGGCCGTCTCGCTCAGCGCGACCCGGCCCGCTACGAGGACCTTCGCCAAGAGGTCTGGCAGTACTACGCCTCCGGTCTGCTGCACCCGGTCGTGCACGCCGAGTTCGCGCTCGACGACGCTGCCGCCGCGCACGCGGTGATCGAGCAGCGCGCCAACCTGGGCAAGGTCGTGCTGGTTCCGTGATCGCCGTGGAACCCGTCCCGGCCGACGGGCGGGTTCCGGTGGTTCGGGCGCGGCCACGGACCCGTAGACTCTGGTCCTTGTGAGCCTCACCCTCGGAATCGTCGGCCTGCCCAACGTCGGAAAGTCGACGCTGTTCAACGCGCTGACCAAGAACGACGTGCTGGCCGCGAACTACCCGTTCGCGACCATCGAGCCCAATGTCGGCGTGGTCCCGCTGCCCGACCCGCGCCTGGGCAAGCTCGCCGAGATCTTCAGTTCCGAGAAGACCGTGCCCGCCGTGGTGTCGTTCGTCGACATCGCAGGCATCGTGAAGGGCGCTTCCGAAGGCGCGGGCCTTGGCAACAAGTTCCTCGCCAACATTCGTGAGGCCGACGCGATCTGCCAGGTCGTGCGCGTGTTCGCCGACGACGACGTGATCCACGTCGACGGCCGGGTCGACGCCGCCGCCGACATCGAGGTCATCGAGACCGAGCTCATCCTCGCCGACATGCAGACCCTCGAGAAGGCCATCCCGCGCCTCGAGAAGGAAGCCAGGGTCAAAAAGGACCGCAAGCCCCTGCTCGACGCCGCCAAGACCGCCGAAAGCTTCTTGAACGAGGGCACCACCCTCTTCGCCGCGGGCAACAAGATCGACGCCGAACTGCTCCGTGAGCTCTCCATGCTCACCATCAAGCCGTTCCTCTACGTGTTCAACGCCGACGAATCCGTGCTCACCGACGAGGCGAAGGTCGCCGAGCTGAAGGCCTCCGTCGCCCCCGCCGACGCCGTGTTCCTCGACGCCAAGGTCGAAGCCGAACTCCTCGAACTCGACGACGAGTCCGCCCTGGAGTTGCTCGAGTCCATCGGCCAGACCGAACCCGGCCTGCACGCCCTGGCCCGCGCCGGCTTCCACACCCTCGGCCTGCAGACCTACCTCACCGCAGGCCCCAAGGAATCCCGAGCCTGGACCATCCACCAGGGCGATACGGCCCCCAAGGCCGCGGGCGTCATCCACACCGACTTCGAACGCGGCTTCATCAAGGCCGAAATCGTCGCCTTCGACGACCTGGTCGAAGCGGGTTCCATGGCAGCGGCCAAGGCCGCGGGCAAGGTCCGCATGGAGGGCAAGGAATACGTTATGCACGACGGCGACGTCTGCGACTTCCGCTTCAACGTATAAACCGTTGTGCCTGGGGCGAATCGAAGGAGCCCCGGCGCAACCCGCGACGACCGTGGCCTCGGCAGCGCGACAGGTTAGCCGTGGGCTGGTCAGCAGTACGGACCGAGAAAAAGGCCGTCGCTCTCGCTCCGCTGACGCCGCGGTGATCGCGCCTCTGTCGACGACTACTGCAACAGTCCGATGGCCAGGGTCATGCCCAGGAACAGTACGAGCTGATACGCGCTGTTGATCATGGTGAGCCGGGCAGGCTTCTGCTCGAAGCCGTTGTGCTGGGCCAGGGTCGAGAGCGAGAAGCCGAGCCACGCGGCGAACCCGACGGCCAGGGCGAGCCAGACCGAACTGCGCTCGAAGAAGCCCGAGGCGATGGAGTAGGCGGCGGCGAGGGCCAGTGCGGTAGCGATGATCGACAGCACCAGCACCACGAACGGTCCTTTTCCGCCTCTCTTGGAGTCTTCTTTGCTGATGCCGGTCAGCTTCCGCCAGGTGCCGCCGACCAGGCCCCAGTCGCTGTACCAGGCCCAGGCGATCGCCATTCCGACTACGACCGCGACCACGACGGCCGGCCAACTGATGCTCAGCTCCACGGGAGTCCCCTCTGCTCATCGTCGATTTCTCAGTTGATATAATCAACCACGATGGATAAAGTCAACCAGCAATCGACTGGCCCCCGTACCTACGGACAGTTCTGCGCTCTCGCGCGCTCCCTGGATATCGTGGGGGAACGCTGGACCTTGCT
>JACIXH010000226.1 GCA_014360565.1 Nocardia sp.
GAAGGAATCGGGCTTCGGTCGCGAGGGCGGCACCGAGGGCATCGAGGAATACCTGAACACCAAGTACATCGCTCTCACCTGAGCGGACCGAAAAAAATAACCGCCCCGGGGATGATGTCGCACCCGGGGCGGCTTTGTGGAAGCGGCGAACTGGCTGGTCGCCGCGTGGTTCGTGGGTGGCCTAGCGGCCGAGGCGGCCGCGGCCGAGGCGGAGCAGGAGCATGGCGAGGGTGTGACCCTCCTGGCCCAGCTCACTGAAGCGCTCGAGTACTTTCATCTCACGGCTGTGGACCAGGCGCGTGCCGCCGGAAGCCATCCGGGTGCGGCCGATGATCCGGGAAATCTCGCTGCGGCGTTTGATCGCGGCGAGGATCGTGGCGTCGAGTTCGTCGATCTCGAGGCGAAGCTTGTCGATCTCGGCTTCGGATTGCGGCAAGGCCGAATCGGAGCCGGTGGTCGTAGCAGGGGTGCTCATCATTCATCTCCTCGTGTCAGAACTTGGATCGGTCGGACCGAACGGCCTGTTACCCGATCTGTTCCGTCACCCTGAAACTTTTCCCGATGGGCAGTACTTGATCCCCCCGGGAGTGCGTCATCAGTCGTACTCCCAGTCACGATATCGGATCGGCGATCGATCCGGGCATGCGGAGCAACGCTGACCATGTGGCCCAGTCTGCCACGGGCCGGTAGGTAGGCAAAACAGTTCCGTTTATGAATTCGCTGAGAACGTTCACCAGGCGCCGCCGGTGCCGAGCTGGTCGCGTTCACCAGTGGTTTGCCGAGATGTCGTCGGGCGGTCACCCGGGCGGGAGCAGTTCGCGGCTTGTCGGTGCCCGCCGGTAGCGTGGACAGACGATGGATATCACGGTCGCTCCCCACGCCTCAGCAGCCGATCCCAGCGAGCCGGCGCCCGCGCCGGATCGTGATGCGCTACCGCCGCGCGGCGGTGGTGCGTCCGCGCTCGCCCAGGCGGCGGCCAGGAACGCCGCCGAACAGTCCCAGCGCCGCCAGGAGCGCGAACAACAGCGCGCCCAGGAGATCGAGCGGCTGCTCGACGGGCTCAATCCGCCCCAGCGCGCCGCGGTGATGCACGCGGGGTCGCCGCTGCTGATCGTGGCGGGCGCGGGCTCGGGCAAGACCGCGGTGCTCACCCGCCGGATCGCCTACCTGCTCGCGGCGCGCGGCGTGCGGACCGGTGAGATCCTGGCCATCACCTTCACCAACAAGGCCGCTGCCGAGATGCGGGAACGGGTCGCCGGACTGGTCGGTCCGCGGGCGGCCAGCATGTGGGTGTCGACATTCCATTCCAGCTGCGTGCGCATTCTGCGGATGCAAGCCACACTGCTGCCCGGCTTGAATACCAATTTCTCGATCTACGACGCCGATGATTCTCGCCGGTTGCTCACGATGATCAGCCGCGATTTCGAGATCGACACCAAGAAGTATTCGGCGCGTTTGCTGTCGACCGCCATTTCCAATCTGAAGAACGAACTGATCGCTCCGGAAAAGGCCGCCGCCGACGCCGAAGCCGACGACACCGAACTGCCCGCACTGGTCGCCAGGATCTACGCCGAGTATCAGCGGCGCCTGCGCTCGGCCAACGCGATGGACTTCGACGATCTGATCGGCGAGACGGTCGCGCTGCTGCAGAACCATCCACAGGTCGCCGAGTACTACCGCCGCCGGTTCCGGCACGTGCTGGTCGACGAGTACCAGGACACCAACCACGCCCAGTACGTGCTGGTGCGTGAGCTGGTCGGGCATCACAGCCAAGCGCAGGAGCAGGCGGTCGAGCCGAGCGAGCTGTGCGTGGTCGGCGACGCCGATCAGTCGATCTACGCCTTCCGCGGAGCCACGATCCGCAACATCGAGGAATTCGAACGCGACTTCCCGGACGCGGAAACCATCCTGCTGGAACAGAATTACCGATCCACACAGCACATTCTGTCCGCGGCCAACGCGGTGATCGCGCGCAACGAGGGCAGGCGCGAGAAGAAGTTGTGGACCGATTCCGGCGAGGGTGAACTGATCACCGGTTACGTCGCCGACAACGAACACGATGAGGCATCCTTCGTCGCCAAGGAGATCGACCGGCTCGTCGACTCCGGCGATGCCAACTACGGCGACGTGGCGGTGTTCTATCGCACCAACAACAATTCGCGTGCGCTCGAAGAGATCTTCATCCGAATGGGCCTGCCGTACAAGGTCGTCGGCGGGGTGCGGTTCTACGAGCGCAAGGAAGTCCGCGACGTCGTGGCCTACCTGCGGGTGCTCGAGAATCCCGAAGACGCGGTGAGTGTGCGCCGAATTCTCAATACGCCGCGTCGCGGCATCGGTGATCGCGCGGAGGCGTGCGTGGCGGTGCATGCCGAGCAGCGCGGAATCGGGTTCGCTGCAGCGCTGCGTGATGCGGCGGATGGCAAGGTCGCGCTGCTCAATACTCGGGCGCAGCGGGCCATCGCGGGTTTTCTCGATCTGCTCGACGAAATTCGCCTGGCGGGTAAGCGGGCCGACAGCGACTATCCCGATGTGGGCAATGTGGTCGAGGCGGTACTCGATCGCACCGGATATCGCGGCGAGCTGGAAGCATCCGACGATCCGCAGGACGGTGCGCGGCTCGACAATCTCAACGAATTGGTCAGCGTCGCACGCGAATTCAGTTCCGAAGCGTTCAACAACGCCGAGGCGGCCCGTGAGGAAGGGCTGGTTCCCGAGGTGGGCGATGGTGAACCCGAGCCGGGGTCGCTGGCGGCGTTCCTCGAGCGGGTATCGCTGGTCGCCGACACCGATCAGATCCCCGACGAGGGCACGGGTGTGGTCACGATGATGACGCTGCACACGGCCAAGGGACTGGAATTCCCGGTGGTTTTCGTCACCGGCTGGGAAGACGGGCAGTTCCCGCACATGCGGGCGCTGGGTGATCCGAACGAGCTGGCCGAGGAGCGCCGGCTGGCTTATGTGGGGATCACGCGGGCACGTCAGCGGCTCTACCTTTCGCGCGCTGTGGTGCGGTCGGGCTGGGGTCAGCCGGTATCGAACCCGGAATCGCGGTTCCTACAGGAAATTCCGCAGCACCTGCTGGATTGGCGCAGATTGGAACCGGTGATGTCGCCGCAGCGCGGGCGGCGTCGGGGCGAGGACAGTGGGTTCGATCGGGATTGGACCAGTGGCAGTGGCTGGGATCAGCGGCCGGGTGTGCGTGGGGGGAGTGGGGAACGCCGTCCGGCGCCGGGCGGTGCGGTGAAGCGGAACAACACCGAACTCGTTCTCGCTGTGGGGGACCGGGTTACCGATGACAAGTACGGGTTGGGTCGGGTTGTTGCTGCTGATGGGGTGGGGCCGTTGGCTACGGTGACCATCGACTTCGGGTCGGCGGGCAAGATTCGGTTGATTCCGCAGTTCAGCCGGACCATTGTGAAGTTGTGATTTCGGGGGTGGAGGGCAGCAGGTTGGTCAGGGCCTCGTCGAGGGTGGGGTAGCGGAAGTCGAAGCCTGCTTTGTGGAGGACTTCGGAGGTGGCGTGGCGGCCGGTCAGGCCTAGTGCGGGGTCTGTGCGCAGGGCTACCGCGCCCATTTTCAGGATGGCGGAGGGGGTGGGGGGTGATGGGGGGCGGTGCAGGATCCGGCGCAGGGTTGCCATGAGTTCGGTGTTGCGGACGGGGAATTCGGTGGCGGCGACCACGATGCCGTCGGGGAGGGTGACGGTGGGGTCGAGGCCGAGGCAGGCGCGGACTATGGCCAGCCAGTCTTCGATGTGGATCCAGCTGAACCACTGATCGCCGGGGCCTACGCGGCCGCCCAGACCTGCCTTGGTGAGTTGGCCGAGGCGTTTGAGAGCGGGCGCGTCGGGGTCGAGGACGATGGAGGTGCGCAGGATCGTCCAGTGTTCGGCGCGTGCGGGATCGAAGGCTTCCTCCCACGGCTGGGCTACGCCGGTCATCTGGGGCAGGCCGACCGGGAGGGGAGTTGTTTCGGTGCATCGGGTTTCGCCGGCATCCGACCAGATGGCCGTGGTACTGGCTTGGACCCAGTAGTCGACGGGGGTGTCGCGCAGGCCGGCCGCTGCCACCAGGGCGGTGGTGGAATCTACTCGGCTGGAACGCAATTCGGCGATATTGCGTTCGGTCGGCCTGCAGTCGACCAGCTTGCCCGCGAGGTTGACCACCGCGAGGCGACCGGGTTCGCGCAGTTCGGCGGACCAGGAGCCGATCGAACGGCCGTCCCATTCGGTCTGGCGGAACGGCAGTTTCGGGTTGCGGCGGCGGGTCAGCAGGGTGACGCGCTGTCCGCGGCAGGTCAGATCGGCGGCGATCTGGAGGCCGAGCGCGCCGGTGCCGCCCGCGATGACGACGTTCAGTGCGTCGTCGGTGGGTGCGAGCCCGGCCAGCCGGGCCAGGCGTGAGAAGTTCACGCGCGCATCGGTTTCGACGAACGGCCGGACGACGGCGCGAGCGGCGGCGGCGGACGGGCCGGTGAAGCGGAGTTCCTGGGTGATCTCGGTGCCCCCGTCGCGCGGGGTCAGCCGCCAGGTGAGGTGCATGGTGCCTGCGGGTTCGGGCTGTTCGATGCTCAGTGCGCGATTCGGTTCGAACACGGTGACGGTGAACGGTTCGGCGAACCTTGCGTGAATCCGCGCCGAGACCTTGCCCGCGGGGAGGTAGTCACCGGTGGCGCCGACGGCAACCGGCCCGTGCATCCGCACGGACCGTACCCCGGGATTCCACTCCGGCCACTGCTCGAGATCTCCGAGCACCCCCCACACCAATTCCGGTGCGACCCCGATGAACTGCGTGTACTTCGTCGTACCAGCCATACTCAACGCTAACCCCGCCCCTCGCGGAGTGGAAGCGTGCTACTGGTCACGTAGAAACCATCGTCGCGCACGAGATTGCGTCAACTCACGAACGCGGAACTCGCTGAGCCGCCTGCGCGCGTGTGCCGGTCGGCGTACTCCCCGACGACCGGGCGCGGTGCTTGGCTGTACTCTCGCCGCGAAACTCGTCAGTCGCGCTGTGCGCCGAGGCTGATGCCTCGGGTGGCGAGCCACGGAACCGGGTCGATCTTGTCGACGCCGTTGAGCCAGACCTCGAAATGCACGTGCGGGCCGGTGGAGAAGCCGCGGTTACCCATGGTGGCGATCTGGTCGCCCGCCATCACGCGTTCACCCTGCGAGACGGTCGCGGTATCGATGTGGCCGTAGATGGTGACGGTGCCGTCGTCGTGCAGAACGCGGACCCACATTCCGAAACCGGAGGCCGGACCCGCTTCGATGATGGTGCCGTCGGCGACCGCGTAGATCGGGGTGCCGATCGGGCCCGCGACGTCGATGCCGAGATGCTGGACACCCCAGCGGGCACCGAAACCGGAGGTGTAGTTGCCCGAACTGAACTTGGCGAACAGAGGCCGCAGCTTGGCGGATTCCTGGGCGGCGAGGTCTTCGGCGAACTTGGCGCCCTTGGCGAGGATGTCGTCGAAGTGGTTCTTGTCGGCGATGGCGGTGGCGTCGAGCACCTGCGGTGCCGCGCCGGTGCCCTGCTCGCCGAGGTCGGCCGTGCTCATCGACTGAGCGGCGATCTCGTGGACCTGGCCCGCTGCCTCGTAGTCGATGCCCTGTCCGGGCTGCCCCGGATCGGCCATGGCGGCCTGACCTGCGGCGACAACCGCGCCTGCGGCCACGGCGATGACCGCGGCGCGGCCCTTCAGCGCGGCGGGCGGCGCGGGGACGCGGTGCGCGCCACCACGACGTTCGGCGCGGCGCGGCGCGGGTGACTCGGAAGGTTCTGTCGCGGCGGATTCTTCGGCCGCCGGCGCCCAATCGGTGCCGTAGGTACCGGTGTCGTAGGACTCGTCCGCGGTCCATTCGTCCTCGGCGGGCGTCCACGCCGCGTCGCCGGACCAGGTGTTCTGGTCACGCCACGCGTCGTCGGTCTGCGGCCATGCGGCGGCGGGGGCGCGGCGGGCCTGCGGATGCGACGTGTGCTCGTCGGTGTACCGGTAACGATGGCCGGAGTTGGTGCGATTTTCGACTGGAAGGGTGGAGCGGTGGTTCATCGGCTGTGCCGAATCGCCGGCTGTTCCAAGCGAGTACTGAAGTACCTCAAGCTTGTCGTCCTCCTCAGTCCTGACTTGCCAGTCGTGACCTGGTTGTCGTGACCTGGTTGTGACTTCGACCGCATTGACGGTAACGAAGCGATTGCAGAGTGGCAAGCGCTGGTCGGAAACCTACACGTACGTGTGACATTCGTCACCGTAACGCAACGGAATATCTCACCGTTTTCCCGTACTTCGGGTGAGGTCCGTCGACGACATAACGTAGTAGATGGCGAGGTGCTCCGACTTTAGGTGGCCCGACCAGCCCAGGCGTCGCGAATCGTCCGAAAACTACTCGCCAGTAGGCTTGGCCAGCGGTTTTCCGGGACTCCGCTAAACGGTCGTGACCTGCGCCACTTACTATGAACGTGGTCGTTTAGCCCTCCCCGTGAGTAGTTACAGTCCGACCGACCCGCTACGACGTCGGGCCGCCAACAAAGACGTTGTCATAGCAACGCAGACGAGACGGTGAGTACATGGATCTCTTCGAATATCAGGCGAAGGAGCTCTTCGTTAAGCACGGAGTGCCTTCGTCCGAGGGTCGTGTTTGCGACACGGCTGAAGAAGCACGCGCCATTGCCGAGGAAATCGGCAAGCCCGTGATGGTCAAGGCGCAGGTCAAGGTAGGCGGCCGCGGCAAGGCTGGCGGCGTCAAGTACGCAGCCACCCCGGAAGACGCGTTCACGCACGCGCAGAACATTCTCGGCCTGGATATCAAGGGCCACATCGTCAAGAAGCTCCTGGTCGCCGAGGCCAAGGACATCGCGGAGGAGTACTACATCTCCTTCCTGCTCGATCGTTCCAACCGCACCTACCTGGCCATGTGTTCGGTCGAGGGCGGCATGGAGATCGAAGAGGTCGCGGAGAAGACTCCCGAGCGCCTCGCCAAGATCGCCGTCGACGCCGTCAAGGGTGTCGACCTGGCCTTCGCCCGTGAGATCGCGGAGAAGGGCCACCTGCCCGCCGACGTGCTCGACGCCGCCGCCGTGACCATCCAGAAGCTGTGGGAGGTCTTCATCAACGAGGACACCACCCTGGTCGAGGTCAACCCGCTGGTGCGCACCCCGGGCGACGAGATCCTCGCCCTCGACGGCAAGGTCACCCTGGACGAGAACGCCGAGTACCGGCATCCCGACCACCTCGCGTTCGCCGACGTCGACGCGACGGACCCGCTCGAGCTCAAGGCCAAGGAAAACGACCTCAACTACGTCAAGCTCGACGGTGAGGTCGGCATCATCGGCAACGGCGCCGGTCTGGTCATGTCGACCCTGGACGTCGTCGCGTACGCCGGCGAGAACCACGGCGGCGTGAAGCCTGCCAACTTCCTCGACATCGGCGGCGGCGCTTCGGCTGCCGTGATGGCCGCGGGCCTGGACGTGATCCTGGGCGACGCGCAGGTCAAGAGCGTGTTCGTCAACGTGTTCGGCGGCATCACCGCGTGTGACGCGGTCGCCAACGGCATCGTGGGCGCCCTCGAGGTGCTCGGTGACGCGGCCACGAAGCCGCTGGTCGTCCGTCTGGACGGCAACAAGGTCGAAGAGGGTCGCAAGATCCTGCTCGACCGGAACCACCCGCTGGTGACGCTTGCCCAGACCATGGACGAAGGCGCCGACAAGGCTGCCGAACTGGCCGCTGCCAAGTAAAGGAAAGAACTCATGTCAATCTTCCTGAACAAGGACAACAAGGTCATCGTCCAGGGCATCACCGGCGGTGAGGGCACCAAGCACACCGCACTGATGCTGAAGGCGGGCACCAACATCGTCGGCGGTGTCAACGCCCGTAAGGCGGGCACCACCGTCAAGCACACCGACAAAGACGGCAACGAGATCGAGCTGCCCGTGTTCGCCTCCGTCGCCGAAGCGATGGAGAAGACCGGCGCCGACACCTCGATCGCGTTCGTGCCGCCCGCCTTCTCCAAGAGCGCCATCATCGAGGCCATCGACGCGGAGATCCCGCTGCTCGTGGTCATCACCGAGGGCATCCCGGTGCAGGACTCCGCGTTCGCGTGGGCCTACAACGTGGAAAAGGGCGAGAAGACCCGCATCATCGGCCCGAACTGCCCCGGCATCATCACCCCCGGCGAGGCGCTGGTCGGCATCACCCCGAACAACATCACCGGCAAGGGCCCGATCGGCCTGGTGTCGAAGTCGGGCACCCTGACCTACCAGATGATGTACGAGCTGCGCGATTTCGGTTTCTCGACCGCGATCGGCATCGGCGGCGACCCGGTCATCGGCACCACCCACATCGACGCCATCGAGGCGTTCGAGAAGGATCCCGAGACCAAGATCATCGTGATGATCGGCGAGATCGGTGGTGACGCCGAAGAGCGTGCGGCGGCCTACATCAAGGCCAACGTGACCAAGCCGGTCGTCGGCTACGTCGCCGGTTTCACCGCGCCCGAGGGCAAGACCATGGGCCACGCGGGCGCCATCGTCTCCAGTGGTGGCGGTACCGCGCAGGCCAAGCAGGAGGCCCTCGAGGCCGCGGGCGTGAAGGTCGGCAAGACGCCGTCCGCCACCGCCGCGCTGGCCCGCGAGATCCTGGAGAAGGCGTCGATCGCGTCCGCCTGATCCGGTCAGGGCCCGGAGGCGGTAGCTTGCGTAACCACGAAGGGCCCAGAGGATCAGGCCAGTTGGGCACCGCCTGACCGATCTCACACCGACGAAGGCCGCCTCCAGGTTTGACGGAGGCGGCCTTCGGCGATTCCTCCACAGGCCGGGTTTATCCACAGCCCGATCGGTTTGGTGATGACCGGGGACGTGACGTGCAGTAGCGTCAGGTATCGGATCAGCGCCAGTCAGTTCGACGCGACCGTCGCGCACGACTCGACAAGGAGACGACGACATGTCATACCCGACCGGGGGCTCCGGGTACAACACACCCGGGCAACCCGCAGCGCCCAGCCAGGCTCCGAACGCCGGAGCCGCCGCGGCTGCGCCATCGACTCCGGCCGGTTCGGAAGGCAAAGGGCTGCCGTTCATCCTGACGGCGGCGACCGCCGGACTCGGTGTGCTGACCTTCCTGCTCGGCTTCCTGCCCTTCGTCGGCATCAAGCCGGTCAGCATCGGCGGAACCACCGTCAGCAGCGACGAGACCAACAGTCTGTTCGCATTCGCCGGTGGTCCGGCGATCGTCGCGATCGTGCTGCTGGCCGGTCTGTTGGCCGCGGTGTCGTTGCTGCCCAAGCAGAATCTGCTCGGCGCGGCAGCCGCGACCGCGGTGGCCGGGTTCCTCGGCCTGCTCGCACTGACCTTCTCGCTCCCCGAGGGGGTCGAGCTGGAGATCGGTGCCTTCGTCGTCATCGCGTTCGCGCTGCTGACCGTCGTAGCCGCCGTCGTGACGCTGCTGTTCCAGCTGGGCATCATCACCCCGCCCGCGCCCAAGCCCGCCCAGCCGCAGCAGCAGCCGGGTCAGTACGGCCAGTACGGTCAGCCGGGCCAGCAGCAGGGTTACGGCCAGCAGCCGGGCGGCTACGGCCAGCCGGGCCAGCAGCCCTACGGCCAGGCCGGTTACGGCCAGACCACCGGTGGTCAGTACCCCGCGCAGTCGCCGTACGGGCAGCAGAGTCAGCCGTCGATGCCGCAGGCACCGCAGCAGTCCTACGGTCAGCCGAGCCAGCAGGGCTATGGCCAGCCGGGCCAGCCGGGCCAGCCGCAGCAGTCGCCGTACGGCCAGCAGTACGGTGCGCCGCAGCAGCAGTCGCCGTACGGTTCCGCCCCGCAGGCGCAGCCGGGCGAGGGCGCGACCCAGGCCTTCGGCGGTCAGCCGGGTCAGCCGTTCGGTGGACCGACCTACGGTGGCGCCCAGCAGGGCGCGCAGGCCCAGCCGGGTCAGACCGGTGCCGGTCAGGCCCAGCCGTTCGGTGGTGAGCAGACCGGCGATCCGGCCGCGGACGCGACCACCGCGTTCCGTCCGAACGACGACCAGAAATAAGAACACGGCCGCTGCGCGTGGCTCAGGTTCGATCGCGAGCCCACAGGTGTGCCTGTGGCCTCGCGGCGCGCCTGACCCGCGCTCCCCGGGGAAGCTGCCACGCTGA
>JACIXH010000227.1 GCA_014360565.1 Nocardia sp.
AGGTCGAGCTGGGCGATCTTGGGATCGGACAGCTCCATGTTGTAGCGGTCCTGGTAGCGCTGGAACAGCTTGCGCTTGATCACCCAGTCGATCTCGGTGTCGACCTTGGCGAAATCCTGCGCCTCGACCGCGTCGAGGGTGCGTCCCCACAGGTCCACCACGGCGTCGACCTGCGGATCGCGGTCGCGGTTGCGCAGGTGCTCGACGGCGCGGGCGTAGTACTCGCGCTGGATCTCGAGTGCGCTGGCCTGGCGGCCACCGGCCAACCGGACCGGGCGACGGCCGGTCAGGTCGTGGCTGACCTCGCGGATCGCGCGGATCGGGTTGTCGAGGGCGAAGTCGCGGAACGAGACCCCGGCCTCGATCATCTCCAGCACCAGCGATGCCGTGCCCACCTTGAGCATCGTCGTCGGCTCGGCCATGTTGGAGTCGCCGACGATCACGTGCAGGCGCCGGTACTTCTCGGCGTCGGCGTGCGGCTCGTCGCGGGTGTTGATGATCGGGCGCGAGCGGGTGGTCGCCGAGGAGACGCCCTCCCAGATGTGCTCGGCACGCTGCGAGAGGCAGAACGTGGCCGCCTTGGGCGTCTGCAGCACCTTGCCCGCACCGCAGATGAGCTGGCGGGTGACCAGGAACGGCAGCAGCACATCGGAGATCCGGGAGAACTCCCCCGCGCGGACCACGAGGAAGTTCTCGTGGCAGCCGTAGGAGTTGCCCGCGGAGTCGGTGTTGTTCTTGAACAGGTAGATGTCGCCGCCGATGCCTTCCTCGGCGAGCCGCTGTTCGGCGTCTATGAGCAGGTCCTCCAGGACCCGCTCGCCTGCCCGGTCGTGGGTGACCAACTGCACCAGGCTGTCGCATTCGGCGGTGGCGTACTCGGGATGCGATCCGACGTCGAGGTACAACCTGGCACCGTTGCGAAGGAAGACATTGGAGCTACGGCCCCAGGACACCACCCGGCGGAACAAGTACCGGGCTACCTCGTCGGGGGACAGCCGACGGTGACCGTGGAAGGTGCATGTCACACCGAACTCGGTCTCGATCCCCATGATTCGTCGCTGCACTCTATCGACACTACAGCTATGACCAGTGCCCGCGCGGCGCTCCTGACATCCCATTCGCATACGTGTTCACAACGATTCGGACAGCGAACGACCTGCACGCACACAGGCGAGATCGGGCCTGCGAACCAGTGGTTCGCAGGCCCGATCATGATCGTGACGGTGGGTTATTTCCCCGCGTCGTCGTCGGGTTCGGGCAGCTTCGCCTCTTTCACCGCTTTGGGCTTGGACGCGGCGAGCGCCGACTCCAGGGCAGGGCCCTGCAGCCTGCGGAACGCCCGGCGCGGACGCTGCTGCTCGAGCGTGGCCACCTCGAGGGAAGCCTCGCCGAGCGCCCGCTTGTCCTTGTCCGCCTCCGGCTGACCGGCCAGCAGTGCGCCGATCGCCACCTTCAACGCGTCGTCCAGGGACAAACCCGGCTGATAGGTGTCCTTCAGCTGGGTCAGGATCGGCTCGGTGGTGCCGCCCATGACGACGTACTCGCGTTCGTCGACGATGGAACCGTCGAAGGTGATCCGGTACAGCACCGAGGTCGGCGCCTGCTCCGGATATCCCACCTCCGCGACACAGATCTCCACCTCGTAGGGCTTGAGCTGATCGGTGAAGATCGACCCGAGCGTCTGCGCGTACAGGTTGGCCAGCCCACGCCCGGTGACATCGCGCCGGTCGTACTGGTAACCCTTGAGGTCGGCCTGCAGGATGCCGCCGCGGCGCAGGGCTTCGAATTCGTTGTACTTGCCGACCGCGGAGAAACCGACGCGGTCGTAGAGCTCGCTGACCTTGTGCAGCGTCGCCGAGGGGTTCTCGGCGACGAACAGCACCCCGTCGGCGTACACCAGCACGATCACACTGCGACCGCGACCGATGCCCTTGCGGGCGAGCTCGGTCTTGTCGCGCATGATCTGCTCGGCCGAGGCGTAATACGGCAGCGTCATTGGACGGCGCCCCCTTCTTCGGCGGCTTCTCGGTCGGCGATCACCGCGCGAGCGATCCCGGCGAGGCGATCCTCACCGATCTCGTCCGCACCGTCGGCGTCGATCACCACCGCTGTCGGATAGATCCCGCGCAGCATGTCGGGACCACCGGTGGCGGTGTCGTCGTCGGCGGCGTCGAACAGCGATTCCACCGCGATCCGCAGCGCTCGCTCCTGATCGATCCCGCGCCGGTAGAGCTTCTTCAACGACGACTTGGCGAAGGTCGAACCGGAGCCGACGGCGGTGTAGCCGAATCGCTCCTCACTGCGTCCGCCGACCACGTCGTAGGACACGATGCGGCCGGACCGATCCAGGTCGAGGATCTGGTCGTCGAAACCGACCAGCAGCGGTATCGCGGCCAAGCCCTGCATGGCGGCAGGCAGATTGTCGCGAACCATCTTCGACAGCTTGTTGGCTTTACCGTCGAAGGTGAGCGGCACGCCTTCGATCTTCTCGTAGTACTCCAGCTCCACGGCGAACAGCCGCACCATCTCGATCGCGATGCCCGCGGTACCCGCGATGCCCGCAGCCGAGAAGGTGTCGGTGATGTACACCTTCTCGGTATCGCGGCTGGCCAGCAGGTTGCCCATGGTGGCCCGGCGGTCGCCCGCGATCAGCACGCCACCACGGTAGGTGACCGCGACGATGGTGGTGCCGTGCGGCGCCAGGTCCTTCGTCGCGGTCAGATCCGAGGCCGGGAACTTGTTGGCGGGCAACAGGTCCGGTGCGTGCATCCGCAGATGTTCGGTGAACGAGGAGAGAGCCCGCCCCGCGTGGAGGCGCAAGGGGTCACCTGAGGTCACTGGCCGCCCTTCTGCACATATGCCCGCACGAAGTCTTCGGCGTTCTCTTCGAGCACGTCATCGATTTCATCGAGCAAGTCGTCGGTTTCCTCCGCAAGCTTTTCGCGGCGTTCCTGGCCTGCCGCGTCTACGCCCTCGGGGCCCTCGTCCTCGTCGCCACCCCCGGCGCGCTTGGTCTGCTCTTGTGCCATGGCAGCCGACCTCCTCTTCCTCATCACGATGATCGTGTGTGTCTCACAACCCTACCGAGCGGATCCGACAAGGTGGTCGAATAGTGGTCGGATTGTCGCGCGGTCGTGCTGCGAATCCGGTCAGTGGGTGAGCTGTTCGACCAGTTCGGCTGCCGTACGCGAGGCGTCGAGCAGCTTTCCGACGTGCGCTTTCGTGCCTCGACGTGGTTCCAGCGTCGGAATCCGCACCAGCGAATCACCGCCGAGATCGAAGATCACCGAATCCCAACTGGCGGCGGCGATATCGGCCCCGAAGCGCCGAAGGCACTCGCCGCGGAAGTAGGCGCGGGTATCGGTGGGCGGGTTGGTCATCGCGTCGAGCACCTGCTGCTCGCTGACCAGACGCTTCATCGAACCGCGCGCGACGAGGCGGTTGTAGAGGCCCTTGTCCAGGCGCACATCGGAATACTGCAGGTCCATCAGGTGCAGTTTCGGCGCGGCCCAGCCGAGCCCCTCACGGCTGCGCATACCCTCGAGCAGACGCAGTTTGGCGGGCCAGTCCAGCAGGTGCGCGGCCTCCATGGGGTCGCGCTCGAGCAGGTCCAGGACCATCGCCCAGTTGTCGAGAATGTCGAGCACGCGCGGGTCGTCGTTGCCTTCGCGGTGGACGAACTTGGCGGCCCGCTCGTGGTAAAGACGTTGCAGGGCAAGCCCGGTCAGTTCGCGACCGTCGACGAGGGCCACGGTGGCGCGCAGCGTGGGGTCGTGGCTGATCTGGTGCACGGCGGTGACCGGGCGGGCGAGCTGGAACTCCGAGAGATCCTCGCCGCCTTCGATCATGTCGAGCACCAGCGCGGTGGTACCGACCTTGAGATAGGTCGACATCTCGGCGAGGTTGGCGTCGCCGATGATCACGTGCAGCCTGCGGTACTTGTCGGCGTCGGCGTGCGGCTCGTCGCGGGTGTTGATGATGCCGCGCTTGAGCGTGGTCTCCAGGCCGACCTCGACCTCGATGTAGTCGGCTCGCTGGGACAGCTGGAAACCGGCGTGGTCACCGGACTGGCCGATGCCCACCCGGCCCGCGCCACAGATCACCTGACGGGACACGAAGAACGGGGTGAGGCCGGCGATGATGTGGCTGAACGGGGTGTCGCGGCTCATCAGGTAGTTCTCATGGGTGCCGTAGGAGGCGCCCTTGCCGTCGACGTTGTTCTTGTACAGCTGCAGGCGCGGGGCTCCCGGCACGCTGGAGGCATGCCGGGCGGCCGCCTCCATCACGCGCTCGCCCGCTTTGTCCCAGATGACCGCGTCGAGCGGGTCGACGACCTCGGGCGCGGAGTACTCGGGATGGGCGTGGTCGACATAGAGCCGGGCGCCGTTGGTGAGGATCATGTTCGCGGCGCCGACTTCGTCGGCGTCGATGACCGGGGCGGGCCCGCTCATGCGGCTCAGGTCGAAGCCACGCGCGTCACGCAGCGGGGATTCCACCTCGTAGTCCCAGCGGGTCCGCTTGGCTCGCGGCACCCCCGCCGCGGCCGCGTAGGCGAGAACGGCCTGCGTGGAGGTGAGGATCGGGTTGGCCGTCGGCTCCGTGGGGGTCGAGATGCCGTACTCGACCTCGATTCCGATGATGCGCTGCATGCTGTCGAGCCTAGTGGGTGCCGACGCGCAGCGGTCCTAAGTCGCTTGCGCACTGCCGCGGTCACCGCGGCCCTGATCCCCGCACACCGCGCCTGAGCGCCCGCCGTCCACTGCGCAGACATAACCGAAGACTGCTCGCGCGGGCGCGCCGAACCGCGACTGTCGACCCTCCGGGACCACCCCACGGTCCCCCAAGAGACGGACCGTGGGTAGTCCTCGTGGTCGATCCGGTGACAGGGCTCGCGCGCCGATACTCGATGCATGACCGATGCCGTTGCACCCGCCACCGACGCGCCCGCCGCGCGACGGCCCGCTCGCGTGATCGCGCTGGATGTGCTGCGCGGCATCGCGATCCTGGGCACGCTCGGCACCAATATCTGGATCTTCACCAGTTCGGCGGGCATGATCGGCTACCTCGATCAACTCGCCGCGACGCCGGAGAACGCCTGGATGTGGTCCGAGCGAGTGCTCCAGCAGCTCGCGCAGGGCAAATTCCTCGGCCTGCTGACGGTGATGTTCGGGATCGGACTGGCCATCCAGCAGGGTTCGGCACAGCGGGGCGCCCGCCGCTGGCCCGGCAAATACCCCTACCGCGCGGGACTGCTGCTGCTCGACGGTCTGCTGAATTTCCTGTTCGTCGCCGAGTTCGACGTGCTGATGGGCTACGCGCTCACCGGCCTGGTCGTCGCCTACATTCTGGCGACGAGCGAACGGGCCCAACGCCGTTGGCTGATCATCGCCGCGTCGGTCCATGTGACGATGCTGACCCTGATCGCGGCGGCACTGGCTTTCGAACCGGCGCGGGACAATGCCGATTCGGCGCCACTGGACCCGAATCCGTATGCGGACGGGTCGTTTTGGGATCTGGTGCTGTTCCGGCTGGACAACGCACTGATGTTCCGGCTGGAAACGATATTCGTGTTCCCGATGTCGATCGCTCTGTTCCTGGTCGGCGCGCGGTTGTTCCGGGCGGGCGTCTTCCAGCCGGAGGGTGCGCGAATGCGCCGCGTGCTGATGGTGGTCGGGTTCGGGGTGGCCGCACCGCTGGATCTGGTGGTCGGCATCGGCGGCGGCGGCGATCTCATCCTGTTCACCCGATACGGCGCGGCGCCGTTCGTCGCGCTTGCCATCCTGGCGGCGGTCGCCGAGTTCTACCTGCGCAGGCCGCGCACCGGGTTCGCGGGCGCCCGGCTCAGCGAAGTCGGCCGCACCGCGCTCAGCTGCTACATCCTGCAGAATCTGATCGCCGGAATACTGTGCTACGGCTGGGGTTTCGGCCTGGCCGCGCGGGTGCCGGAGTCGGCGCGGGTGCCGTTCACCGTCGCAGTATTCCTGTTCGTCGCCGTGGCGATCGTGATCTTCGCCCACCTGTGGCTGCGCCGTTTCGAGCGCGGGCCCGTGGAGTGGCTGTGGAATCGCACCTACCGGGCGCTGGCCGGGTGAATCAGCCCAGTCGCTCACTGGGCGGCGGGGCGGCGTCCGGCGCGATGAGCAGCTCGGATACGAGCGTATCCCGTTGCAGCGGAACACCGAGACTGCGGGCATTGCCCTCGAACAGCGACAGCACGGACTCGGTCAGAATGCCCTGCACCTGCTCGGTGGTGAGGATCGGTTCGGGCTCCGCACGCCAGCTCGCCACCACGCCGTCGACGAGACCGACGATGCCGAAGGCCATCGGCCGCCCTCGCGCGGGTTCGATGCCGAAGCGAGCCAGGCTCGCCGCGAAGATGTCGGCCAGCTGGCCGCTGACGGCGCGTCCGGCGCCGCTGAGGCTCGGTGCGCCCTGTGGCGCCGCGTCGCCGAGGAAGCGGTGCAGGTTCGGGTGGCGTTCGATCCAGCCCAGGTAGGTGCCGATGGCGCCGCGCACGGCGTCTTTGAGCGTGCCGTCGGGCTGCAGGGCGGGCAGCAACTCCGCGAGCAGCAGTTCCAGGATCCGCTGACGCGACAGCGCGTCGAGCTCGGCCCGTCCGCCGAGGTGCCGGTAGACCACCGGTCGGGGCAGCGACAGATGTTCGGCGATGAGCTGCACCGAGATCTCGAGACCGTGTTCCTCGATCACCTCGATGGCGGCGTCGATCATCTCCGCACGACGGCGCTCTTTATGACCGTGCCAGCGGGTGGCGCGACCGTCGGCGGCGGTCTGATCGGCGTGCGCGGATGGTGCAGTCACAGGGCCAACGATACCCGCGTCGAAATTGACCGTGACATCGCGTTCCACCAACATGGATGTTACTCAAAGTAACACTTATTTCCGTCTCCGGCAGCGCGTGACCGCTCACAATACCCGAGCCGTTCCTTCGACGCGCCAGCCTCTCGCGGGCGCCGGTATGCTCGGCGGTATGCAAGCACGGGCGATGGTGATGGCGTACGCGGTTCTCGCGTGCGTACTGCCCGCTTTCGTGCTCATCTCCACACCCGGCGGCGAGGCCGCACGCATGCTCGCGTTCGGCGCCGTCGCCGCCGCGATGGTTTGCGCGCTGGTCACCGTCACCGGCCGCAGCCGGCTGCCCGTTCGCGTCGCGTGCGCGGGCCCACCGCGCTCAGCGCAGCGCCGCTTGCGCGGATCCTTTCTGCGACAGAGCAATCCGGATACCGCCGGTCGTCCACGTCCACGAGCTCCGGGGATCGATCACCACTGACAGGTGCCGCGCCGCTATAGGCGCCGCCTGTCGGATGTCGTGATCCCACTCCCCTTTTCGTGCGTTCGCGCACGCTTCACGGACAGGTCGTCCCGTCATGCTCGATGTCGTCTATTACCCCGTGTCCGCGGTCCTGTGGTGCTGGCACCAATTCTTCGCCGTGGCACTCGGCCCCGACAGCGGTCTCGCGTGGCTGCTGGCCGTCGTCGCCGTGGTCGTCACCGTCCGCGCCCTGCTCGTGCGCACCGCGCTGCGACAAGCCCGATCCCAGAAGGTCCTGCGCTCGCTGCAACCACAGCTGGACGCCATTCGCCACACCCATCGTGCGGATCCGCGCGTCCAGGCCGAGAAGATCCGGCTGCTCCATCGCGAGCACGGCGTGCGCATGTTCGCCGGATTCGTGCCACTGATCGCCCAGGGACTGGTCTTTCTCGGTTTGTTCCACGTGCTGCGCTCGTTCGACCGAACCGGCGCGTACGCGGTCGGCCCGTTCACTGCGACCGACAGCCCGCTGTCGGTGGAAGTGAACAGCGCTACCGCGAACTACCTGTTCGGCGCGCCCGAGGTCCGCGCATTCCTCGACGCCGGGTTGTTCGGCGCACCGCTGTCGGCGACCCTGTCCGGCGCGGGCGAGGTGTTCGTCGCGGTCGCCGTCCTCGCCGTCCCGCTGGTCCTGATCGCCGCCCTCGCCACCCACTTCACGGCTCGGCTGACTCCACCGATCGGCGACAACAGCACGGCCGCGATCATGCGCACCGTCTCGCTCTGGGTGTTCCCCGTGGGCGCGCTCATCGGCGGTGCGATCCTGCCGGTCGTCGTGCTCACCTATTTCGCCACCAATGCGCTGTGGACCTGCGGCCAGCAGTACCTGATCCGCCGCACCCTCGACGCCGAGACCACCGCGGACAGGGTTGTCGTCGTGGCGGCGGCCAGAGCCGCCGCGCCGCGGCCGGGGGTGAAGCCCCAGCGCCGGAAGCGGTGAAGCACAGATAGTCGCGCTGCGCATTCCTCGCACCCTGGGCCGTCGGCGCAACCGGCGGTTACCCTCGGGCGGTGTCAGCGAATCCGGAAGACGAACTGCTCGCCGTCTACGACGCCGAGGGGCTGGTGATCGGCCGGGCCGATCGAGGCACCGTCTACCGCGAGGGCCTGTGGCACGCCAGTGCCGGCGTCCTGCTCCGTTCCGCCGACGGAACCCGGATCTACGTGCACCGGCGCACCGACAGCAAACTCGTCGTCGCGGGCATGCACGACTGCCTCGCGGGCGGCGTGGTGGACGCGGGCGAGAACCCGTCCGACACCGCGATCCGCGAACTCCGCGAGGAACTCGGCATCGCCGTGCCTGTCGGGACGGTACTTCCGTTGCGTGCCACCGCGTCCTGGGACGGCCGGTGGGCCGGGCGCGCGCTGCGCTGTCACCTGTTCGGTTACGAGTACCGCTGCGACGGTCCGATCGTCCACCAGCCGTCCGAGATCGCGGACGGCTGGTGGTGGACCGACGCCGAACTGCTTGCGCACCTGCGTGATCCGGCGTGGCCCTTCGTTCCAGACACCCGGGTCGTCCTGGACGGCCTGCTCGCCGGGGACGAGGGCCCCCGACGCTGACTCAGTAGACGACCACAGACCAGGTCTGCATACTGAACGGCAGGTCGCAGGCGGTTTCGGAGTGATACCCGCCGTGCGCGGGCTGGCCGTAGCGTTCATAGCTGCCGAACCAGTTCCACCAGGCCCAGCAGGTGACGCGAACCTGATGCCAGACCGGGTCGCCACACTGGGAGTACGCACCGGTGCCCGCGATGGGGTTGACCGAACAATGGCCTGGCGGCTGCGCTTGAGCGGGCCCGGCGAGCAGCGTCGAAGCGCCGATCAGCCCGGCCGCGGTGGCGCCGACTGCGAGTTTGCGAAGCGATGTCATGACAACCTCCCATGCGTGAAGTGTCCGCTTCCCACACCTGCGGCGATTCCACGCTCGGTCCGATTATTCACACCAGGACACGGCGTCCCGGGCTGACTGCTACATCATCTGATCCGCTCGCCACGTTACGCTCGTGCCCGAATAGTTACCTCTGGGCAACCGGTGAATCAGTCGAGCTCACGCAGCGATTGCTCATCGCGCGCCACCACCGCGCCACCGTCGGCCGTCAACACGATCGGCCGCTGGATCAGCTTCGGATGTTCGGCCAGTGCGCGCAACCAGCGGTCCCGATCCGCCTCGGTGCGCCCCCATCCCGACATCCCCAGTTCCTTGGCGATCTCCTCGGAGGTGCGGGTGATGTCCCACGGCTCCGCGTCCAAGCGCCGCAGTACCGCCCGCAGTTCCTCGACGGTCGGCGGATCATCGAGGTATCGACGCACCGTGTACTCCACCCCGGCCGCGTCCAGATGCGCGGCGGCGTTGCGGCTCTTCGTGCAGCGGGGGTTGTGCCAGATCTCAGTCATAGCGGCAGCGTAATAGGGCCGCGCGGACAGGCCGACGGCCCACCGGCATCATGCCGATGGGCCGCGTGGAGCCGGACGGATCAGGCCGCGCTGCCGCTCTGGACAGCGTTGAGAATCAGATCGGCGAGCACGCCGAGCAGTATTGCGGATGCGGATCCCATGGTGTGCCTCCTCGATCGGGTGCTGATGCGCTGCCCAGTCTCGAGTGGGCACATGTCCGGTAGGTAACTCGCGATGACGAGCCGGTTTCCCCGCCGCCACGCCTACGACACCGGGCGCCACGACCTGCTGTGATAGCGATTCGACATCACCTGAGACACCGCACACGTCCTTACCCGGCCGGTACGGTCGGCGAGACGGCGAACAATCGTTCACCTGCGGTGCGCGTCCGGACTCACGTGGCAA
>JACIXH010000228.1 GCA_014360565.1 Nocardia sp.
TGACCGGTGTGGTCGGGTGTGCGTTAGCGGTGTGGGCCTCGGTGTGACCGGTGTGGTCGGGTGTGCGTTAGCGGTGTGGGCCTCGGTGTGACCGGTGTGGTGGTCGGGTGTGCGTCAGGGGTGCGTAGTTGGGGGCGGGGTCGGGGATGTGGTCATGGGATTTCGGTGTGGTGTGTGGGGGGCTGGGTGCGGGGGCGGAATTGTGGTGGCGGCGGTGTGAAAGAATCGTTCACCGTGAAGAACTTCGAATCCCTGTTCGCCGAGCTGACCGAGCGTGCCCAGACCCGTCCTGAGGGTTCTGGCACCGTGGCCGCGCTGGACGCAGGCGTTCATTTCCAGGGCAAGAAGGTCCTGGAGGAGGCCGGCGAGATCTGGCTGGCCGCCGAGCACGAGAGCGATGAAGCGCTCGCCGAGGAGATCTCCCAGCTGCTGTACTGGGTCCAGGTGATGATGCTGGGTCGCGGGTTGAAGCTCGAGGACGTGTACCGACATCTGTGACGGCTGATCCGTCCCGATCGACACGTTTCTCACTTCCCCGAAAGGACCCCCATCCCATGTTGCGCGTCGCCGTTCCCAACAAAGGCTCGCTGTCGGAATCCGCCACCTCCATCCTGAGCGAGGCCGGATATCGCAGGCGGACCGATTCTCGTGATCTCACCGTGCTCGATCCCGCGAACCAGGTCGAGTTCTTCTTCCTGCGTCCCAAGGACATCGCCATCTACGTCGGTTCCGGTGAACTCGACCTCGGCATCACCGGCCGCGACCTCGCCCTGGACTCCGGTTCTCCGGTCAGCGAGCGACTGTCCCTCGGCTTCGGCCGCTCCACCTTCCGCTACGCCGCCCCCGCGGGCGAGGACTGGAAGGTCGAGGATCTGGCGGGCAAACGCATCGCCACCTCCTACCCGAACCTGGTCCGTGCCGACCTCGCTCGTTTCGGCATCCAAGCCGAGGTGATCCGCCTCGACGGCGCGGTCGAGATCTCGATCCAGCTCGGTGTCGCCGACGCGATCGCCGACGTGGTCGGATCCGGGCGCACCCTGCGTCAGCACAACCTCATCGCGTTCGGCGCGTCCCTGTGCGACTCCGAAGGCGTGCTCATCGAACGCACCGGCTCCGATCCGGGCGACCGCGTCCGCAATCAGCTCATCAATCGCGTCCAGGGCGTCGTCTTCGCCCAGCAGTACCTGATGCTCGACTACGATTGCCCCAAGTCGCTGTTCGACCAGGCCGTCGCCATCACGCCGGGCCTGGAATCACCGACCGTCTCCCCGCTGACCGACCCGGACTGGGTCGCCGTCCGCGCCCTTGTGCCCCGCAAGCAAGGCAACGAACTGATGGACCGCCTCGCCGACCTCGGCGCCAAGGCCATCCTCGCCACCGACATCCGCTCCTGTCGAGCCTTCTGAGCCGTTCCGTCCGAGGCCCCTCACCTGTCATCCAGGTGAGGGGCTTTCGCGGCTTCGCTACTGCGCCGACAGGCTCTCGAGCGCCTCACGCACGAAGCACAACGGGCAGATCGGGTCGAACGGCGCTGTCGGCGCGCCCCCGATGACCGGCTGCGCAACCGTAGGCCCTGGCAGCGGGTCAGCCGAGGCCACGCAGGGATAGATCCCGATCGATACTGCGACAGCCGCGGTGGCCGCGGCCCGGAAAAGGGTGCGATTCATCTGTCTCCTCAGCTCAACGGAGGACGACCCGAGGCGACATGCGCCGTCGAATCTCTACGGAGTGGGTTCCCCTTCGGGTGAAGGTAGCCCTCGTCGCTTCGACCCGGGATCGATACTGCGCCGCGAGTACGCTGGATCGCAGATTTGTCCGGACAATCCAGTGATCGGGGCGAACATGTCGAACAAGGACGAGCACGAAGAGCAGATAGAGAAGGAGCAGGTCGAGCGCGAAGAAGAGCGCCGCCGCCTGCAAGAAGAAGAGGACCGTCGCCTGCGCTAGGTTCAACCCGCCCGCGAGCGACGGGCGCCACCCGGCGACGAGGCCCTCGGCCGACTTCCGCTCAGGCTGAACGCAATCGGTGTGCTGCCGTGATTCCGTTGCTACCTTGCGTTTCTCGATGAGGAACAGCAAGGAGTCACCGTGTCGCAGACACAGCCCGAGCCTCGGCCGGGCAGCGCATTCAGCTGGAACGAAGACTGACTGGCGACCGTCGTCGAGCTCGTCCTGATCGGCCTGGTGCTGGCCGCCCTTCACCCGGGTCGCCGAGACGGTCGAGTATCCGGTCTACGCGATCGCGATCGGGTTGATCGGCAATGTGGTGCTGGGCAAGATCGGTCTGCGGGACCGGTTGTCGGCGGGGTTTCGGACAGAGTTCTTCATCCGGCCGATCGTGGCCTTCGGTTCGGCGGTGGTCGTGAATCTCGCTGTGGGCCTAGGGCTCTCAGTGCTGTTGTTCCGTGACTTCGCGGTCTGAGGGCTCCGGTATTCGCTCAGAAGTCAGCCTTGGCTGCTCGCGGTCGCCTCGGCCTTGATGCGTTCGAACTGCTCGCCCATCCTCGCGGCGAGGGCAGTAGCGGCCGAGAGCGGACGGACCATCACCATCAGTTCGTCGATCTTGCCGTTCTCGTCGAGGTGGATGAAATCGCACCCGGTCAGTTGCTTGCCGTCGACGGTGGCCTCGAACACCAGGGCGTGATCGCGCCCGTCGCCGATCTCGCGCACATAGCGGAAGTCTTCGAACACGCGGATCACCGCGCGCAAGATGGCCGCGGTGATGGCCTTACCGGGGTAGGGCTGGAAGGCGACGGGGCTGGTGAAGACCACATTCTCGGCCAGCAGCGCCTCGATGGCCGCACCGTCTCGTGCTTCGACCGCCGCGCGGAAAGGATGCATCTGTCGGCTCCTTCATATTCAACGAGTTGCATAGGGTGTTCGCAGCTTATCCGGACACGGCCGAACCGAGGCGCCGATGCGAGCGATCGAGCCGCTATACGTCTTCGGGAAGACGTTCGCTCACCAGGTCGGCAGGGACCGGGGCCTGGACCGGCCAACCCGGGTACGGCGGGGGAGTGCCGCCGTACTCGGGGCACAGGGGTTTGAAGTCGCAGAACTTGCACAGCGAGTTGCGAGTGGGCGGGAAGTCTCCGGTTCGGCCCGCGTCGATGATGGCCTGCCAGAGCGCGGTGAGGATGCGCTGGAAGCGATCGAGTTCCTCGCGGTCGGGGGTGTAGGTGAGGATGTTCTTGTCGGCCAGATAGATCAGGCGCAGCTGGGCCGGGACGATGTCACGGGTGCGCAGGATCATCAGCGCGTAGAACTTGAGCTGGAACAGGGCGCGCGCTTCGTGCATGGGTCCGGGGGAGCGACCGGTCTTGTAGTCGACCACGCGCAGAAGGCCGTTGGGCGCCACGTCGATGCGGTCCACGAAGCCGCGCAGCGGGATGTCGCCGTCGAGGTCGACCTCGACTCGTTCCTCCAACGCGTGCGGCTCGAAACGCCGCGGGTCCTCGAGCTCGTAATAGCTCGTGACCAGCTTTCGCACCTCGTCGAACAAGGCCTGCGGCCCGCCATCGGCGACGAGTTCGTCCAGCCCTTCTCGCTCCGCGCGCACCCGCTCCCACGCGTCGGGAATCAAGTCCGCGGCCCGCTCCGGTCGACGCTCGGCCGCGGGCAACCCGAACAGATCCTCGAGCACCGCGTGCACCACGCTCCCGCGCACCGCGGCGCGCGAGGGCGGCTCGGGCACCCGATCGATCGCCCGCAACCGGTACTTCAACGGACACTGCTTGAAATCGCTTGCCCGCGAAGGCGACAACGCCGGACGCGACCGATGCACCGGCGCGTCGGCGAACCTGTCCGCGACGGGCGCCGACAGGTTCGAGACCGATGCTCCGGTGCTGTCGTCGGTCATGGGCACGGACAAGGGCGCTGACATAGTCGGAGGTTAACGGCAGCCACCGACACCGATTGCCCGATCCCGGCCGGCCGAGCAGTGGATTCGAGGATATGGGCTGGGTCTGCCAGGATCTCGGCATGCAGATATTCCGGGTGGGGGCGGTCTTGGCCGCGGTGATCATGGTGAGTGCGTGTCAGGAGCCGGGGAAGACGGTTCGAGTGCCGGTCAGCACGACGGTGACCGCTGCGCCGACGACAACCGAGCCGGCCGACGAACAGAGCCTTGCCGCGGGCAAACTCGCCGAAGGCCTGCGGATCGCGGAAGTGCTGGCGCTGCCCACCGACATCGACCCCGCCTATCGGCGACACGGCAGCTCGAATGTGCTGACCTCGGCCCGGTTGATGATCGTGGCCGGACACCACAAGGCGATCGCCGCGGTCGCCGACGAACACGGACTCCTCGCCGGATTCGTCACCGAGCGCTCCACCGGCGGCGGCGCGGCGGCCGACACTGATTGGCTCACGCACGGCGTGATGCGCTTTCCGAGTGCCGCGGCCGCGACCACGGCGGCGACCGACTTCGCCGCGGCCGCCACCGAGGAGCGAGGGATGTTGCAATCCGGGCAGTGGTCTGCGGCAACGCTTTCCGCCTCGCCCGCCACCCAGCTGGTCCTCTTGGAAGACCGTGGCAGGCTCAGCGGGATGGCGTTCACGCCGCAGGACGAGTTCGTCGTGTTCACCGAAGTGCGGGCAGGTGGCCGGCCAGAGATCGAACAGACGATCACCAAGGCGCTCGAACATCAACGGCCGCTGCTGGATTCGTTCACCCCCACGCCCGAGCGCGAGCTGGCGAAGCTGCCCTACGACCCCGACGGCATCTACGACCTCTCGGTCGGCGACAACGGTTCCGGCCGGGGCGCCTACCGGCAGCACGGCGCGCTGTTGTTCGCCGAGGACCAGCAGGCGGCGATAGCGCTGTACCGCGAGGTCGGAGTCAGCGCGATGGCGGTCAAAGGGACCACCGTCTACCGCACCGCCGATGCCGCCGCCGCGGCGAAGCTGGCCGCAGGTATCTCGACCGCGATCGCCGCCGCCTGGACCAAATCCGTCGCGCCCGCGCCCGCGGACGTCCCGGGCGCACGCTGCTCGGCCGACGGCAGTACCCACGGCAACGCCTGGGTCTGCCTGGTGACCGGCGGACGCTACGTCGCCGAGGTCTGGGGCAGTTCGCAGAACGAGACCCACGCGGCCGCACGGGAGCAGCAGCGGGTTCTGGCTGCCGCGAAGTAGCTGCACCCTGTTCGGGGCGGGGTCGCCGGACCTGGCAGGCTGGTTACTCCAACGGAGAACGGAGATACATTGACGGCCAGACGAACGGGCCCATTCGCGATCGGGGACCGCGTGCAGCTGACCGACGGCAAAGGTCGCCTCTTCACGGTGGTGCTGGAGGAGGGTAAGGAATTCCATACCCACCGCGGCGGCATCAAGCACGACGACCTCATCGGCAAGGACGAGGGCACCGTGGCGAAGTCGGTCAACGGCACCCCGTATCTGGCACTTCGTCCGCTGCTCACCGACTACGTTCTGTCGATGCCACGCGGCGCGGCTGTCATCTACCCCAAGGACGCCGCCCAGATCGTGCACGAGGGCGACGTGTTCCCCGGTGCGCGAGTGCTGGAAGCCGGCGCCGGATCCGGAGCGCTGACCTGCTCGCTGCTGCGTGCGGTCGGTCCCGAGGGCGAGGTGATCTCCTACGAGATCCGCGACGACCACGCCGAGCACGCGGTGCGCAATGTGGAGACGTTCTTCGGCGAACGTCCGCCGAACTGGTCGATCACGATCGCCGATGTGGCCCAGTACGAGGGCGAACCGGTCGATCGTGTGGTGCTCGACATGCTCGCGCCGTGGGACGCGCTGCCCGCGGTGTCGAAGGCGCTGGTTCCCGGTGGTGTGCTGGTGGTCTACGTCGCCACCGTCACCCAGTTGTCCAAGGTGGTCGAGGCGCTGCGTGAGCAGGAGTGCTGGACCGAACCGCGCTCGTGGGAGTCGATGGTGCGTGGCTGGCACGTCGTCGGTCTGGCCGTGCGGCCCGAGCATCGGATGCAGGGCCACACCGCCTTCCTGGTGAGCGCGCGCCGCCTGGCCGAGGGCACGGTGACGCCCAAGCCGCAGCGGCGTCCGTCCAAAGGCTGATCAGGCGCGGGTGAGCAGGCGGGCGGCGAGCAACGCCGCCGCACCGCCTGCGAACCAGGTCCAACCGTGCGGGGTCAGGCCCCAGCGGGTCGCTTGCGCAATCGCGAGTCCGGCCGCGAGGACAGCGAGTAGTACGGCGGCCGAGCGGGTTCCGCGCACCGCGGCGACGGGTCCGTCCCACCAGCGCAGCGGCGTGTTCTCCAGTCCGCGCAGCGCGAGGAACGCGACCCCGGTGAGCACGGCCGTCGCGGCCAGTTGCCCCACGGTGGCCCACCAGAATCCGGGCTCGGTGGGTGCGGTGCGGTCGACCCCGGCCAGGTGGCTGAGCACGAGCACGGTGAGCAACGCGGGCATGTGCCACAGATACAGCGTCATCGCGCCGGTGTTGCCGATGACGGTCGACCACCAGATCCGTGGGCGCGCGGCGAGACGGCGCAGCCACGGCGCCACGGCCACGGCGGCGCAGCACAACATCACCGCGTGCCCGGCCAGCAGCAGCGATGGCGGCGCCAGGTTCGACAATCGCTGGCCGGGCACGGTGACCAGGCTCGTCTCGTACGGGCCGAGCGCCACCAGCGCCACATCGATGACCAGCACCACGCAGGCCAGGATCGCGGCGGTCCGCCGCGACAGCAGCCCTCGCAGATAGGCGATTCCGAGCGCCGCGGGCACCAGCCAGACCACGAAATTCAGATAGCCGAGCTCCATCGGCCCACCGGTGAGCCGCACCGCGTCGACCACCGCCGTGCCGGCCACGATCACCGCTACCACCGCGAACATCCGGCGACCACTGGTGACATGCGTCGCGAGCAACGGCACGAACGCCAGCACCGCCAGATACATCCCGAGAAACCACAGCAGCTGCACGCCGGTCACCGCGAGCGGACGATGCCAACCCGGCGCGAGCACGAGATCGGCCACGGCCAGCAGCGCCGCCGAGGCGGCAACGAAGTATCCCAGTGGCCGCACCAGTCGCTGCGTGCGCCGGAAAAGCCAAGCGCCCCACGATGTCCCGGGCCCGATCCCGCGTGCCCCGGCGGCGACGCCTGCGAAGAAGAACAGCGGAAGTACCTGCAGGATCCAGGTGAGCGGCTGCAGGATCGGCAGGTCGGCGAGCACATTGCCGAAGTGCACCTCGGTGCCCGACACCGTCACGGTCAGCATCAGGCAGTGGCCCGCCACAACGACCACCAGCGACGAAATGCGCAGCAAGTCCAGGAACCGGTCACGATCGGCCGGGGTGCGCGCGGCGACCGCCGCGACGCTGGGAACGACACTCATGGCACAGACGATCGCAGAGTTCGCCGTCACGCACCCAGCGCGCAACTACCCGGTCGACGCGTGGAACTACTCGAGCGAGGACGCGATCGCGCTCACCGAACCGACCCGATCGCGTGCGGTGGTGATCGCGGCGGCCTGCGCGCCTCGCAGAGCGTGCGCGCGGCCCCGGCGGTACTCACGGGGGGTTCGGTGGGCCCGATCGGTCAGGCGGGCGTGCAGGGAGCCTGCGCGAAGCCGAGTAGCAGGCAGCCGCTGGTGTTCGACATCTTCCAGCTGCCGCCGTCGCGCTCCCAGGTCATCGGGAACGAGGGCGCGGTGCCGTGCGGGGAAGTGATCGTCACATCGGCGGTGGCGGTGTTGCCGCTGGTGGCGACGTTGTCGACGGCGAAAGTCAGGGTGTACCCGGCGAGCATGCCGTTCATCTGATCGATGTTGGACTTGTGCGCCTCACCACCGACGATCATTGTCGCCTTGTCGTCGGTGGAGACGCCGGGGTCGGCGAACCTGATCAGTGTCTGCTTCAGGGAATCGGCGGTGGGGGCGGCGGCGTTGTCACCGGAAGGTGCCGGAGTTGCCGAAGCGCTGGACGGAGCGGCCGCGATGCTGGTACTGCTCGTGGTGGCATTCGTCGAAGAATCGTCGGAGCCGCAACCGGTCAGTGCGACGGTGACGGCAAGCGCCGCCGCGGCGGTGACGACCCGGATCGTGCGGGGAGGAAGGAGCATGCTCAGCAACCTTTCGACTCGTTGGGCGAGTGCCCCGTACGGGGTGTTAGGGGAGCCTAACAGGTGCGATTATGTGGTTGATGTCGTACCGACCGTACAAGATGTGATCACGACGAAACCATGTCGGAAAGCGAGAACGGACCGCGCCCGGTAGCGTTGATAGACCGGGACTGGGAGGAGCAGCATCATGAGCCCCAACGAGAATTCGGATTCGGCGGCCTGGCGAGAGCTCGAGGCGGTACGTGCCGAGTCGGCTGCTCTTCGCAGGCAACTCGCCGATTCGCCGGATCGTGCACGCGAATTGGAAGCCAGGATCGATTCGCTCACCATCCGCAACGGCAAGTTGATGGACACGCTCAAAGAAGCGCGCCAGCAGCTGATCGCGTTGCGTGAGGAAGTCGATCGCCTCGGTCAGCCGCCGAGCGGATACGGCATCGTCATCCACACCTACGAGGATCAGACGGTCGACGTCTTCACCTCCGGTCGCAAGATGCGCCTGACCTGCTCGCCCAATATCGACGCCGACGCACTGGAATACGGCCAGACCGTGCGCCTCAACGAGGCACTCACCGTCGTCGAGGCCGGAAACTTCGACGCCATCGGTGAAATCGGCACGCTGCGTGAGATTCTCGACGACGGCAGGCGCGCCCTGGTGGTGGGCCACGCCGACGAAGAGCGCGTGGTGTGGCTGTCGGGCCCGCTGTCCAAGATCGCCGAGTACGACGACATGGCAGACCCCGATTCGCCGATTCGCAAACTGCGCCCTGATGATTCGCTGCTGGTCGACTCCAAGGCGGGCTTCGCGTTCGAGCGAGTTCCCAAGGCCGAGGTCGAAGACCTTGTGCTGGAAGAGGTTCCCGATGTCGACTACACCGACATCGGCGGACTCGGCCGCCAGATCGAACAGATCCGCGATGCGGTCGAACTGCCGTTCCTGCACAAGGATCTGTTCCGCGAGTACGCGCTTCGCCCGCCCAAGGGCGTGCTGCTCTACGGCCCGCCCGGGTGCGGTAAGACGCTGATCGCCAAGGCGGTGGCCAACTCCCTCGCCAAGAAGATCGCCGAGTCGCGTGGTCAGGATGCCAAGGAAGCCAAGTCGTTCTTCCTCAACATCAAGGGCCCCGAGCTGCTCAACAAGTTCGTCGGTGAGACCGAGCGCCACATCCGGATCATCTTCCAGCGGGCCCGCGAGAAGGCCTCCGAGGGCACTCCGGTGATCGTGTTCTTCGACGAGATGGACTCGATCTTCCGCACCCGTGGCTCCGGTGTCTCCTCCGATGTGGAGACCACCGTTGTGCCGCAGCTGCTTTCGGAGATCGACGGCGTGGAAGGGCTCGAGAACGTCATCGTGATCGGCGCCTCCAACCGCGAGGACATGATCGACCCCGCGATCCTGCGGCCGGGCCGCCTCGATGTGAAGATCAAGATCGAGCGCCCCGACGCCGAATCGGCGCAGGACATCTTCTCGAAGTACCTCACCGAGACGCTGCCGCTGCACGAGAGCGATCTGCGCGAGTTCGACGGCGACAAGCAGGCGTGCGTGGAGGCGATGATCGAGAAGGTCGTCGAGCGGATGTACGCCGAGAGTGACGACAATCGGTTCCTGGAGGTCACCTACGCCAACGGTGACAAGGAAGTCCTGTACTTCAAGGACTTCAACTCCGGTGCGATGATCCAGAACATCGTCGACCGGGCGAAGAAGTACGCGATCAAGTCGGTGCTCGACACGGGTAACCCGGGTCTGCGGATCCAGCACCTGTTCGACTCGATCGTCGACGAGTTCGCCGAGAACGAGGACCTGCCCAACACCACCAATCCCGATGACTGGGCACGGATCTCGGGCAAGAAGGGCGAGCGGATCGTCTACATCCGCACCTTGGTCACCGGCAAGAACGCCTCGGCCAGCCGGGCGATCGACACCGAGTCCAACACCGGTCAGTACCTGTAGTCACCGAGCACGGAGGCCGCGTCCGTCAGGGGCGCGGCCTCCGTGCTTTCTGTTCACTTCATTTCATCGAAAACGCTGCGCGAACCCAAGTGAATAGGGCACGCTTC
>JACIXH010000229.1 GCA_014360565.1 Nocardia sp.
TGGTGGCGGGATCCTCGGTGCCGACGTCAGCAGGCGGGGTCTCGTCTGCGGCGGCGATGCCCGTGCCGAACATGGCCATACCCGCGGCGAGGACGATACCGAAGCTGAGCGTGCGAATCTTCTTCATGAAGTAGAACCCCTTGGTGATAACCACAATTGGCGACATTGTTGCCGACTGAAATTATCTAACACGCATCACAACCGCTTCCACAGCCCGAAATATTCGGGGCATGCACATAGCGGTTGCTGTGCGATTGCCAGATTCGGAGAAGGTGGTGAAAATACGCTTCGTGTTACTCATATCGATGGTTTCGAGAATCGCCGTCCAGGCCCGAATGCGGGCTCGAACGAGCGCATCACCGCTGCACAATCGATCGTTTGCACACGCTGCCCGAATCTCTCCCCGGGCGTGGACCCGAGGTGGAGCGCCGTGTTTGCGCCGAACCCAACTGAGTACCCAGTTAATGTTCGGCTCAGTCCATGATAGATCTCACTACAAGATCATGTAACGATAGTGGGTTGGAATTCGATTGCAGTCCAACTCGTTTCGACAAACAACAAGGGCCGCACACCCCCCTGGAGTGTGCGGCCCTTGTCGCCCGGGCGCCTCAGCGCAAGGTAGCGGTGAGGTGTGGGTAGCCCTTTTTGGGGTGCAGGATGGACAGATCCCAGCCGGACCCGGCCTGGTCGGCGTAGATGTTGACCGAGGACGGAAGGAAGATCGGCTTGCCGAACTTGACCGTGTAGGTGGCTTTTTCGGGGACCCGGCCCTCGACGGTGCCGAGCACCGCGGCGGCCGACCACATTCCGTGGGCGATGGTTTGCGGGAACCCCATTGCCTTGGCGCCGATTCCGGAGACGTGAATCGGGTTGCGGTCGCCCGAGGCGGCGGCGTAGCGGTTGATCGTCTTCTGATCGACGCGCTGCACCCGCAGCGGGGGCGGCGGGACCTCGTCGGCCGGTGGCGCCGACTTGGGGCCGCCGGAGAGGGAGGTGCGCTGCTGGTGCAGGAGAGTCGATACCTGCCGCCAGACCAGTTCGCGGCCTACCCGGATCTCGGTGATCGCGTCCACCAGCAGGCCCTTCGGGTGCTCGCGAAGGTTCTCGACGTGCGCGGAGAAGTCGAGGGGCTCGGCGGCCGAGATCTCGCGGGTGCGTTCGATGACGTTCTCGAAGTGCACCGCGCCGACGGCCGTGAACGGGAAGTCCCGTGCCACGAGCAGTTCCATCATCAGCGGGAAGGCCAGGATGAAGGGGTACGTCAGCGGCAGGGTGTCGCTGAAACGCAGGCCGGTGGCGTGACAGTAGGCGGCGAGGTGGTCGGAATCGACCCGCACGCCGTCGACGACTACTCGACGGTCGGGCAGGGTCGGCTTGCGACCCGACAGCGCGGCCGGCAGCGGGATGGCGCCCAGCGCCGCCTTCGCGTACAGGCCGCCATTTTTCGGAACCTCGGTGAGGGTGATCGTCTGGGTCATCAGGCGCCGATCAGGCTCTGACCGCACACGCGAACCACGTTGCCGCTCACCGCGTTCGACGCGGGGCTCGCGAAGTAGGCGATGGTCTCGGCGACGTCGACGGTCTGGCCGCCCTGCAGCAGCGAGCTCATCAGGCGGCCGGCCTCACGGGTGCCGACGGGGATGGCGGCGGTCATCGCGGTCTCGATGAAACCGGGCGCTACCGCGTTGATGGTGATGCCCTTCTCGGCCAGCACCGGAGCCTCGGCGTCGACCATGCCGATGACGCCGGCCTTGGACGTGCCGTAGTTGGTCTGGCCGCGGTTGCCCGCGATGCCCGCGATGGAGGACACGTCGATCACGCGGCCGCCTTCCTTGAGCACGCCCTTGGCGACAAGGCCGGAGGTGATGCGATGCGGGGCAGCGAGATTCACGTTGATCACCGAGTTCCAGCGACCATCGTCCATGTTGGCGAGCAGCTTGTCGCGGGTGATGCCCGCGTTGTGGACGACGATGTCGATGCCGCCGAAACGCTCGGTGGCGAAGTCGGCGAGGCGCTCGGCGGCGTCGGAGGCGGTGACGTCGAGGGCCAGCGCGGTGGCGCCGATCTTGTTCGCGGTGTCGGACAGTGCCTCGCCCGCGGCGGGGATGTCGGCGACGATCACGGTGGCGCCGTCACGGGCGAACACCTCGGCGATGGTGGCGCCGATACCGCGCGCGGCGCCGGTCACGACAGCGACCTTGCCCGCGAGCGGGGCGTCCCAGGAAGCCGGGGCGACCGAGTCGGCGGAACCGACGCGGATGACCTGGCCGTCGACGAAGGCCGACTTGGCCGAGAGCAGGAAGCGCAGGGTGGATTCCAGGCCGGTGGCCGCGGCGCCCGCTTCGGGGTGCACGTAGACGAGCTGGCCGGTGGCGCCGCGCAGCAGCTCCTTGGCGACCGAACGGGTGAAGCCCTCGAGCGCGCGCTGGGCGATCTGCGCGTCGACCGAGCCGACCAGTTCGGGGGTGGTACCGAGGACCACGACCCGGCCGGACGGGGCGAGACTGCGCATCGCGGGCTGGAAGAACTCGAACAGCTGGGCGAGCCCGTCGATCGAGTCGATGCCGGTGGCGTCGAAGACCAGCGCGCCGTACTTGGTGCCCGAGTCGAGCGAGTCCGCGACGGTGTAATCCGACAGCAGTGCGCGGACCGGCTCGGCCAGGCGACCCTTGCCGCCCAGCAGCACCGGGCCGGGCAGCGCGGGCTCGCCTGCCTTGTAGCGGCGCAGCTCGGCAGGCTGCGGGAGGCCCAGCTTGCTCGCGAGGAACGCGCCGGGGGCGGAGTGGATGAAAGATCCGTAGAGGTTCGGTGCACCCTTGCTCTTGGCTGCCACTGTTCCTACCTTCTCTGTGCTCGACGAGTTGTGTGACCGTGCTCCGCCCAGTGTCCCCCGTGTGAGCGCACACTTGCGGGTACGGTGTCGACAACGAACTTACTCCGGAGTAAGTTTAATGTAAACCGATACGACGCCGCGACCGCACGGGGGCCAATCCACCGGCCGGCGTTACCCGGAACCCGACGAGACCATGGAGAACTCGAGTGACCAGCAAAGCCCGCTCGGCGACGGCCAAGGCCAGCACTGCCAAAGCCGCCAAGACACAGCGCCCGGTTGCCATCGTTGGCGGCAACCGCATCCCGTTCGCGCGCTCCGACAAGGCCTACGCCAAGGCCTCCAACCAGGACATGTTCACCGCCGCCCTCGACGGGCTGGTCAGCCGGTTCGGCCTGCAGGGCGAGCGTCTCGGCATGGTCGTCGGTGGCGCCGTGCTCAAGAAGGTCGGCGAGCACAGCCTGATCCGCGAGAGCGTGCTCGGCTCGAAGCTCTCGCCCTACACCCCGGCCCACGACTTGCAGCTCGCGTGTGGCACCGGTCTGCAGTCGATCGTCACCGTCGGTGACGGCATCGCGCTCGGGCGCATCGACTCCGGCATCGGCGGCGGCGCCGACACCACCTCCGACGCGCCGATCGGCGTGAGCGAGGACATGCGCGAGTGGATGCTCACCGCCAATCGCGCCCGCACCACCAAGGACAAGCTCAAGCTGGTCGGTCAGCTGCGTCCCTCGATGCTCGGCATCGAGATCCCGCGCAACGCCGAGCCGCGCACCGGGCTGTCGATGGGTGAGCACGCGGCCATCACCGCCAAGGAGTTCGGCGTCGCCCGCGAAGCGCAGGACGAGCTGGCCTACCTCTCGCACAAGAACATGGCGGCCGCCTACGACCGTGGCTTCTTCGACGACCTGATCACGCCGTTCCTCGGTCTGACCCGCGACGACAACCTGCGTCCCGGCTCGACCGTGGAGAAGCTGTCGACCCTGAAGCCGGTGTTCGGCGTCAAGGCGGGCGGCGCGACCATGACCGCGGGCAACTCGACCCCGCTCACCGACGGCGCATCGGCGGTGCTGCTGTCCACCGACGAGTGGGCGGCCCAGCGCAACCTGCCGGTGCTGGCCCACCTGATGGATTCCGAGGTCGCCGCGGTGGACTACATCCACGGCCCCGACGGTCTGCTGATGGCGCCCACCTACGCTGTGGCGCGCATGCTGGCCCGCAACGGCCTGACCCTGCAGGACTTCGACTACTACGAGATCCACGAGGCCTTCGCCTCCGTGGTGCTCGCGACCCTGGCCGCGTGGGAGTCCGACGCCTACTGCAAGGAGCGCCTCGGCCTCGACAGCGCGCTGGGCTCCATCGACCGCAGCAAGCTCAACGTCAACGGTTCCTCGCTCGCGGCGGGCCACCCGTTCGCCGCGACCGGTGGCCGCATCGTCGCCTCGACCGCGAAGATGCTGGCGGAGAAGGGATCCGGCCGCGCGCTGGTTTCCATCTGCGCCGCGGGCGGCCAGGGCGTGGTGGCGATCATCGAGCGCTAGTCCGCGCTGATCACACAGCGACGGCGGGTGGTTTCCTCGGAGACCACCCGCCGTTCGTTGTCACAGCTCAGCGGCACATCGGGTTCGGATGCGGCTCGGCGGACGCCCACGGACCGCAGATGATGAACATGAGGAAGCCGAGCGGGAAATCGACCAGAGCCGAACCCGTTCCGGCAGAACCTGATTCGGCGACAAAGGCAGGTGCCGCGGGGGACGCGACTGCCGGGGACGCGCCTGCGGCGATACCCGCGACAGCCACGGTCGCAACCAGGATTCGGATCATTCGACGATGCATGACAAGCCTCTCGGGGAACACTGAGCGATACTGACAACCACATCGGGCGCCGCGATGCGGACGTTATCCAGAGCTTCCTGGGGCTTGACTTGCCCCGCAGCAGCGGCTATTCGAGCTTCACCGGCCACGATCAGCTCGCATCGATAGCAGCGGCGATCATCGGCCAGGAGTTGTGCAGGTCCTGCTCCCAGTACTTCCAGGTGTGGGTACCCGCGGAGCGGAATTCGGTGTGGGCCGGGATGTTCAGCTCCGCGAGCCGGGCGGCAAGACGCTGAGTGCACAGATTGGCCGCGGCCTCGATGGCGCCGCCGAGCAGGATCTGGTCGGTCATACCGATCACCTTTCCGGGCGTCGCACCGGGCGGGAGGGTTTCGGCGGGCCCGGGCAGGCCGTTGGCGCTGGACAGGTAGATCGCCTTGCCGCGCAGGCGTTCCGCGTTGAGGTAGGCGTCGTTCGCACGCCATGCCGGGTCGCCGGGCGGGCCCCACATATTGGCGGGGTCGGCGCCGCCGCGGGCGAGGACGAAATCGATGTAGGCGCGGCTCACCGGGTCGTCCACCGAGGCGCAGCCGCTGTAGGCGCCGACGGCGCGATAGCGGTCGGGCGCCGCGATGGCCAGATTGAGCACCGCGGTGGCCGACATCGACAGACCCGCGATGGCGTTCACGCCGGTGGTGTTCAACGTGGCATCGACGATCGGCGGGAGCTCCTCGGTGAGGAAGGTCTGCCATTTGTTGCGACCGAGCTTCGGGTCGTCGCGCTGCCAGTCGGTGTAGTACGAGAAGGCGCCTGCCGCCGGCGTGACGACGTTGACATTCTTGTCGGCGAAGAACTGCACGATGTCGGTCTGGTTGTACCAATTCGCGATGTCCTCGCCGCCCCCCGCGCCGTTGAGCAGATACAGGGTCGGGCGTGGCGCGCTGGTGTCGTGCGGCGTGATGATCTGCAGTGGAATCACCCGGTCCATCGACGCGGAGTAGACGTGCAGTGTCTGCTGTCGCTGGCCCGGCCGTTCGATGCGGTCGAGCCGCGATCCGTCCGCACCGGCGGTTCCGATGGTGGCGACCGAGAGCGCGAGAACAGCGAGCACGGCCAGCACCGCCTGCTTACAGGGGAACACGATTCCTCACAGATTTCGAAACAAAGAGTGCTACAAGGAGAATGGAACGCCGGGACGGCAGCGCGAGACCGTCCCGGCGACCAAGTGCTACGCGATCAGCTACCGATCAGATTGCGCAGCACGTCGGAGATGATGTCGCTCAGCGAGCCGGTGGAGCTCAGCTGTCCATCATTGGATCCCAGCCCGTTGTCACCGAGGCTGCCGATCACCGTCTCGCCGGCGTTGGCGCCGCGAGCGGTGAAACAGGCTGTCAGGCCGGGCATTTCGTTGCTCACGCCCACCGTGCCCGCGACGCCGACGCCACCGCTGGTGACCATCTGACCCGCCTTGATGCCGCTGGGGACGGGGTAGGTGATGTTGAGGGTGACGGGATTACCGGAGTTCACGAACCAGCCCGTGCTCGTCACCTTCCAGCCGCCCGCGTTGGGCACGGCGGTGACGTCCTCGGTGACCTGGCCGCCGACCGCGTGATAGGCGGTGATGGTGGTCTTGGTTGGCGCCCCGAAGCCGACGGGCGGGAAGTCGGTGATGGTGTTGACGTACGGGTTGCCGATCCCGGTGGTCCCGACGATCACCTTGTAGGTGACCGAGGTGCCGACGCCGATCTGCTCGGCGCTGGCGATCTTGTCGTAGACGTGGGTGATACCGACAGTGCTCGCATCCTTCTTCTGCACGTGACTGCTCACCGCGCAGGTGGCATCGGCGGCGGCAACGCCGGAACCGAGACCGACGCCGACACCGGCGACGACGAGAGCAGTAGTGGCGACGCCCGCGGCGATACGCGAAGTCCGGAACATGATTTTCCTCCATAACCCCGGCGAGACGGCCGCGGCGAATTCCTCATCAGGTGGGCTTTCCCCCCTCTGACCACAACGTATAGGTCCGACTGGACGATTGTCCTGGAAAAGAAGAACGTGTTCCTATTTTGTGGAACATCGTTGTTTTACTCTTCGGGGCAGGTAGCATCCGAAGATTTCGATCTACCCGAACCAACCCGAAAACGCGACAACCGGCCTCCGTCTGGCGACGAAAGGCCGGTTGCGGGTTGTCTAGGGGGCTAACTCTGCGGCAGCTCGTTGTGTCCACCGAAGGCCTTCCGCATCGCCGAGAGCATCTTGTCGGCGTAGAGGGCCTGGCCACGGGAGGAAAAGCGCTGGTAGAGGGCAGCGGAAAGGACCGGGACGGGCACGGCGGTGTCGATGGCGGCATCGATGGTCCAGCGGCCTTCACCGGAGTCGGAGACCCGGCCGCCATAGGAATCCAGCTCGGGGTCGGTGACCAGGGCCGATGCAGTGAGGTCGAGCAGCCACGAGGCCACGACCGAGCCGCGGCGCCACACCTCGGTGATGGACGGGATGTCCAGGTCGTACATGTAGTACTCGGGATGCTCCATCGGCGTCTCCTCGGCGGAGTGCTCGCCGTGCAGGTACTCCGAGCCCGCGTTGGCGTGCTTCAGGATGTTCAGCCCCTCGGCGTAGGCGCCCATCGCACCGTATTCGATGCCGTTGTGCACCATCTTCACGAAGTGGCCCGCACCGTGCGGACCACACAGCAGGTAACCCTTCTCCGCCTGCGACGGCTCACCGGTACGGCCGGGGGTGCGCGGGGCGGACTCGTAGCCGGGGGCGATGGTCGCCAGTAGCGGCTCCAGGTAGTCGACCTGGGCCTGGTTGCCGCCGATCATCAGGCAGTAGCCGCGCTGCAGGCCGAATACGCCGCCCGAGGTGCCGATATCGAGGTAGTGGATACCCTTCGGCTCCAGCGCCTTCGCGCGCTTGATGTCTTCGTGGTAGCGGCTGTTGCCACCGTCGATGATGATGTCGCCCGGCTCGAGTAACTCGGCTACCGCTTCGATCACCGCACCGGTCGCGCCCGCGGGAATCATCACCCACACCACGCGGGGCGTCTCGAGCCTGCCGACGAACTCCGCCAGGTCGGTCGTGCCGCTGAACTTGTCACCGAGCTCGGACTCCAGCTCGGCGATCGACCCCTGGTGGCGCTCGTAGCCGACGGCGGTGTGCCCGTCGCGCACGATTCGGCGCACGATATTGGCGCCCATCCGGCCGAGGCCGATCATTCCCAGCTGCATCAGTTCTCCTCGTTGTCCGGGGTGTGCGTGGTGTCGAGATACTTCTCACGTCGATTGTCTCGCGCTGCCGGGCGCTCCCTCGTGGCGGCGTCGTGGCGGCGCGCCAAAATTCTTCCGAATGGGCTGTAACGCCCCGCTCGGCGCCACGATAAACAGATCGGCTCCGTGTAGTTGCCAGACCCCCGACCCGGCAACTACGCGGAGCCTTTTCGCTGCCACAACCCGGTCACCGAGCTGCCGAGCGCGCCGATGCGCGTTACCCTCGGGCCGGACCCCGCAAACATTCGGGGCCAACCTAACGGAAGGACCTCCGTGCCCAGCGAGTCGACCGCCGGACAACCGGCCGACCGGAGGGGCGAGGTCGGATTACGCAAGCTGCTCGAATCAAATCGCACTTTCGATCCGGACACCACCGCCCTCACCCAGCCCCTCAGCACCGTGACCCGCGACCGCTGGTCACCTACCCCTGGCCCGGCACAGCCGCCGACCCCGCCGCCCAACCAGCAGCTGGTCAAGCGGGTGGGCATCGCGGTCGGCGCCGTACTGGCGCTCGGCACCGCCGCCTACCTGACCGATCTGGCCCTGAGCCAGGGTGAGGTGGCGCGCGGCGTCGTCGTCGCCGGTATCGACATCGGCGGGATGGACCAGGCCGAGGCCGACGCGCTGCTGCACACAGAGCTCGGCCCCAAGGCCGAACGACCCCTGCCCGTGCGGATCGGCGATGTGCAGGCGAGCATGGTGCCCGCCGCAGCCGGTCTGTCGGTGGACTACGACAGCACGTGGGACGCCGTCGGCAGCCAGCCGCTCAATCCGGTGAGCCGACTGCTCTCGCTGTTCGGCACCCGCGAGGTGCCGGTATCGAGCACGGTCGACACCGCGGCTCTCGACGCACAGCTCGCGAGTTTCCGCGTCCACGACAATCCGACCGTCGAAGGCACGGTGCGCTTCGAGAACGGCAGACCCGTCGCGGTCGCGCCGGTCCCCGGCCGCGTGCTCGACACCGAGACCGCGCGCACCACCATCACCGATCGCTGGGCCGCGAGCAGCCAGCTGGACCTACCCGTGGTCGCCGCACCTGTCGCGGTGCGTATCGATGCGGTGCAGGCAGCGTTGCGTGACATCGCCACGCCCGCCGTCGCCTCACCGATCACGGTGTCCGGCAAGGACATCGAGGCCACGCTGACCCCCGATCAGATCGCCGAAGTACTCGGGTTCGTGCCCGACGGCAACGGCGGCCTGGCGCCACAGATCAACAACGATGCCGCGATCGCCTTGCTCGCACCGCAATTGGTGCCATCGGAGATCGAGCCCAAGGACGCCACCTTCACGGTGGGCGCGGGTAAGCCGACTGTGGTGCCCGCGGTGGTCGGCGAGAAGGTCGACTGGCCGAAGACGCTCGAGAAACTGCCCGCCCTGCTCACGCAGCCGGGTACGCGCACCAGCCCGGTCGTGTATCAGCGCATCGAGCCCAAGCTCACCACCGAAGCCGCGAGTGCGCTCGGAATCAACGAGACGATCGGCCAGTTCACCACCGGCGGCTTCAGCGGACCCTCCGGGGTGAACATCCGCACGGTCGCCGCCAAGGTCGACGGAGCGGTGATCAAGCCGGGAGATACGTTCTCGCTCAACGAGTTCACCGGTCCTCGCACCGCCGCCGAAGGCTATGTGGAGTCCGGCATCATCGACAAGGGCAGGCCGAGTACCGCGGTCGGCGGCGGCATCAGCCAGTTCGCCACCACGCTCTACAACGCGGCGTACTTCGCCGGGATGGAAGACGGCGGCCACACCGAACACAGCTACTACATCTCACGCTATCCGGCCGCCCGCGAGGCGACGGTGTTCGACGGCGCGATCGACCTGGCCTTCCGTAACACCGGCACGACCGGTGTCTACATTCAGGCCGTTGCGACCGGGTCCGAGATCACCGTGCGGATGTGGGGCACCAAAACCGTGAACGTGGAATCGATTACGGGTGAGAAGTCGAAGCCGACCGAGCCCGAAGAGGTTGTGTTGCCCAAGGGCAAGGACTGCATCGCCTCCGAGGGCGCGCCCGGTTTCACCATCTCCGACACCAGGGTGATCACCGACGCCAAGTCCGGCGCTCAGGTGTCGCGGCATACGCGGACCGTGAAGTACGACCCGATCCCGATCGTGAAGTGCGAATAGCCTTTCGACGGTAAGAGGCTCGCGCGGTGGCTGATCAGCCACCGCG